>NZ_CP141049.1:600000-900000 GCF_034627025.1 Microvirga lotononidis | reverse complement strand
GGTTCGTGAATTCATCGAGCGGCATCTTGGGGAGGAGGGCCTCCGCCGTACGATCGTCGTCGTTGAAACCTCCGACCGCTCGGCGGTGGAACGGGCACAGTGTGCTCCTATGGCGACCGCAGTGGCGGAATACTTTCGCGAACAAGGGCTACGTGTAGCGCTCATGTTGGATTCGCTGACGCGCTTCTGCCGCGCCATGCGCGAAATAGGTCTTGCTGCGGGCGAGCCGCCGACCCGGCGGGGCTTCCCTCCCTCCGTTTTTGCCATGCTGCCAGGTTTGCTGGAACGTGCCGGAATGGGTGAGCGCGGCTCGATCACGGCGTTCTATACGGTGCTTGTCGAAGGTGATGGCGCCGGGGATCCAATCGCGGAGGAATCGCGCGGCATTCTCGACGGCCATGTCGTCCTCTCGCGCGCTATTGCGGCACGATCACATTTCCCGGCTATCGACGTGCTCCAGAGTCGCAGCCGCGTGATGGATGCGGTCGTTTCTGAAGCCCACCGAGAGGCAGCAGCGTTCTTCCGTGATCTCCTTTCGCGCTATGCCGAGACCGAGTTTTTGCTCAAGGTCGGTGAGTATAAGCAGGGCGGCGATCCGTTGACTGACCGGGCAGTCGCCACGATTGGCGACCTGAGGGATTTTTTGCGCCAGAGCGAAGGTGAGGCGTCGGATTTTGAGGAAACGGTTGCATGGATGTCGCGTCTGACCGCGTGAATCAGGTTCACGTTTTGAAGCTATTGCTTCTAAAGGATATGCATGAGCGTAATGCACTTAGGGAGCTTTCGTTGAAGGAAGCGGAGCGGCACACGGCCACCTTTGCTGTACAGAATGCCTTCCAGGAGCTTGCAGTCGCACAGCAACATCGCGCACGGGTCGAAGCGACACTCTACGGAGAGCTGATGTCGCTCGAGACATTGACTAGCGCTGCGCTCGACCGTCACCATCTTGGAATTGAACGGATTTCGGCTGAGGTCGCTTCTAGATGCCACGTGCTCGATGATGCCCGCATCGCTCATGAAGAGGCCGAGGCAGCGGCGTCTGAAATGAGGGAGCTGTGGGTCAAACGTTCGACCGCAACGCACAAATGGAAGCTAATCGAGGAAGACGTCCGACGCTGCGCTGATATTCATGCAGAGGCCGCAGGTGAGATAGAGGCTGACGACGAGGTATCTCTTCGGTATGGAAGGGTTTCGCTCGCTCAACTTTTGCGCGACTAGATCCGATAAGCCCAAGGTTCCTGAATGATGCGATTGTGCAGCTTAGAGCCACTTTGGTAATTGCTTTGGTCAGACCCGCTATCTTCGAACCAGCGCTGGGACTGTCCCACGAGGTCGTCTCGTGGCTCAATGCTATAGCATCCCCCCGGCGGGCCTTTCAGAGCCGGATCAGCGACACGCCCCTGTCGGTGCGGATACAAGGGCTTGTTTGGCAGCAGAAATCTCCCGCTGTTCCGATGCTTGACTGCGTTTGGCGCGTTGGAGCTGAAACGATCGTCTTGTCACTGTCACAACGACTTGTACAGGCGCTCGTCTCAACAGTACAGAGCGGCCTTGCTTTGCCTTCCGAGCCAACTGCTTCGCTCGTTCTCGAACTCGCGCTCGAGCCGCTTTTGACACGACTGGAGGATCAGACGCAGCTGAACATACAGCTTGTAGGCGTGGGTGAAGCCCTGACACTGGCTCCTTATCTAGAGCTTGATCTCGTCTTCGGCCCAGTCGATGGCAAGGGCCGTCTGTTCCTGTTCTCTCCTCTTGACAGCTTGGTGCCGTCTGCCTTCCGCGCGTTAGGCGAACTGGTCGGCCAGTTGCCGCGACAGCCGCGCGAGGTCTCCCCGGAGCTGCCGGCCATAGTTGCAGGAGTAATCGGTACGCTCTGCGTTCCGGTAGCGCTTATTCGCAAAGCATGTATCGGCGATGCTCTGTTGCCAGACATATCGCCGTTTGGCCGCGGCCAGATCATCCTGTCCGTGGGCCGGTCATGGGCCGGAGCAGACATTGAGGGCGACAACTTAATACTGCGGGGGCCCTTCCGCCCGCGATCGCACCCTTTGGAGAATGTGGATATGACGACACAACCCGAATCCTGGCAAGAACGATCGGAAGCCGATCTCGACGATGTCGAAATCGTGCTTGTGTTTGAATGCGGCCGCTGGCCTATGTCTCTAGGGGAATTGAGGAGCGCGGGTGAAGGGCATGTCTTCGAGCTCGGACGGCCGATCGATGGTCCCGTCGACATACTGGCCAACGGTCGGCTCATCGGTCGGGGCGACATCGTGCGGGTCGGAGACGAGCTGGGCGTCAGACTCCGCAGCAGGTTGGCAAGCAATGACTGAGTTTCAGCCGCCGATTCTATCGCTTCTTGCGGTGACAGCCGGTCTCGGCCTTTTGGTTTTAGCAGTCGTCACAACCACGGCGTTTGTAAAGATCTCGGTTGTTCTGTTCCTCGTCCGCAATGCGCTCGGGACCCAGACGATCCCACCGAATGTAGTGCTGTACGCTGCGGCACTCATCCTCGCCATTTTCGTCAGCGCACCTGTTATTGAACAGACCTATAATCGTATGACCGACTCGAGGCTCCGCTATCAAACACTAGACGACTGGGTAACCGCCGCTAAAGAGGGGCGGGAGCCCGTACGTGAGTATCTCAAGAAGTTTACCAATCTAGAGCAGCGCCGTTTCTTCCAGTCCTCGACAGAAAAACTGTGGCCTGAGGAAATGCGCGCCAGAACCACACCCGATGATATTGCCGTTCTCGTGCCGTCGTTTTTATTCTCAGAACTCAAGCGCGCATTTGAAATAGGCTTCCTTCTCTATCTTCCGTTTATCGTCATTGATCTAATTGTAACGGCAATTCTGATGGCGATGGGCATGTCGATGGTATCCCCGACAGTGATATCTGTTCCCTTCAAGCTCTTTTTGTTTGTCGCTATTGATGGGTGGTCGAGGTTGATGCAGGGACTTGTATTGAGTTACGCCGCACCGGGAGGTTGATTATTACTCAGTCCAGCATTGTTACTCTTGTGAGCCAGTCGTTGATGGTTTTCATGATCTGGATTCTGCCACCGCTGATCGCGTCGGTGATTGTTGGCCTGGTCATTGGGATCATCCAGGCGGCGACGCAAATCCAGGATGAAAGCTTGCCCCTCACCGTAAAGCTTCTGGTTGTAGTTGCGGTGATTGGCCTGTTTGCCCCTGTGCTGAGCGCCCCGCTGATAGGGCTGGCCGACCAAATCTTTGCGGAATTTCCCGCAATCGCTCCTAGCTACCAGCCTCCACCATGACTGCGTCATCGGCCGAGATGCAAAACCTGATCCATGCGGCTATCGAGCTCGTCGCTGCAGCCGGACTTGGCGCGGCTCGGGCGACAGGCATTATGGTGGTGCTTCCTGTATTTGCGCGGGCTCAGATCAGCGGGCTGATCCGCGGCTCGTTTGCTGTTGCCTTTGGGCTCCCATGCTTGCCGTTCGTCAGTGACGGGTTGCAGGCACTGGATCCTGAAACACGTCTGATCCAGTTAACTCTGCTCGGCGTGAAGGAGATCTTTGTCGGCCTACTACTTGGCACTTTCCTCGGCATTCCTTTATGGAGCCTCCAGGCGGCCGGTGAGTTTATCGACAACCAACGTGGCATCACCAGCCCGTCCGTTCCGTCCGATCCCTCAACGAACAGTCAGGCTTCCGTGATGGGAATGTTTCTTGGGATCATGGCTATTACGATCTTCGTCGCTTCGGAAGGGTTGGAGGTTGTGGCCAGCGCCCTTTATGGTAGCTTTCAGATCTGGCCTGTGTATCGGTTTCAGCCCATACGGACCGCCCAGGCAGCAATGGAGTTGTTAGGGCTCCTCGACCACATCATGCTCACGACCTTGTTGGTCTCCGGGCCTGTAGTGTCCTTCCTGTTGCTGGTTGACATATCGGTGATGATACTTCTGCGCTTTGCGCCGCAAATCAAGTCGAGCCAACTGTCTCCGGTCATCAAGAATATCGCATTCCCCTTTATTATGACTGCCTATACTGCGTATCTGGTGGTGGGAATGAGACTGGAGATCAAACCAGCTAGTGGCGCGCTTGAGTGGTTGGGCAAGCTGCTGAAATGAGCGAGACGAGTGAGGAGAAGACACAGGCCGCAAGCCCGCACAAGCTAAACGAAGCGCGCCGAAGAGGGCAGATTGCGCGCAGCTCCGATTTCGTCCGTGCGGCCGCCACATGCGCTGGGCTCGGCTACATCTGGCTAAGAGGCAGCTTGATACAAGACAAATGCCACGAGGCGCTACTGTTGGTAGACAAACTGCAGAATCTCCCCTTCAGTATAGCGGTCCGGCAGGCATTGATCCTGCTCATCGAACTCACGTTGGAAACTGTTGGCCCGTTGCTTGGGACGCTCATGGCTGCGGTAATAGTAACCGGATTAATGTCCAACGGTGGTTTTGTCTTCTCGCTGGAGGCGATGACGCTCGATCTCGACAAAATCAATCCGTTCCATGGACTGAAGCGCATGGCGTCGGCGCGTTCTGCAGTGGAGGTTGGGAAGACCCTGTTCAAAGCAATGGTCCTGAGCGCAACCTTTCTACTCTTCCTTCTCGGCACGTGGAAGACGATGGTCTATCTTCCGATCTGCGGCATGGGCTGTATCAGCCTCGTGTTTACGCGAGCGAAGCTGCTGAGCCAAATCGGAGCCGCTGCCCTTCTTGTCGGTGGACTGACCGATCTCCTGGTGCAGCGTGCTTTGTTTCTGCGCGAAATGCGCATGACCAGGACCGAAGTGATGCGCGAGTCCAAGGATCAGGAAGGTACCCCGGAACTAAAGAGTGAAAGACGTCGCCTCCGAGACGAGGCTGCGCACGAGCCTGCGCTGGGGGTGCAGCGGGCCACATTGCTCGTGACCGGGAAGGCTGTACTCGTCGGTCTGCGTTACATTCGTGGCGAGATTGGTGTACCGATCTTGGTTTGCCGCGCCGAGGGCGAGGCTGCTTCAAAGATGTTAACTGAAGCGCGGGCGCTACGTGTCCACATCGGTCGTGATGATGTGCTTGCGCATAAGCTCTTCAGCGCAACAAAGCTGGGCGACGCCATTCCTGCGCAATACTTCGCGCCTGTCGCGAAAGCGCTCTACGCTGCACGCTTAGTATAGATGTGACCACAGCGCCGGACGGCCGCGCAGGCCGCAGTCATATTGTAGTTAGCCATTCCCCTGCACAAGTCGGGCTTCGCTGATCCCATGTCTTTATGGGCCGCAGCGATCTTGAGCGTCTGATCAAGGAAGAGCAGATCGAGCTTGTGCGCGACTGCAGGCACTGCAAAAGACCCCACGCAAATCCTCCGAACCGCCCTCGACGGGTCGCGAGGAGCAGCCTGAGCGCTCCAAACCGGGCGGATTCAAACCCGGCCGCGACGGCCACAGCCGGATCCTCAACTCCAGGCTGGATGCGGTGGTTGAGCATCGCCCTGACCGGTGCTTCCGCTGCGCAGCCGTTCGAATTGCGCATTGGTCGGCGGAGACGATCAGAACCCAAGGGCAAATCGACCTCCCAGGGGTGCACCCCGCGTCTGGACTTGCTTCAGTTTAATGGAGAGCGGTTTGTTTGCTATTCGGCCGGCCTTTCGAACTGAACCAGACTGACATAATCGAGTGTCGAATGGCGGTGGGCGGGTTGTAAAAGTAGAGTAGGCGGCTAGCGAGTTGCCGTCGCCGGCACTTTTCCAACCGCCTCTCCCCGAACCGGGCTTGCGCTGTTAGGAGCACCCGGCTCTCCAGTGTCCTCCACAACCGCAGAGCGGTTGTGGATGATTCCCAACACGGTTTTGGCGTTTCGCATCTCGCGTACCTCGCCGTTCGGGTTTCAGGACACCTGCCACCCTTCCCCATGTGGACGGCTTTCCCGTCCTCAGAGTACTACGGTGGCTCCGTCGCCCTGCGCCTCGCGGCGCGGTGGGCGATCCCATATTCCCTTGATGCTGGACGTCCCGAGCGCGACGTAGGTGCCTCGTCCGTCTCCTTGAATGGGGTTATTCCCCATCGTCCATCGCGTGGAAGGTTCGAGCGACGACGGCTTTGCCGCTCCATCGCGGTGGCCCCGACCTCAGACGCTGTGTCGAGGGATGTACATTTGCATCACTGGAGGCTGAGGTTCGAGCAATGCGGCTCTCACCTTATCGCGCGGGCCTTGCAGACCATGGCCGTAAGCGTCTTCGGACCATTTCCGCTTCGACGGCATGCTACTGTCCCCTTTGGTTTTGACCGCCAGGTAAGCCGTTGGCCCAAGGGTCATTTCTTCCAAACCCCTCCTTTCTGCGAAAGGGATCCAGCGCCAGGTGATATGGCGCACGCCATCGATGCACCAGCCGATCGCCTGCTTGACCTCGGCTCTCAGCTCAAAGACGGTGCGCCAGATCAGCTCAGATTTCAAGCTCTTGAAGACGCTCTCGACAGCGGCGTTCTCGAAGCAATTGCCTTTTCCGGACATGGAGATCCGGATGTTATGTTTCTCCAGCTCCGCCTGATAGGCCGTCGCACAATATTGGCTGCCGCGGACGCCCTTCTGTTTGTCAAGCGGTGATACGAGCCTGGTTGATCTCCTATTGCCGCTGGCCGATTAGGGTGAACACTTCGCGAGCGATGTAGCGTTTGAGACGCCGGATCGCCTCAAGCTTGGAATGGCCCTCAGCCATGCGCTTGGCCATGTAGGCCTTGGTTCGCGGGTCGGTCCGGAGCCTGCCGATGGCAATGATGTGCAGGGTGCTGTTGGCGGCTCGGTCGCCCACTCGACTGAGGCGATGGCGCGTCGTCTTGCCGGGCGAGGTCGGAACCGGGCTGACACCGCAAAGGGCGGCAAAGCCGGCCTCAGAGTGTAAGTGTTTCGGATTGTCGCCGGCCTGTGAGGAGCAGCTGGGCCGCCCCTGCGTGATCAATCGAGTTCCGGGCCACGAGGTTGGGGGCGAGTTCATCGACGATGGCACCGATCATAGCATCCAGGTCAGCAATCTCATCGTGCAGTTCAAGGTATCGGCGACCCAACGACTTGAGACTGATCCTGTGGGCGGAGATGACGTCGCGATAATCTGTCAGATCCGGCCGCCAGGCCGCCAAGGTCCTGACGAGTTGCATGCGGGTCATCTTGCGCAAGGTGTCCCGAAGATCATCGGGTGCGCAGATGATCGTGTTGTGGATCATCTGCAGCGCGACACGGCGGGCGGCGAGCGCTGTCTTTCGGCAGGCTTTGAGGACCCGGAGGGACTCGATCATCCCGTCACGGGTTTTGGGCGTGACGGTGCGCTTGCCGGCAAAGGCCGCATGGGCGGCGTTCTGAGCATCGAGATCATCGTTCTTTCCACGCTTGCGCCGGTCCTGTTTCTCCGGGGTCGTCACCTCGAGAACCTCGACACCGGCGTTCTGCATGGAGCGCAGCAGCCCGGCGCCGTAGGTGCCTGTGGCCTCAACGCCGATGCACCGCAGCTGTCCGAACGACCGCATCCAGGCGAGCATCTGCCGATAGCCTTTCGTGTTGTTGCAAAGCACTGGGTCCCGAGAACAGGTCGTGTTCGTCGACAACAGCGGCGACATGAAGATCTTTATGCGTGTCGACGCCACCTACGACGAGATGCGGTGTAACCTCCTGAACTTCCATACCGGCTCTCCCAGGCAGACCTTGGACCGACGGTTTACCGAGACCGGGTGCCTGGACAGGACAGCAACGCGACAGGAAGTCAGGCCCTTCTTGGGTCAAATGCATCGGTGAGGCAAACCTCACCGCAAGGCTCCCGGGCGGCCGACAGGTCCGGGGAAAGACACGGATCTGGTCGATCAGAGTGTGGGTCAGGCCCACGCCGGGACACCTTGCGGCACCAGCCACTCTAAACGGTCTATCGCTGTGAGGGTCAGGCCGCCCAGGAACACTGGTAAGGGCATACTTACTATCACTGTGGTGGATCAGGTCCTTGCCCGGTCGCCGGACCGCCAGAGCCGTGCGCAGCGCCTCGAGAGCCAGCTCCTGGTGCAGGCGATCGCTCACCGCCCAGCCGACGACCCTGCGGGCGAAGACATCGAGGATCACCGCCAAGTACAGCCAGCCCTCGTTCGTCCACAGGTAGGAGATATCCGCAGCCCACTTCTGGTTCGGGCGCTCGGCCGAGAAGTCCCGCTCGAGCAGGTTGGGCGCGATCGGAAAGGCATGGTGGCTATCGTTGGTGCGCTTGAAGCGGCGCTTCTGCCGGGCCTTGAGCCCATTCTCCCGCATCAGCCGAGCGGTCCGACGGCGACCGACTTGCAGCCCGTCACCCCGTAACTCGCAAGTCATACGGGGACTGCCGTAGGTCTCCTTCGAACGCGCGAAGGCCGAGCGGATATGAGCCAGCAGCACCAAGTCCTCTCTCTGGCGCGGACTGGCCGGACGGGATCTCCAGGCGAAGTAGCCGCTCTGGCTCACTCCGAGCACCTGGCACAGACGGGTGACGGGGAAGCTCTCTTTCGCCGCATCGATGAGTGGAACCTCATCGACTTCCCTCCTTGGCGAAAAAAGCCGTGGCCCGTTTGAGGATCTCCCGTTCCTGGCGCAGAATTTCGTTCTCGCGCCGCAGCCGCTTCAGCTCGGCGGCCATGTCCTCCTGTCGCTCCTCGGGTGGATCGTCGATCGCACGCTCGCGACGGCGATCGAGCCAGTGGCGCAGGGTCGACAGGCCGATGCCGAGATCCGCAGCGATCTCGCGCCGGCTGCGGCCGCTGGTCAGGGCGAGCCGCACAGCCTCGTCCCGGAACTCCTTCGTAAAGCGCGTGTGGGGCATGGAAGTCCTCCTGCTTCATGAGAGGCTCTCCATTTTTTCGATACTGCTGGCGAATTGCATGTTGCCGCTTCATTCGCAGCCAGAGAGCTGATCTGCAGCGCTCGAATGCAGAGCGCCGGTGGTCCGCTCTGGAAGCTTGGCAGCCGTCTCGGAAGCTCCAAAGCGAATTCGCCAGCAGTATCTTTTTCGAAGCAAGTCCAGGCGCATCGCGTCTGGTGCAGTGCACAGCTATTGCGACGGTGCCGACGCGCTCGGTTCAGACTTCCCGTCAGACGTCAGGGACAGGTCAAGATTGTGTCGCACCATCTGATTTCCTGGTTCCCGTTTGAGGGCTTGCCGATATAGCGCTTGTGCCGCGTCATGCCGCCCCTGAGTATCCAAGACAACTCCTTTCGCATTCAACGCGCGCAAGTTATCCGGGTCCGCAACTAAGACGCTATCGAGTACCTGAAGCGCCTCTTGCTGGCGTTTCTGCGCCAGCAGGTCATTCGTAAGACTGATCGCCGCATCGACACTATCCGGATGCTGCTCCAAATTCCGCGAAGTCGGCACTTGAGACTTCTGAACGACTGCGCGCATAATGCGTTCGCGCATAGCCGGATCGATGTGATCGGCGCCAAGCAACGCTGGGGATGACGTCTCCTCAACTGAAAGATCTGGCTTATTCAAGCTCGCGCAACCGCCCAGAGGCAGGATGGCGAGTACGGCGAAGAGAACTGATTTCAAGCGAAAGGAAAGCAATGTCGCAGAGCCTCTATTCCCATGCCAATTCATGTCTGCTTCTTACCTTCCATCAAGTGCCTTGGCCATCAGTTGACGGCAATGCGGACATCGCGAGCTTCCCCTCACGGTCTACTAGTGTCTCCAGGCGGAGCGTAACGGATCCGGCAGGATGGATCGTGAAGTCGGGCGCAAGGTCCTGGTAAGATAGCACAGTGAGATTGATCCCGTTTTGGATGAGAAAACCGCGGACGAAGCGTCGGACATCCATCGAAGTTAATACGACAGGGCTAGTCTGATCCGGCGCCGTGCTGGAAAGAACCTGACGCATCTGTGACAGCAGCGCTTCGCGTTGCCGGTCCTCTAGTACGAGATTGGGGCCTGCAGCCGAATCCCGAGCCGCATTGCGCACCACATCCTCAGTCTCACGTTCGATGATGACGGCGGCCAAGATTCCATGTCTGCCGGCATAGCGGTGACAGATCTGGCGCTTCATACAAGATCGCACATATTCCGTTAGAAGGGCGGCACTTTGCTCACGTTCGCTCCATTCGGCAAGTGCCTCCAAGACGGCGCGGAGGTTGCGGATCGGGACACCTTCATCAAGCAGGCGGCGCAGTACATCGGCAATCCGAGGTATCGGTGTCGTCCGCAGCACCTCCTTCACCAGATCAGCATATTCCTGCTCCATCCGGCCCAACAGCTGGCTGGTCTCCTGGATGCCGATCATGCGCGGTGCATAGCGGGTCAACGTCGCTTGGACACGTAACGCGAGGAGTTCGGTAGGTTGGTGATGCCCGATGCCCGCAGCCTTGAGAGCCGGTGCATGGCTTTGTTCGACCCAGGTAACGTTAGTTTGTGAATCATGCTGAAAGGGAATGCCGCTCAATTCAACGTTCGCAAGATCGTCTTGAAGCGTTAACTGTGTCGGACTAGTCGAGTTTTGCTCGACCGGCACACCCTCGATATCTATCCTGAACTGTGACTCTGGCAACTGACGATCAGCAGCGACAGGGATGCGGGGAACGATAATGCCGAGATCGGCCGAGACTAGCTGCGAAACGCGTGCAATGTGCTGTTGTAGTTCGACTTGGTCGATCGCATGCATAAGGTTCGGCGCAAGGAAGATGGCGATCGGACATGCCTCCGCAGGCATGGTTTGGTTCTGACGCTCCACTGGCGCTGCAGTTGTGGCATCGACGTTTCCCACGCCTAAGATATTACCCTTAACGAGGCTTACCGCTGCGAAGATCGCGGCCAAGATAAGAAAGACTGGCAGAGGAAAACCAGGAACGAACCCCATCGCAACCAAGACGGCGGCCGCAAGCCGCAATGCTCGTTTACTGGCCGTGAGTTGATTGACTATGTCGGTCCCAAGGTTGAGGCTCCCTGCCCCGATTACACGAGTTACGATGGTCGCCGCGGTGATTGAGAGCAGCAGGGCGGGAATCTGCGAGATTAGCGCATCACCTATGGTCAGCAGGGTATAATGACGCAGCACCTCGCCGAAGGGCATACCCTTCGAAAGCAGGCCAATCGAGATCCCACCCAGCATGTTGATGAAAATGATCAACAGCCCGGCGACGGCGTCGCCCTTCACAAATTTCATCGCCCCATCCATAGCGCCGTAAAGTTGGCTTTCCTTCTCCAGTGCGCCGCGCCGTGCGTGCGACTCGTCGGCATCGATTTGGCCGTTCCGTAACTCAGCGGCGACCGCCATTTGCTTGCCCGGCAGAGCGTCGAGCGTGAAGCGCGCTGCCACTTCTGCCACCCGTTCGGCGCCCTTCGCGAGGACGATAAACTGCACCATGGTCACGACTAGAAATATGACAATACCCACCACGATATTGCCTGAGATCACGAATTCACCGAACGTGTGGATGATGCTACCTGCCTCCCCTTCCGCTAGGATCATTCGCGTCGTCGCGATGGTGAGCGCCAGACGGAATACCGTTGAAATCAAGATGACGCCGGGCAAAGAGGAAAATTCAAGTGGCGTGCTGATATACAAAGCAACCATTAGCAGCAGTATGGCCAATCCCATATTGAATCCGATCAGGGCGTCGATCACTACAACAGGTATTGGCGTTACCATCATAGCTATGGCCAGGAGCAGCATCAGAGCGACCGCTAGGTCCGGGCGGGCCGGCACGCGCTCGATCAGGTTACGCATGATGTTGGCCATGGAGGCTCCCTTCGTGATCGTTTGAGGATCGCTATTCTGCTTCGCAGCTTTCGAAGACTCACCACGCATTACTACGCTTGAGACTGAAAGGTCGCGAAAACGGCTGGTCCCCGGGTGCATTCATTCTGTCCAGGACCGTGAGGCTCCCACCGCCGAAGCCGTCCGAGATGATCGCATAGGCGAGAAACTGCAACAGTTGAACAACCCGGAACTCAGCATGAGTAGCGAACCGTAGCAGGAGCAGGTTTCGCGCACTCCGCAGGCATGCAAGGTGGAGGTAGGAAAGGGTGCCGAGCAAATTGCGCTGCGGCTTGGGTATAAGCACGACACCACCGGTGTTGGAGACGCGGCCGGTTCCATTGGAGCGTTGCGCTGGGTTCCGTCCCGCCATTGGCTTGCCTCCGGCCAAACTGTTTCCGGTTCTGACGGGGCGAGAGCACCCGCCGCATCTGGCTCCGCAGGACGACAACGCCCTCACGCACTGCCCGATTTTCCGAAGGCGACAGGGTCGGTGTGGCCGCTTGGCCATCGGAGTTCTCCTTTAATTTTTCCTGAGAGCCCGGAAAGTTTTAATACGCGAGAGAAGCGAGACGGCCATTTCGGCTCAGCAGCACGCGCCTGTCCTCGATCCGATCGACTGTCCATCCATCGTCCAAAAGAGCCCCGATGAAATACTTCTCGCCCTTGACGACAACATACGGCGAGGGCCCGCGCCAAACCGCTTCAATTGCGATTGCGGACGGCGACTTCTCCTCTTTGGTTATCACTCTATTGACCAGTGTTAGAGCGCCCTCCGTGCGTTGATCAAACCACTGCTGAACCTGCTGCCAACTCGTGGCGGATGCAGACGTGACGGTGCCTTCAGCGGTAACAACACCCTTTGCGGAGCCGATCTTAATGTTGAGCAGGCCTGCTTTGTCAACTTCCTGTTGCATGTCTCTGGCCGCCGCGACTATAGTCTGATTATCACCTAGGTTGTAGGTCAGTTTGGATTCAGGTCTGGCATCAGGTGAATTGGCGCTCAATGCCCCGGCGCTGCCGTAGTAGGAGAGAATCGCTGAGACCGCTCCGATCCCGATCGAACCCAGTAACACCAAGGCTGGCACAGGGATCGAGAGGCGGGGCGCAATGCTTGAACCAGCTGGCTCTGCACCCTGTACTGACCAAAGTATCGACATCGCGCCTAGGTCAGTGACAGCTGGAAGAGGAACAACACTACACTCGCCCGCGGCAATGTTCCCGCTGCTCTCCACATTGCATCCGGCTGCAAGGGCCTCGACCTCGATCGAATTGACACGAAGAGTGATACTAAGATGATGCGGCGCGAGTCCCTGCTCGACGAAGACTATGTCGGCATCAAAGCTACTACCAATTACGTTCGTTCCTGGAGCCAACTGTCCGGTCAGCCCACAATAGAGGCCCGATAGAACTTCGAAATGCAGGAAAACCGCGTCGTTCAAAGATATTCTTCCGAACAGGGAGAAGAGCCGCACGGCAATTGCCGTGCGGCTCATTTCAGTTCCACATCGCACCACCAAGTGGTGCGATCGAGACTACCTGAGGACCGCTCTTGGCATTACGAAACGCGTTCGTCCGCCACCTTCTTGATTGTCGTGAGCTGCGTCGTAAGAACGCGCAGGTCCATACTCCTAGACGTAGCCTCCGCGCTAACCTTCGCCAGCTCCTTAAGTTGGCCCTGAAACGCAGCAGCCCCAGAAGATGAGGTTTCTTTGCTCCCAGAAGTCGAAATGGTATTATTACCACCGCCACCATTGCCACGTCCAACCTTAGACATATTGCTTTCCTTTCTTCGAATTGTGCCGTCATCAACGGCACGCTGGTTCCTGACGACGACTATCCAGCGTCAGGTATCCTCTTCGGTCTCTGCCATAGCCTCCTCGGCATCAGCCATGACATCGTTTATTGTAGTGAGCGCAACGGAACTGAGAGCTAGTTCAAAAGCTTCTTGTTCAGATGCAGCTTGCGAGCAGTCACCAGAAGCGGACGGGTTGGCAGTCGGTCCGTGCCCTCGGGCCGGCCCGTTAGGATCAGACGTTCCATGGCCTCCTGCACGGGCCAAGCATCCACCGAAGCGGCCAAAACTTCCAATTGCTGAGACCATCAGGTACTCCGGCGTTTATCTTCACTTGTCGACGGGCGGCGATGCCGTGTAGGCATCCACCTCCGCAAGCTAAAGCCGCCAGCTTTCGATAAGCTGACGGGTGTTAGAAAAAATTGGATGGCAAAGCTAGAACGCGTTGACATTCAGGATTCCCACGGACTCGCAACTCTGGTTCAAGCTCTTTTTAGGAGCGGAGGCTTTGGTGCGCGGAGTTCGTCTGATTTTGAAGGATCACCAGTGGGATCGAATGGCACCGCACTTGCCGGGCAAGCGCATGGATCCTGGCGGAACGGCGGTCGATAGCCGGCTGTTCGTGGAAGCCGTGCTCTGGCTGGCTCGAGCTGGGTCACCGTGGCGAGATCTGCCGGATCTCTTCGGCAACTGGAACAGCGCCTTTGTTCGCTTCTCGCGCTGGTCCAAGAGTGGCGTCTGGGATCGGCTTTTTGCCGCCATGGCCGATGAGCCTGACTTCGAATACGTCATGATCGACTCAACCATTGTCCGGGCGAACCAGCATGCGGCGGGCAAAAAGGGGGGGTGAGGCTCGTGCGATCGGACGCTCCCGCGGCGGGCTGACCACCAAAATCCATGCCGTCGTCGATGCTTTGGGCAATCCGCTCCGCTTCATCCTGACGCCGGGACAGGTGAGCGATATCACTCAGGCTGAAGCCTTGATCGCTGATCTTCCCGCCGGGCATGTCTTGGGCGACAAGGGCTACGATGCCAAGCCATTGCGGGAGGCCATCGAGAGCCAGGATGCAGTGCCGGTCATCCCGCCCAGGACAACATCGCCGCAAGTCGCCTGCGACTATGCCCTTTATTGCGAGCGCAACCTCGTCGAGCGCTTCTTCCTGAAAATCAAGCACTTCAGGCGCATCGCCACCCGCTACGAACAGACCCCACGGGCGTTCATGTCACTCCTTTGCCTCGTCAGCGCATTCATCTGGACCAAATGATTCATCTGGACCAAATGAATGTCAACGCGCTCTAGCACGTTCAGGGCCATCTCGCCCCTCACCTTCGGCAGCCGCTTCAGGAGAAAGTGAACCGCACCCATGCGCAGCTTGATCGTGCCGAACGGATGCTCGACCACCATCCGCCGCTGGCGCATCGCGCCTGGGTTCAGATCGAGCCGGCGCGGCACCGCCTCCAGCACATCCTCATGCTCCCAGCGCGTGATCCGCCGCTGCGGAGCGGTGGTGCAGCGGCTCTTGAGCGGGCAATTCTGACAGGCGGTGGTCCAGTAGCTGCGCGTTTCGCGTGATCCTCGGCATGAAGGGGACCTTCGCCCAGGCGGAATTGCACATCATCCGCGCGCGCCTCCACGGCGGTAAACTCAACAAGGCTGCCAAGGGTGAGCTGCGCTTCGCCTTGCCGGTCGGGCTGGTTTGGAACGGTGATCAGATTGTGATCGACCCCGACCAGGAGGTCAGGGGTGCCGTGCGCATGGTGTTCGATCTGTTCGCCCGCGAGAGCACGGCCTTTGGCGTCGTCCAACGCTTTAATGAACTCGGGTTGCGCTTCCCACGCCGGGCGTATGGCGGCGCCTGGGATGGCAAGCTGATTTGGGGCCGGCTGACCCATTCGCGGGTGCTCGGCGTCCTGGCCAATCCATCCTATGCCGGCATGTATGTCTTCGGGCGATACCAATCGTCGAAAGAGGTCGAGCCCTCCGGGGAGATCCGCTCGCGGTCGCGCTTGATGCCGCAGGACGCCTGGCGCATCGTGATCCCCGATCATCACGAGGGCTATATCTGTGCCGACCGGTTCGTCGTCAACCGGGAGCGTCTGGCGGCCAATCGCACCAATGGCGAAGAGCTTCCTGGTCCCGTGCGCGAAGGCCTGTGCCTCCTGCAAGGTTTGCTCCTCTGCGGCGTGTGCGGTCGCCGTCTCGGCGTCCGATATACCGGCAATGGCGGGATCTACCCGATTTATCAATGTGTGTGGAAGCACCGCGAGGCTTTGGCACCCCGCGCTTGCCTCAGTGTCCCGTCAGCGCCGCTCGATCAGGCCATCACCGATCGCCTGGTCAGCGCCATCACGCCGGTAACGATCGAGCTCGCGAGGTCGGCGCGCAGTGGCGGATGCGGATCGAGCGGGCGCGCTACGAGGCCGAGCTGGCGGAGCGGCGCTACGAAGCTGTCGATCCCGCCAACCGGCTGATCGCCGCGACGCTCGAAACACGTTGGAACGACGCCCTGCAGCGCCTGCATGATCTCGAAGCCGAGCTCGCGGCCTTTGAACACAAGACGATGCGCGCCGTCACCGCCGAGCAAAAGCGCCAGATCCTCGCGCTGGCCCAGAACTTTCCTCGCCTGTGGTCGGCGCCAACCACGACGGCACGGGACCGCAAGCGCATCCTGCGCCTGCTGGTGCGCGACATCACCGTGACGCGGGGACCGGAGCCGAAGATCGTCCGCTTGCACGTTCGCTGGCAAGGGGGCGAGACGGAAATCCTGCCACTCCGGCTGCCACAGAACCGGGCTGAGGCGATCCGGTATCCCGAGGCCTTTGTCGCGCGCATTCGCGGGCTGTCAATCGATCACCTTGATGGTGACATTGTCGCCCTGTTGCGCGCGGAAGGTCAGCGCAGTGCGACAGGCAAGCCCTTCACGGTCGGCGCCATCCGATGGATCCGCTACAAGCACCGGATTTCTGCGCCCAAACCGCCGGCCGGCAGCCTCAGCGTGCGCCAAGTGGGGGAACGCTATGGCGTCAGCCTCTGGGTCGTTCATTATTGGATCGCACGCGGTATTATCTCCCCTACGCGAAGCAGGCCGAAAGGCCCGTACGCGATCACGATCGATGCCGCCTTGGATCAACGCCTCCGGACCTGGATTGCCAAATCAGGACACCTTCATCCGACACCCCCAACGCTTACCGCATGAGGTGCATTATGCCTTCCACGTCGGGATGCCGAGCGGACGTTCGCCGCCCCCGGCTTCGGGATCGTCACCCGCCGCACTGGAACGGGCCGGTACCTTCTCGAGACGAGATCCTCGCGCAAGCCCGCCAACCACGCCTCTACCCCCGACGCTTCGATCTGCTGGAAGGTCACACCGTCCACCCCGGCGCTCCCGCATTGGAGCGGGCCAGCGCGTAGGCCTGGCGCAGAATGTCCTGGCGACAGATCTTGTCGTAGAGGATGTAGAAGCGGAAAGCGGGCTCCGCCTTCGCCTTCCGATAGAGCTTTCTCTGAAGGGACCTGATCTTGTCGGATGTTTCAAGGTGCGCGTTTCGCGTGATCGTGAGCACGGATTTCACCGCATCGCTTACCTGGCAGCTCTCGAACAGCAGGCCTGCCAGCTAGCTTTGCCGTCCTAGAAAAAAAGGCGCAGCGGGAGCACCGGACCCTCCTGCTCATGGATGAGACGGGCCACAGCTTCCGGATCCGGCCGGGCACTGAGGATACCGACGAAGCCGTCCACTTCGTCCAATCTGAAGCCGTCCAGGCATTCCGATTTCAAGCCGTCCATGGGTCCGAGGTGAAGTCGTCCACCTGAGCGCCGCTCTTCGGGTCAGTGATGGATGGTGGTTGAGGTGGTGACGCTGGTCAAGCGTCGGCTGGCGTGTGGCGGGTCTTGCGCAGGCTCTCGCCGGTCAGATTAATCCGGTAGGCGTTGTGCACGACCCGATCGAGGATGGCGTCCGCCAGCGTCGGAACGCTGCCGATCATCGCGTACCAGTTCTCGACCGGCACCTGGCTCGTGATCAGCAGCGAACCGGCATCGTAGCGGTCCTCGACGATTTCCAGCAGATCGCGCTGCTGCTCGCCGGTGAGCGCCTCAGGACCCCAGTCGTCGAGGATCAGCAGCTTGGCCCGGGCAAGACTGCGTAACAGGCGAGAGTAGCGGCCATCGCTGCGGGCGAGATCGAGCGCCGCAAACAGCCGTGGCACACGATGGTAGAGCACCGACAGGTCCTCCCGGCAGGCCCGGTGTCCCAGGGCGCAGGCGAGCCAGCTCTTCCCGACCCCGCACGGGCCGGTGATCAACAGATTGCGCCGCTCGCGGATCCAGTCGCAGGTGGCCAGCTTGAGAAACAGCGCCCGGTCGAGGCCGCGTGCGGCCCGGAAGTCAACATCCTCGACGCTGGCGGGATGGCGCAGTTTGGCCGTTTTGGCCCGGGTCTCGCAGCGCTTCTGCTGCCGCGTCGTCACTTCATGATCGAGGATCAGGCCGAGCCATTCGGCATGGCCGAGCGCGTCAGCCTCGGGAGTGGCGCTGAGCGCCTTGAAGCCTTTGGCCATGCCGTGCAGGCCCAGCGCGTGAAGCTGGTCGAGGGTGGGATGGATCAACATGGTCGGTCTCCTGTCAGTGGAAATACCCCGGTCCGCGGACATTGGGGTGGGTGAGAACGGGCGTATCGGCGGCGGGAGCGCGCTCGCGGTAGGTGTCGAGAAGCGACACGATGCTCTTGTAGGTCAGCGCCTGGATCGCCAGGGCTTTGGCCGCGACCGCCTCGACACGCTCCTGCGGGATGCCGCGCATGTGCTGCAAAACCCCGATGCAGGTGCGAAAGCCCTGCTCGGGATGGCGGCGGGCGGACAGAATGGCGGCAATCAGCCCCTCGGTGTTGGGGCCGATCGACGCCGCCCAGGAGCGGAAGCGCTCGGGCGACCAGGCGGCATAGCGGCGATGCGAGCTCGGCATGTGCTCGGCCTGCGTGCCATGCGCCCGTCCCGCATAACGCCGCGCGTGGGCCGCGACGCGTCCGCCTTTGTGGAAGGCCTCGATCGTGCGCTGGGTGACGCGCACCTCGACCTGCTGGCCGATGAGGCCAAATGGCACCGAGTAGAAGAAGCCCTCGACCTCGATGTGGTAGTCGAGCCCGACCCGGGCGAACTGCCACTGCGCGAAGACGTAGTCCTCGGCCGGCAGGGGTGCGAGGGCCGGCTTCTCGATCGTCTCGAACAACTGGCGCCGGCTGACGCCGAGCCGGCGCATGGGTACGCTGTTCATCCGCTCGACGGCCTCGGCGATCGCGGCATTGGCCTCCTGGAGCGAGAAGAAGGTGCGGTGGCGCAGGCGACCGAGAATGTAGGATTGGGCGAAGCGCACCCCGGCCTCGACTTTGGCTTTGTCCTTCGGCCGGCGCGGTCGGGCTGGCAAAATGCCGACCGCGTAATGGGCCGCCATCTTGCCGTAGCTGCGGTTGATCTCGGGATCGTAGAACGAGGCCTTGTGGACGCCGCTCTTCAGGTTGTCCGGCACGACGAGCTTGGTCACGCCACCCTGGAACCGGAACATGCGCACATGCGCCTCGATCCAATCCGGCAGGGTCTGGGTCCAGGTGGCTTCGGCATAGGTCAGGTTGGAGGCGCCGAGCACCGCGACGAAGATCTCGGCCTGGCGGATCTCGCCGGTGAGTGGATCGACGATCGGCAGCTTCTTGCCCGAGTAATCCACGAACACCTTGTCGCCGGCGACGTGATGCTGACGCATGGTCGGCGTCAGGCGGCGCTCGAAGGAGCGGACCAGGTCGCAGAAACGCGAATAGCCGTAGCCGTCCGGATGGTCTGCCCGGTACTCCTCATGCAGGATGGCGATGCTGACGCCGGGCCGCTTGAGTTCCTGGACCAGGTGAGCCCAATCCGGCTCCGGCCGGCGGCGCGTTCCGACCCGGGTGCCCGCCCGGGCGAACAGCTTCTCCTCCAGGGCCGCGTCGGTCAGGTCCTCCGGCAGGGGCCAGGCCAGCCCGGCCGCCTTGGCCCGCTGGATGGCATCGCGCACGGTCGAGCGCGCCGCACCGACAATCCGGCCGATCTCGCGATCGCTGGTTTGGCTGGCGTGGAGCCGCAGCACTTGCCGCATCTGTCGCATGGTCATCTCTCTGTTTGCTGGCATCGCGTCCTCTCTGGTGGAGAGGTCGCAATGCCCCAATCGGATGACCCGGTGCAGCAGGGTTCTTCAGACCGATCCCTGGACGGGATCAAATCGGAAGGAGGGACGGCTTCAAGTCGGAAGGGTGGACGGGATCAAATCGGAACCGGGGACGACTTCAAGTCGGTACACATGGACGGATTGCGTCGGTATCCGCAGGGCACGACCTGGGCGCGGCGCGGGCTGACCCCGGTGCTGCGGCGGGTGAGCAAACGGCGGGAGGTGTCGAGCATCGTGGCGATCACGCCGGATGGGAGGCTTTATGCGCGCCACGTCCGCACGAGCACCTCGAGCCGCTGTGTCATCCAGGCATTGCGCTTCTTCCGCCAGAAGGTCGGCACGACGCTGCTTTTGGTTTGGGATCGGCTGAATGCCCACCGCTCACGAGCAACCATCGCCTCCCTTGCGGCCCAACCGCAGGATTATGCCGCGGCCTATCTGCCGGCCTATGCACCAGAGCTCGATCCCGAGGAGCAATGCAATGCGCTCGTCAAGCGTGCCATGGCGAACGCTCTGCCTGGCTCAGTCGACGACCTGCATCGTCTGGCCCGTCGCGAGTTCAGCCGCCTGAAACGCCGACCCAAGATGATCACCAGCTTCTTTCGGCACGCAGGCCTTTCCGTTGCGGGCCTTCCGTGAAGATCATTAGGTGCCAAAGACGACGCGCTCAGCAAACCAGCATCGTGTTTCACGGGACTGAGCCAGAGAGTTTCGCTGCAGGCCGCTGTAGGTCTCTAGGACATTTCGCGTCGCAGCCCGGATCTGGCTAGCGTGACCAAACTGGTCGTTGTCACCGTCCAGGGCCAGGGTACGCGACCTTGGCGGCTTCAGCGACGAAAGCCCGAGAGCGTGCCCCTTTTCATCAAACTCGCGCACTTGCTCATAGAGCTGCGGTCGGTCCGCGACGGTGATGACGGTGTCGCCGTCGAAGTTACCATCAGGCATTTTCTGTTCGCCGGTCGGGACGGCAACCAAAGAGCCGGGGGCAAACACCCGGGTGACCTGCAGGATGCCCAAGCAGTCGAGCGGCGTGTCCTCCTTCACGATCCTTACCTGTCGTCAAGTCCGAATGGGACTTGACGACCTCAGCGGATGTCACCAGCCCGCGGCCAGCGTAGGCAGCCGGCCATCTCTCGTCCGGCACGACAATCAAAGTGCGTTTGGCAAAGAAAGTAGGATCATTGATCGCGAGTTCTTCCCCTGACTTCTGGGCGACATTAACGCTGGTCAACGATTTCCTCTCGGTGATAACGGTCTACTTGATGGCGTCACCACAGCGACACTCTGTCGCGAGACACTCAGGTAACTACATCCCGAGGCGCGCGAACTGTATCGACGCGTGCTCCGCCTCGGGAAGGGGATACCGTGCGGAGATGCTCAACAAGGACTTACAGAACGTGGGCGTGAGCTTGCCACGGTGAATCACGACATTCTCGTGACCCATCGCAGCCCGGGCGTTCTGCCACTGCCGATTGTGGCCGCGCTGTTCATTGGACTTCACGTGGCAGGCGGCGAAGTCGGCATCATCCAGCGTCGCCAACTGCCCCGCATATACCGGCCGATTCGTATGGATGTGCACCCACATCGGGCTTGGCGTCGCACCGTTGCGCAGCGCTTTGGGCTGCAGCCTGATCTCGAACAGTGTCCCTGGCTCGCTCTTCAAGGCGCGCGGTCGGTCCACGGGCGCCAGTTCCTCGGCCGCCCGGAGCTGTTCAAGGTACTTCTGCGACGGAAAGGCGTAGGTCTTCATACAATCTATCATGATCGCTGTCTTTCGGGCGTTCAAAGAGTTTGCCTGTCCCTGCGCTTGGGACAACATCGCCTTGAGCCGGACTGTTTTGTCGTGCACTTCGCGCACTTGCACGGGCGTGAGGAGGACGCGTCGGCGAGGGTCCTCCAGCGCGGCCACACAGGCCTCAATCTCGGCGGACTGCTTCTGCAGGCGCTTAACGACGAGATCCACGACGTGGTCGGCGTTCTCGGGCTTCATCTGGCGCGCTTGCGAGACGGCGCTTTGCTGAGCCGGCAGATCGAACTGCAGCAGCTCGTCCAATCGCTCGAGTAATCCGGTCAGTGCTTCCCTGGAGGGTGGAGCCTGCCACATCTCCAGATGTCCGACTGCCGACGCTGACGCCCTCGCGTGTGCCTCCTCCGCGCTCGCGAGTTTCTTCGTACCCAGATCCGAGAGTACGATAATCTTGGCTGTCGGGGCAGTGTCCGCGTCGCGCTTGGCGAGTTTGGACTCGGGCAGCCCAGCCGTCGAACTCCCCTCGCCTGCGGCTGGTGTGCGCTTGCCTTTTCCCTTCCTGCGCGCCGCGTGGCCCTCAGCCATTACGGGAGAATTCTCCAGTATCGCAGCCCGGGCCGGCAGTTCAATCATGGCTGGCGTCTTTGGCTGCGCTGCCAGGAGTTGCGTGACTTCGTGCGCGGTGCCCCAAGCACCTTCGACGATCTGGTCCAACAGTTCCAATGGAAGTTCGGAGCCCTTTCCCGCATCCCTTAGCCCGGTAACAATGCCATGCACCTCTGATGCAAATTCCGAAAGCCGCTCCATGACTCCTTCCAGAACGGCGCAGTGCTCTGCGTCGAGTGCTTGTCCTTTGCTGTTCATAACAGCATCTTTCGTCGAAACGAATGCCGGAAGTGTATCCTTGATAAAGGTTCCCAGCAGATGCACCCGCCCGTCCTCACCCATGAGGATGTGCCTCACGGCTGGTCCGACCGTACTCGCCTGAGACTCGATCTTAAGTTGCGCGAGAGCGATCCGCGAGTGCAGATACATGACCTTCGTATTAAGTGCCCAGCCGGTACTATGGCGCAGTGCCGCCGCTTCGGCCTTCCGCATCTCGGGCGTGGCGCTTGGCAAGTTGGCAGTGGCGGCGCAGACGGACTGCATCCGTTCCATGCGCCATGCCTTCTTTCCCCACCACTCCATGCAGGCTACGTAGTGCTTCGCCACACTTGAAGCGGCCCGGTTCAGCTGGTCGGGCGAAGCCTTGTCAGCTCGCAGCTTGTCGAGCACGCCTGCTGCACCCTTCCTGCGCGCCTCCAACTCGTAGATAGTCGCGGAAGCCAGGTTGTTGCATTGGCCCGCTGCATTGACCGCCTCGTCGCGGAGTCGACGAACTTGATCATCGGACAGAATGCTACGCGCCACCTGCGGGGGCAGGCTCGCGTAGTAGTCGAGAACTGTTGAGACTGCACCGATGAGCTGATCAATCCGCTCCTGCGCCTCCTCCGTCGAGTTCTGGGCTTGCATAGCCGCATTGCGGCGAGCGTCAAGTTCCTCAAATAGGCGGCGCATTTTTCGTTTTGCTGCCTTGATCTCGTCGCCTCGTGGGACTGCCACACCCGAAATTGGTGGCTGGCTCACGAGCGGCGCCGTTCTATCTTGAGGTCGGGAGCGCATCCGCTCCACGACGGAGTCGAACGATTGGCTGCCTTCCCTAGGGGCAAGACGTGTCTCCGAGCGCGAACTGCTCGATTCTGACGTGGTGTCGGCTCCAGAACCCCCAACGTGCGATTTCCCAGCTCCGCCAATGCCTGTCATATCCCACGTCCAATCAGATTGAGAATGCTTAGTCTGCCTGGATAGGCTGGGTAGCTGACGAGTAGCTGACGAAGGGCGTTTTTCCTGCACTTCTCTATTCGGCGGTTCAAGGTCAAACGCTTTCGGGCTGCTTTACCGCTCCGATGTCTGATGTCACTCGCGTGTTCTTGCTTCTCTTCGGGATCTGCTCTGTGGCTCTCCCAGTTTGGGATCAGAAGAATGATGTGGCCCGATCAGTTGCGCGTTCTGATCGCACAAAACACGATCTACACAAGTGCCCGAGTGAAATCACCTCATCCATCCCCCCGCGAGTGACGTCTCTCACCGGGGGCGGATCTTGGATCTCGCCCTCTTCGGCTGACAGGCGATTGTTCTGAGCGATCAGCCGAAGAGGGCGAGAGACCCTCCTTGGCCCAGCGGAACTCGGTGTCATCGCTCCAGAGGCGGTGCATGATCACAGCCATACGGCGCGCCAGAGCCACGATGGCCTTTTGCAGGCCGCGCCGTCGGGCCACATTCACGGCCCAGGCTTTCAGCCACGACCATTTCTGCACCCGGGTCAGCAGCACCTGGGCTGCCTCATAGAGCAGCGCATCGATCTGGTCGGTCTTGCTCAAGACTGCCATGCCCTTGGCGAAGTTGCGGATTTGGGCAGAGCTGACAAGGGAAACCGGGATGCCTTTAGCGGCACCCAGTTCTTGGTAGGCCGCTGTAGGCTCGAGAATCGCATGAACTGCCAAGGCTGAGGCGTTGGAAACCTTCATCACCCAAGCGGCTGCTCTCTCAATGCCATCCAGGGTATTGGGATAGGACTTCTGTGGTCTTGCTTCAGTTTAGTGGAGAGCGGTTTTGTAGCGGTCCGGCCAGCCTTTCAAATTGAACCGGACTGACATAGTCCAGGGTCGAATGACGCCGGACCGGGTTGTAGAAGCCATCGATATAACGCCCAATCGCCGCCTTCGCCTCAGCTCTCGTCTGGAAGACGGTGCGCCAGACCAACTCGGACTTCAAGGTCTTGAAGAAGGTCTCGACCACCGAATTATCGTAACAGTTTCCCTTGCCCGACATCGAGATCCGGATGCCGTGCTTCCTCAGCTCGGCCTGATACGCGATCGAACAATACTGGACGGATTCAAACGGTCGTCGCAACACCCTGAAGGAGGAGGTTGCGATGAGCATTCGAAAGCGGCGGTCGGATCGATCTGGACGAGCGCCGCTACCGTCGCCAGGTCGGCCCCCTGTGGCGGGACGCGATGAAGGGCGTCGGTTTTGGCTTGCGATCGCAACGGGGATGAGCAGCGAGGATGCTGCGGTCGAGGCCGGTGTGTCACACCCTGTCGGGTACAGGTGGTTCCGAAAGGCAGGTGGCATGCCCCCAGCGATGTTCAGATCTTCAGCCAAGCCGCCCTCCGGGCGGTACCTGTCGCTGCTGGAGCGCGAGGAGATTGCGCTTCTGCGGGTCCAGGGCCAGTCCATGCAGGAGATCGGGCGCCGGCTCGGTGATCTGCCTCGACGATCTCCCGGGAGTTGCGGCGCAACGCAGCCACCCGCAGCGGTGGACTGGAGTATCGCGCGACGACCGCCCAGTGGCATGCCGAGCGATCAGCCCGTCGCCCGAAGCCGACGAAGCTTGCCCTCAACGCGACCTTGCGCACTTATGTGGAGGAGAGATTGGCTGGCGTCGTCGTTGCTTCGAACGGCGTTGCCATTCCCGGCCCTCCCGTCGCCTGGAAGAGCCGCCGGCATGGCAAGCGACAGGATCGGCGGTGGGCCAGAGCCTGGAGCCCGGAGCAGATTGCCCGACGCCTGCCGATCGACTTTCCGGACGACAGGACCATGCGCATCAGCCACGAAGCGATCTATCAGGCCCTCTTCATCCAAGGCAAAGGAGCGCTGCGCCGTGAACTCACGGCCTGCTTGCGAACCGGGCGGGTATTGCGGGTGCCGCGGGCACGTGTCCGCCGGCGCGGTAAGAGTTTTGTCGCGCCTGAGATCATGATCAGCCAGCGTCCTGCTGAGGCGGCCGATCGGGCGGTACCAGGTCATTGGGAAGGAGACCTCATCCTGGGTCTTGGCAGCTCGGCGATTGGCACCCTGGTCGAGCGCACAAGCCGGTTCACGATGCTGCTGCATCTTCCTCGCCTCGCGGGCCACGGTGACGCGCCGCGCCTCAAGAACGGGCCGGCGCTGGCAGGCCATGGGGCCGAGGCTGCGCGCGACGCGATCACGCGCACCATCATCACCTTACCCGAAGAATTGCGCCGATCGCTGACCTGGGATCAGGGCGCCGAAATGGCCCAGCATGCTCGTCTCAAGATCGATGCGGGCATCCAAGTCTACTTCTGTGATCCCCACAGCCCTTGGCAACGGGGCACCAACGAGAACACCAACGGACTGCTGCGTCAGTACTTCCCGAAAGGCACCGATCTGAGTGTGCACAGCGCCGAGGAGATCGCTGCCGTGGCAGCCGCCCTCAACGCAAGGCCGAGAAAGACGCTGAGCTGGAGAACCCCTGCCGAGGGGCTTGACGAGTGGCTGCGAGAAGGCAACAGAATACGTGTTGCGACGACTGCTTGAATCCGTCCTGGCTGCCGCGGACGCCCTTCTGTTTGTCAAGCGGTGATCCGAGCCTGGTTGATCTCCTTTTGCCGCTGGCTGATTAGGGTGAACACCTCGCGCGCGATGTAGCGCTTCAGGCACCGGATCGCCTCAAGCTTGGAGTGGCCTTCAGCGACGCGTTTAGCCATGTAGGCCTTGGTTCGCGGATCGGTCCGAAGCCTCCCGATCGCAATGATGTGCAGAGCACTGTTGGCGGCTCGATCACCACCCCGGTTGAGACGGTGGCGCGTCGTCTTGCCGGACGAGGCTGGGACCGGGCTGACACCGCAGAGTGCGGCAAAGCCGGCCTCGGAATGCAAGCGCTCCGGATTGTCCCCCGCTGTCAGGAGCAACTGGGCCGCCCCTGCGTGACCAATCGAGTTCCGGGCCACGAGGTTGGGGGCAAGTTCATCGACAATGGCACCGATCATAACGTCCAAGTCGGCAATCTCATCGTGCAGTTCGACATAGCGGCGGCCGAGCGACTTGAGGCTGATCCTATAGGCGGAATCCACATTGCGGTAGTCAGTCAGGTCAGGCCGCCATGCCGCCAAGGTCCTGACCAGCTGCATGCGGGTCATCTGGCGCAGCGCCTCCCGCAACCCGTCCGGCGCGCAGACGATGGTGTTCTGGATCATCTGCAACGCGATGCGCCGCGCCACCACTGCTGTCTTTCGACACGCCTTGAGAACGCGCAAGGATTCGATCATGCCATCCCGGCTTCTGGGCGTGACGGTGCGCTTGCCGGCAAAGGCGGCATGCGCGGCGTTCTGAGCGTCGAGATCATCGTTCTTGCCCCGCTTGCGCCGGTCCGGTTTATCCGGAGCCGTGACCTCCAGAACTTCGACACCGGCATTCTGCATGGAGCGCAGCAACCCGGCGCCATAGGTGCCTGAGGCCTCAATGCCAACGCACCGGAGCTGTCCGAAGGAGCGCATCCAGGCGAGCATCTGCCGATATCCCTGTCGGGTTGTCGCAAAGCACTGGGTCCCGAGAACACGGTCGTGTTCGTCGACAACAGCGGCGACGTGAAGATCTTTGTGCGTGTCGACCCCGCCGACAACGGGATGTAAGACAACGTCCTGACCAACTTCCATACCGGCTCTCCTGGTTCGACCGTGGATCGACGGTTCACCACGACCGCATGCCTGGACAGGACAGTAATGCGACAGGATGTCAGGCCCTTCTTGGGTCACATGCACCGGTGAGGCAAACCTCACCGCAAGGCTCCCGGGCGGCCGACAGGTCCGAGGAAAGACACGGGTTGTGGTCGATCAGCGTGTGGGTCAGGCCACACCGGCGCCTTGCGATACCAGTGATGTTAGCCGGTCTATCGCCGTGAGGGTCAGGCCGCCCAGGAACACTGGCCTAAGCATACTTACTGTCCGCGTGGTGGGTCAGCCCCTCGCCGGGTCTTCGGATCGCCAGAGCCTTGCGCAGCGCCTCGAGCGCGAGTTCCTTGTGCAGCCGGTCACTCACCGCCCAACCAACCACCCGGCGAGCAAACAGATCGAGGACCACGGCCAGATACAGCCAGCCCTCGTTCGTCCACACGTATGAGATATCGGCGTTCCATTTCTGGTTCGGACGAGTGGCTGAGAAATCCTGCTCGAGCAGGTTGGGTGCGATCGGAAAGGCGTGGTGGCTGTCAGTGGTGCGTTTGAAGCGCCGCTTCTGCCGCACCTTGAGGCCATTCTCCCGCATCAGCCGGGCGGTCCGACGGCGACCGACTTGCAGTCCTTCATCCTGCAGCTCGCGGGTCATGCGTGGACTGCCGTAGGTCTCATGCGAGCGGGTGAAGGCCGAGCGGATGTGGGCCAACAGCACCAGATCCTCCCGCTGGCGCGGGCTGGCTGGACGCGATCTCCAGGCAAAGTAGCCACTCTGGCTGACACCGAGGACCTGGCACAGACGGGTGACGGGGAAGCTCTCTTTCGCCGCATCGATGAACCGGAGCTTCATCGACTTCCCTCCTTGGCGAAAAAAGCGGTGGCCCGTTTGAGGATCTCCCGCTCCTGACGCAGGATCTCGTTCTCGCGCCGCAGCCGCTTCAGCTCGGTCGCCATGTCCTCCTGCCGCTCCTCGGGCGGAGCGTCGATCTCGTGCTCACGGCGACGGTCGAGCCAGCTGCGCAGGGTCGACAGGCCGACGCCGAGATCCTCAGCAATCGCCCGTCGGCTGCGGCCGCTGGTCAGAGCGAGCCGCACCGCCTCATCCCGAAACTCTCTCGTAAAGCGTGTGTGGGGCATGGAGCACCTCCTGGATGATAAGAAGTGCTCTCCACTTTCCCGAAACAAGTCCAATCCACGCAGGTCCGCACCAGGAAGTGCGTGCCCAAAGCCTGAGCCGTGCAGAAGAACCCGTAGATGTCGTTCTCGCGGTCGCCGATATGGATGCAGCGTTCCGGCGCGCCAAACAGCGCCACGGACTGCTTCATGCACTCGAGCCAGCGGATGCTCTCCTTCTGGTCGATCGGCACCCGGGTCGGGTTGATCCTGCGCTTGAGTTCCTTGGTGCCTTTGAACTGAGCTCTCGTCCAGAACTTGATCGCCGACAGCCCGAGTGGCAGCCCCTCTGCGGTTACGGCCAGGCAGGAGTGCATCAGCAGCCCGCACACCGTGTGCATCCTGTAGCGGCCTTCCTTGTCGCGCCCGCTGTTGACCCGGCAGATGGACCCAATCCGCCGGGGCTGTGCGCGCTGGTAGGGCAGTTCCGTAGTGTCCTGAATGACCAGGATCGGGCCATCGACCGCAGCAAAGCGGCTGCGGGTGGCCTGGAAGTGGCCCTGAAGGATCGCGTGCTCGGAGACTTTGGCATTGGACAGGAAGCGATAGGCTGCTTTGGTGTTGGCCCAGTCCTGGCAGGCCAGCGGAAGGCTGCCTCCGACGGCGCCGGCAATCTGGACGAGAAGCTTGCGGAGGCGCCGGCCGAGACGTTGATCGGGCAAGCTGCAGCCGGCGAGCTCCCGATCGACCCAGGCGACGACATCCGCAGCATCGTCAATGGAGTGGGGTGCCGGGAGCGAGGCCCTCGTCATGGTGTGGCACCCGCACAGCCGCAGCTTCGCGGGCCAGAGATCACCTGACATGATCCCGGCCTGCGGGTCTGAGCATGATTACGGGAGGGATGAGATAGAACCCAGTCCATGGGGCACCTCTCTCCAGGGATGAGGAGCCAGACAGGGAATCATGCCGGTTTCAGCCAGGCAAGCGCTGCCGTTCAACGCCAGAATTGTGGGTAATTGCAAGCCGCCGAGGACCGCGGAATTTCGACTGCGGCATGGTAGATTGGCGGCATGGAGATCGACCACGACAAGATCGACGAGACCGTGCTCGCCCTGCTGTGGCTGACGCTGCACGATGACTATCGGGCCTGGAAGGGCTTCGACTGTATGCGGGCAGCTGATGCCGCTCAGGGACGGTAGTTCCACGGCATGAGGGCTTCGATCTCGCGGTCGGGCCACCCGTTGGCAATGCGCTCAAGGGTCTGGGTCAGCCAAGCGTGCGGATCGACGTTGTTCATTTTGGCCGTGGCCAGAAGGCTCGCGATAGCTGCCCATGTGCGGCCGCCACCATCCGAGCCGGGGACATAGTGCCGGGTTCCTGACGTTCGAAGCCGTTATCGCCTATCCGTACCATCCGCTGGCTGGCCGACCCGTGCTGGTGATCGGCGACCATGAGTATGATGGTGTTCATTATTTCCTGATCCGGCAACCGCAGGGCGGCTCCTTCCAAGTGCCGGCCTGGATGTTCGATCCGGCAGCCTATTCGATAGAGATCGTAACAGTTCCGCGCCTTCCGGTCAGCCAACTCCTTCAATTGCGCCATCTGGTTGATCGTCTCGTAGTCTGTCGTCTGGAGGAAGAAAGCCCCGGAGGATTCGGCAATGAGACGGCAGTGTCGCGTGCAAATGGATCTGTTCCTTCCACTCACCCAACCCGGCGACCTGAGCGGCGCCGACCGCCAGAAGGCAGTGGCTCTTCTGCAAGCATTGCTGATGGAGGCGGCGACGAAGCCGGCCAAAGAGCCTCCAGCCAACGGCAAAAAGGGAGCACGCAATGAGTAAGATCACGCCCACGCACCTTGCTCGTGCCGCTCTCGTGTATGTCCGTCAGTCCAAGGCATATCAGGTCATCAACAATCTCGAGAGCCAGCGCCGTCAGTATGGTCTAGTCGAACGCGCGCGGCAGCTCGGCTGGGACGATGTCCAACTCGTCGACGATGATCTCGGCCGATCCGGTGGCGGAACGGTCCGACCAGGCTTCGAGAAGCTGCTGGCAGCGATTTGCGAAGAGCGGGTTGGCGCCGTGGTATCGCTGGAGGCATCACGCCTTGCCCGGAACGGCCGCGATTGGCACACTTTGCTGGAGTTCTGCGGCCTGGTCGGCACATTGATTGTCGACGAGGAAGCAATCTATGATCCACGCTCCCCCAATGACCGGCTGTTGCTTGGGATGAAGGGCACCATGAGCGAGATGGAGTTGTCAATCTTTCGACAGCGGTCCGTCGAGGCCATGCGCCAAAAGGCGCGGCGGGGCGAGCTCCATTTGACCGTCGCCGTCGGCTACGTGAAGACGGATGACAACCGTATCGAGAAGGACCCTGATCGGCGCGTCCAGGACGGCATCCTGCTTGTCTTCCGTAAATTCGCTGAGCTCCAGACAATCCGGCAGGTGCTGCTTTGAACCGCGCCGGATTTTCCGGAGGCTAATTGGCTTGGATTCTATGCGGCCATCGGCGTGAGCTCAAGCTGGGCATAGTAGGTGGCTTCCGCCTCGGCGGGCGGAATGCTGCCGATGGACTCGAGCAGGCGCCGGTTGTTGTACCAATCGACCCATTCGAGGGTGACGAATTCGACGGCCTCAAAGGAGCGCCACGGACCACGCCGATGGATCACCTCAGTCTTGAAGAGGCCGATGACGGTTTCCGCCAGAGCATCGTACGCGTCGCCGACACTGCCGACGGATGGCTCAATCCTCGCCTCGGCGAGGCGCTCGGTGTACTTAAATGACACGTATTGACCCCCTCTATCGCTGTGGTGAATGAGGTTGGCTTGCCGGAGAGGTCGCCGCTCGTGGAGAGCCTGCTCCAGGGCATCGAGCACGAACGCGGCCCGGGCTGAGCGCGACACGCGCCAGCCCACGATCTTGCGAGCGAAGGCGTCGATCACGAAGGGTACGCATCCGAGGAAGACCGCAGGATCAGGCCTCGCGCGTCGATGGGATCGTGGCTAACGTTGGTGCAGGTTTAAGGGGCGGCTTTTTGTGATGCGACGGTCCTGCGAGCCTCGATGATGTACTTGAGGTTCTCGATGCCATCCTCGGTGAAGAGGACAATGTGCTCGGTCAATTCGGAGGCTGGGTAGTTGTCGTAGGCACTGAGGCGGCCGTCTTCCGGGAACATTTCGATCGAGCACTCGTGCAGGACGTCCTCGTCTTCGCCGAGCATGTCAGCCACGTATTTCAGCGTGTACAGCGTTGAGTTGCGATATCCCATTCGTCGGTCCCTTTTCTGTCACGCGGCCAGCTGGGAGGCCGGGTTCTCGGCCTGCCGTAGCCTTTTCCATTCCCAGGGAAGCAATTCGTGCAGGCGGGCGACAGGAAGATCGGCAATCCGGGCCAGTACGTCGGCGAGCCAGGCTTTTGGATCGACGTCGTTAAGACGACAGGTCGTGATGAGGGTGAGCATGACGGCGGCACGATCCGCCCCGCGCTGGGACCCGGCGAAGGTCCAGTTGCGGCGCCCCAGGGCGATCCCTCTCAAGGCCCGTTCGGCGGCATTGTTCGTCAGACACACCCGGCCATCCTCCAGGAACCGGGCAAAGCCATCCCAGCGCTTCAGCATGTAGTCGATGGCGCCGATCACCTCGGACGATCGCGTGAGCGTGGCACGCTCCCGCTTCAGCCACTCGTGCATGTCATCGAACAGCGGCTTGCTCTTCTCCTGCCGCACAGCCAGTCGTTCCGCGGCGCTCAAGCCGTTGATCTGACGCTCGATGTCAAACAGCGCGTCGAACCGCTTGACGGCCTCCAACGCGATCGGGGAGATCGGCTTGCCGTTTCTTTTGCGATCCCGAGCCCTTTTCTCGATATCGGCCAGTTCAAAGAATTTCCGTCGCGCATGCGCGTGGCAGAAGGCAAAGGTAAGGGGCACCGCTTTCTGTTCGGCAACACTGATCGGCTCAAAGCCATTGTAACAGTCACTCTGCAGAATGCCGCCATACCCGGCCAGGTGTTTCTGCGGATGCTCGCCGCGGCGGTCACCTGAGGCGTAGTAGACCGCGGCTGGCGGCGCAGGCCCACCAAACGGCTGGTCGTCCCGCACGTAAGTCCAGATCCGTCCAGTCGTGCACTTGCTTTTGGCCCGGATGGGGATGGTCGTATCGTCGCCGTGAAGGCGCTCGGCCGCAAAGACATGCGTCTCGATCAGATCGAAGACCGGCCTGAGAGCGGAGGTTCCAAACCCAACCTGATCGGCCAGCGTCGAGGTCGACAGCGCGATGCCTTCGCAGGTGAGCCGGGCGCTCTGGCGATTGAGCGGACTGTGCATGCCGAACTTGTCGAACAGAATCGTCGCCAGCAGATGAGGGCCGATGAAGCCGCGCGGCGTGGCATGGAACGGCGCCGGCGGCTGGCTGATCGCCTCACAGTCCCGACACGTGAACTTCTCCCGGACCGTCTCGATCACCTTGAACCGACGCGGGATCTCCTCCAGCGTCTCGGTGATGTCCTCGCCCAGTTTCGCCAGGCGCGAGCCGCCGCAGCAGGCACAGGTCGCCGGGGGAGAGATCACCACACGTTCGCGCTCGATCGTCTCCGGCCAGGGCTTTCGGACCGGCCGCCGGCGCACAAAGGAGCGCCCGTTTGAGCTCCTGGCCGCGGCTTGCGCCGCAACTTCATCCTCAGTCGCGGCCATCACCAGTTCTTCGAGCTGTAATTCGAGCTGGTCGATCAGTCGCGCCGCGCGCTCAGACCGCTGGCCGTGCAGTTCGCGCTTCAGCTTTTCGATCGCCAGTTCCAGACTGGCGATCAGGGCCTCGCTGTCGGACAACAGGGCCTGCGCCTTGGCGGCTTGCGCCACAGCCCTGTCCCTCTCGGCGACAACGACATCCCGTTCAGCCTGCAACCCCTCACGCTCGGACAGCAGCGCCAGATAGGCGCTCACAAGGTCGTCTGGAAGATCGACAGGCGTTGACGGCATGACGCCATTCGAACAGAATTTCCCTGTCTTTTCAATCGAATAATGCTACCCAACCCGTGTCGGACGCCAGGTTTCCTGCGGATTGCGCCAGTCGATTCCGGACAACAAGTAAGACAGCTGCGCCGGCGAGATCGCAACAGCGCCGCCCTCCACATTGGGCCAGATGAACCGGCCTTTCTCCAATTTTCGCGTGAACAGGCAGGCTCCCTGGCCGTCATGCCAAATCACTTTGATCAGATCACCTTTGCGCCCCCGGAAGCAAAAAAGGTGGCCGCCCAGAGGGTCATGCTTCAAAATCTCCTGCACCCGAAGAGCCAGAGTGGGGAAGCCACAGCGCATATCGGTATGCCCGGTTGCCAGCCATACCTTCACAGCCTGACCCATCGGAAACGGGTTCATGGCAACGTCTCCAGACCACGTATGATCCGCAGCAACACCTCAACGTCGACATCCCGGTCCACAATCACACGCCTGCCGTTCGCGCTCATGACCTCCATGCGACCGTGGTCGGGTGTGAGAGGCTGCATAGGTGCAGCCGATGCAGGCTGCGCGACTGCACCACGAGACGCGGGAACGATCAGTGCCGGAACAAAGCCGTCCGTCGAACGGCTGACGAGCCTTCCTTCCCGCGCGGCCCTGCGCCACCCGTTCAACTGCCAGCGCGTGATCCCATGGCGCTGCGCCGTTGCGGTGACCTGGCGCAGGCCGCTATAGCTTTCCGCCACAATCGCCAGCTTCGCCTCATCAGTGAACCGCCGCCGGCGACCGCTCTCGACGATCTCCATCCTGCTGACGCGCCCCGGGCGAGCATCCATCATGTCCATGGCTAAAGCACTGTCTATATTGACGTCTATATAGACAGACCATCCACAGTCTCACTCACTAGCGCAATGCGTCCTTCCTCGGATGCGTACCACGAAGGCGACATAGACAAAGCCCGACCAGGTCGCCACATAGGTGAAGTCGCTCACCCACAAGGCGTTCGGCCGCGGCGCCGTGAACTGCCGGTTGACCCGGTCGCGCGGGCACGGCACGCCAGCGTCGCTGACGGTCGTCCTGACGCTCTTGCCGCGCACCACACCCTTCAGGCCCATCTGCCGCATCAGCCGGGCGACCGTGCAGCGCGCAACATCAATGCCCTCACGCTGCAGCTGGCGCCAGATCTTGCGGACGCCATAGACCCCGAAGTTGGCCGCGAAGACCCGGCGGATCTCCTGGCTGAGTTCAGCATGCCGGCGTTCTCGTGCAGACCCTCGATCGGGATTGGCCTTGCGAGCGGCATGTTCGTAGTAGGTTGACGGGGCGATCGGCAGCACATGGCAGATCGGCTCGACCCCGTAGACCTCACGATGCTCGTCGATGAAGGCCTTCATGGCTTGAAGCGGCGGTCGAGCTCCGCCTGGGCAAAATAGGCGCTGGCCTTGCGCAGGATCTCGTTGGCCTGGCGCAGTTCGCGCACCTCCCGCTCAAGGGCCTTGATCTTCTCCTGCTCCTGGCTCGTCGGCCCGGGGCGAAGGCCCTGGTCGCACCCGGCCTGCCGCACCCAGTGGCGCAGCGTCTCACGCGAGCAGCCGATCTTGGCCGCAATCGACAGGATCGCCTCATACTGGGAGGCGTACTCGTCGCGGTGCTCGAAAACCATCCGGACCGCCCGCTCGCGGACCTCTGGTGAATACGGGGGTGTTCGCTTCGTCATGGCTCCATCCTGTCAGGTGTTGGAGCCTCCGGGAATCCCGGGACGGTTCACGGATGCGTACTACTGATCAGGAAGCGTTCGCCGTGACAAGCCACGCTAAAGCCTTGAGCGTGCGACACGTGAACGAGATTGTGCCGCTCGGTGGTGTCACACGCGATGCCTTCTCGCGCAAGCTGACACCGGGTCTCTGTCGTCGGCTGCCAGTGCTGGCCGGCGATACGGTGCACGGCGTGACGGCCGCAACCGTGGCCGTTGAGGCTGACAGTGCCGCCATTGTTCTTGTGGCATCCGCTTCCATCGCTCGGCACGTGAACGCACGGTTTTAGAAGTGGTCGGGGGTGCCAGGGTGGGTGGAGATCCAGTCCGCCCCGGCCTTGCGCTGATCCCGGCGGTCCGCAGGTTGCTTGACCGCCAGGAGGTGACGGCATCCGAGCTGTCGTGCGTGGAGATCATGGAGGCTTTCGCCGTGCAGGCGATGGCCGGGATCGCAGCCTTGGGCCTCAACCCTGCTCTCGTCAACTGTGGTGGTGGCGCTCTCGCGCGAGGGCACCCGATTGGAGCTTCCGGCGCTATCCTGTCTGTCAGATTATGGCACGAAATGGTGCAGTTCGGATATGACGGCTTCGGGCTGGCGGCAATCGCGGCTGCCGGAGAACTGGGAAGCGCCCTTCTCCTGCGCTCTTCCGGAGATCGTCATGGGTGAGCCCTTGCGCGTCAAGCAGGCGTCTGATCTCGGCCAGTTCCTGCATCAGCCACTCGGTCCGACAGCATGGCGCCAGGTGGGACAGGACACCATCAACGCCTTTGCGGCGCTGACCAACGATTTGCAATGGATTCATGTTGATTCGTCTCGCGCCGCTCATGAATTAACCAGTGGGCGAACGATCGTTCCAGGTCACCTGCTCCTCGCCCTCCTGCCTTCTTTAATCCGGGAGACCTATCTCGTCGCGCAAGCCCAGAGCGGCTGGCTTGCAGCCCTGCGGTATGTGCGATTCCGGCAGGCCATCGCATGCGACGCGCCGTTCCGACTGTGTGGGCATCTTCTGGACGTGAGTCAGCGAGGGTTGACAACGTTTGCTGAGATGCAGTGCGAGTTGGTTCTGCCCGATCAAACTGTTGCCTTGGAGGCCAACCGTGTCGACGCATTCCGGAGCTGAAAGGCTTCAGTCAACAAACCGCTCAAACACGCTGCGTACAAACCTCACCAATATCGCCCATTGCGATGAGCGCAAGCTTTTGATGTCCCTGATCCCTGAGAAGGCTCGCTGCCCGCCACGCTCGTAGGCCGCTGCGGCAGCAGAGCACGATCCGGCTCGATCCTGCGACATCCCGGCTCAATTCCACGATCGTGTCAGCGGTCGCGCGGCGGGCCTGCGGGAATGGAGACACCGGCACCTCATCCATGCTTCTGAGCTCAAAGACAATATCGTCGGCGTTGACATCCGATGGCGCAATAAACGGCGGCGCGAAACCTGCCGCCTCCGGCGCATCCAGGAAGGAAAACCCGCCAAACTCCAGTTTCTGCAGATCAACCGAAACCAGCTGCCCGAGCGGCGATGGATCCAAGCCAAGAATCAGGGCTAACACCATCTGCGCCTGCAACCCGCCAAGCACGCCGACGACCGAGCCCAGGACGCCCAGCGTGGCGCAACTCCCTAGGTTCTGAGGAATATCCGGAAACACGGATCGGTAGCTCGGAGCACCGGCACAGAAGGCGCCGACATAGCCCTTCAAACCCACGCAGGACGCACTGATCAAAGGCTTGCCCGCTGCCTTGCAGATGTCGCTCAGATTGTACGTGACCGCAATGCTATCAGCGGCATCCACGATGCCATCGGCGCCCCTCACGAGATCCTTCGCCGCGGCCGGATCGAGATAGAGGGCAAGCGCGTCAACAACCACGGACGGATTGAGGACTTCGAGAGCCTTGCGAGCAGCCTCGGCCTTCAGCTGGCCAATGTCGGTCGTACGATAGAGCGGCTGACGGTGAAGGTTGCTCTCGTCAACGCGGTCATGGTCGACGATTGTGAGGTGCCCGACTCCGGCCCCTGCGAGATATTGCAGGACGGGACACCCAAGGCCGCCGGCCCCGACGACCAGAACCGAGGATGAAGCAAGCTTGGCTTGGCCAGCCTCACCCACCGCCGGGAGGACGATCTGTCGTGCGTAACGTGCAGTCATACTATGGCACTCGTGACTGCCATCCAACGGCGGGTTTGGTGCTCCGGGTCCGGGTGCCGGAGAATGTCCGTCACCACCGCCGCACTGTCGGCGCCCGCAGCCAGCACCCCTGGGATGCGGTCGATGGTCAGACCACCGATGGCAACGAGTGGGATCTCGCCAATGAGCTGCTTCCACTCCGTGATGCGGCTCAAGCCTTGGGGATTCCAGGGCATCTGCTTCAGGACGGTCGGATAGATCGGTCCCAGAGCCACGTAGTCCGGCGCAACGGAGAGTGCCTGATCGAGTTCGATGTGATCATGCGTACTGACACCCAGCCGGATCCCGGCCGCTCGAATGGCCGCCAGATCCGCGCCCGCGAGGTCTTCCTGCCCGAGGTGAACGAAGGTGCAGCCCTCCGCAATGGCGAGCCGCCAGTAATCGTTGACCACGAGGTGAGCGCCATGCTGCTCGCAGCAGATCTTAGCCTCTCGAATCTGACGTGCGATCGCGGCATCGGGCTCGCCCTTGATGCGAAGTTGAATGAGTTTCACGCCGAGCGGTACCAGGCGCCGCACCCAAGCCGCGTTGTCGACAATGAGATAGAAGGGATCGAGCACGAGCGTCATGTCAGCATCGCCCTGCCCAGAACCGGGGTCGACGGGCTCGCCATCTCCCGCGGCTCCATCGGAATAGCGTGCCGTGCCAGCCGGCCAGCCTCAACCGCCAGGGCGAAAGCCTTGGCCATCCCGACTGGATCACCGGCCCTGGCAACCGCGGTGTTCAGAAGAACCGCGTCGAACCCAAGCTCCATGGCGGCAGCCGCGTGTGAGGGCAGGCCAATCCCGGCGTCGACCACAAGCGGCACGTCGGGAAAGTGGGCCCGGAGCATCTTCAACCCGAAGACGTTATTGAGACCTCTGCCTGAGCCAATCGGTGCGCCCCAAGGCATCAGAACCCGACATCCCGCCGCGAGCAGGCGTTCGGCCACAACGAGATCCTCCGTCGTATACGGAAAGACCTGGAAGCCCTCTTCGGTCAGAATGCGCGCAGCGTCGACTAGGCCGAAGACGTCCGGCTGGAGCGTGTCCTCCTCCCCGATCAGCTCGAGTTTGACCCACGGCGTCCCGAACATCTCCCGGGCCATATGGGCCGTCGTGACTGCCTCCTTGACCGTGCGGCATCCAGCTGTATTGGGCAGAACGCGTGTGCCGAGATCACGGATGATCGACCAGAAGGCCTGTCCGGCCTGAGTGCCACCCGCCTCGCGCCGGAGTGACACGGTCACCACCTCCGCCCCCGAGGCTTGGACAGCCGCTGCCAGGATGGCTGGGGATGGATACTGGGCGGTTCCCAGCATCAAAGGCGACGCAAGTTCGACATCATACAACAGCATGCCTCAGCCTCCTTGCATGGGCGCGAGAACCTCGAGGCGATCGCCGTCGTTCAGCGCGATGGCCGATCGCTGAGCCGCTGGCACAAACCGTTCATTCACGGCCGTGGCTACAACGGCATCGCCGAACTCGAGCTCACACAGAGCGCGCGACAGGATCCGTTCCTCAATCTCACGCTCCTCACCATTCAGGATAATCCTCATGTGTCATCTCCAAAGTCGCTCAAGGGTGGAAGACTGCATCGGCGACCCAGGTCGCGAAGGCGGGGGCGAGCAAAAATCCGTGGCGATACAGGCCGTTGAAGGAGATCGTGCGGCCAGATTCCCGGATTGCGGGCAGATTGTCAGGAAAGGCGGGTCTGACATCGGCTCCAAACTCGATAATCTCGGCCTCGCCGAAGGCCGGGTGAACAGAATACGCTCCATTGAGGAGTTCAACCGCTGAGCGCACTGTCACGCGACCTCGATCTGAGTTCTCGATCATCGTTGCTCCAATCATGAAGAGCCCGTTTGCGCGCGGCACGATGTAGAGGGGGATGCGCGGATGAAGCAGGCGAACAGGGCGTTGGAGGAAGATCTCCCGTGTTCTGACAAGCAGCATCTCACCCTTGACGCCACGCAAGTCCGGAAGATTTCCCTGCGCGGCAAAGCCGCGACAGTCGATGATGCGGTCGACACTATTATCCCCGATGGGAGCCTCGGCACCGAATCGCAGAGAGACACCAAGCTCTGTAAGACGCGCGGCGAGTGCGGTCAGCGCGCTGCGGGGATCAAGGTGTGCTTCGTCCGCGAAGAACAGGCCTTTGTGGAACCGTCCTTTCAGATCAGGCTCGATCTCGGCAATCCGGGCGCCATCGACCCAGTCAAAGCGCTCCGTCCTGCGCGCAAAGTGAGCGAGGTCGCCTACGTCGCGCGGCTGTGCGACCACCAACGTACCCTTGCGCGCAGTCCCGGGGAAGCGCCGCAGCCACCAGTCGATCGCACGATGGCCCAGTTCCGCCACGACCGGATCTGCGCTCTCGCGTTCACACCAGGGCGCAAGCATTCCGCCCGCGTACCAGGAGCACGCGGCCGCCCCGAGATGCGGGCCACGGTCAATCACCTCGACCATGGCGCCGCGCTCGGCCAATTCCAGTGCCGCTGTCAGGCCAGCGACACCGGCGCCGATGACACGGATGCGCATGCCGCTACTCCGCGGCGGGGACGTAGAGACTACCGCCGCCGGCCAGGAACTCGCGGCTCTTGGCGCGCATGCCAGCCAATTGCTCCTGAGCCTCAGGGCTCATCGCCGCCACCTCGGCCCGCAGGTCCTGCGTGATCTTCATCGAGCAAAACTTCGGCCCGCACATTGAGCAGAAGTGAGCCACTTTGTGCGCGTCCTTCGGCAGGGTCTCATCATGATACGCGCGTGCCGTATCCGGATCGAGGGAGAGGTTGAACTGGTCCTCCCAGCGGAAGTTGAAGCGGGCCCGAGACAAGGCGTCGTCCCGCATCTGTGCGGCCGGGTGTCCCTTCGCAAGGTCGGCGGCATGGGCTGCAATCTTGTAGGTGATGACCCCGGTCTTCACATCATCCCGGTTGGGAAGGCCCAGGTGCTCTTTCGGCGTCACATAGCAAAGCATTGCCGTGCCGAACCACCCGATCATCGCTGCACCGATTCCGGATGTAATATGATCGTATCCAGGCGCGATGTCCGTGGTAAGCGGGCCGAGGGTGTAGAAGGGTGCCTCTCCGCACGCGCGGAGTTGCTTGTCCATGTTCAGCTTGATCTTGTGCATCGGCACATGGCCGGGACCTTCGATCATGACCTGGCAGCCCTTGTCCCAGGCGACCATTGTCAACTCGCCCAGAGTCTCGAGTTCGGCGAACTGGGCAGCGTCATTCGCATCGGCAATCGATCCGGGACGCAGCCCGTCGCCCAGGGAGAACGAGACGTCATAGGCCCGCATGATGTCGCAGATCTCGTCGAAGCGCTCGTAGAGGAAGCTCTCCTTATGGTGCGCCAGGCACCAGCGGGCCATGATCGAGCCGCCGCGGGAGACAATGCCCGTGACCCGATCGGCCGTGAGCGGGACATAAGGCAGCCGTACGCCTGCGTGGATGGTGAAGTAGTCGACCCCCTGCTCAGCCTGCTCGACGAGCGTGTCCTTGAACACTTCCCAGTCGAGCTTCACCGGATCCCCGCCCACCTTCTCCAGCGCCTGATAGATCGGGACTGTGCCAATCGGCACCGGCGAATTACGCAGAATCCAGGAGCGGATGTTGTGGATGTTGCGGCCGGTGGAGAGATCCATCACCGTGTCGGCGCCCCAACGGATGGCCCAGGCGAGCTTTTCCACTTCGTCTGCCGCTGTCGAGACGACCGCCGAGTTGCCGATATTGGCGTTGACCTTGACCAGGAAGTTGCGCCCGATCACCATCGGCTCCAGTTCCGGATGGTTGATGTTGGCCGGAATGATGGCACGCCCGCGGGCCACCTCCTGCCGCACGAACTCCGGTGTGATGAAGGCTGGGATCGCAGCCCCGAAGCTCTCACCATCGGCGATCGTTGCCTCGGCTTCCGCCAGCGTCGCCTCGCGGCACAGGTTCTCGCGATGGGCGACGTAGATCATTTCCTCCGTAACGACCCCAGCGCGGGCGAACTCATATTGCGTCACCATCTGACTGCGCACCGCGCGGCGCACGATGCGCTCGGCTGGGCATGGCGCCACAAGCGCGTCAGCTGAGACATTTCCGTTGTCCTCGGGCTTCACAGGCCGCACCTCGACCGCCGCATAGTTCCGCGCCGTGATCCAGGGCTCGCGCACAAGTGGAAGCCCCTTGCCAAGATCGATGGTTGCAACCGCCTCGGTGTAAGGGCCTGAGGGGTCGTAAACGCGGACCGGTGCCTCATTGGGATCCGTCAGGACAATCTCGCGGAAAGGCACCCGGATATCGGGTCTGCTATCAGGTGCCGCATAGACTTTGCGCGATCCCTGGATCGGGCCGGTGGTGACGGATTGGGGGGCGCCTTTCGGCTTGTCGACATGAACAGTCACTGGATCTCTCCTCTTTGACAAAGGGAGATCCGGGCAAAGCGAGCTGAGGGATTCGTTTCATTGCTCGATAGTTCCAGTCCCTCCGCCGGTACGACCCGGATCAGGTTCAAGGGTCACGGCGGATCAGCCGACTCTCAGCCCCTCACAGGGCTCCCCTCGGAACGGATGCTATCCTCGTGGACGTGGTCTCGGCTGTCAAGAGCTGAACAGATTGGTTCTTGCAAAAGGAGAACCAAGGAATTATCACGGCAGCATCTCCTTGGGGTGCCCGCTCGGGCTGAGAGGTCTTCTCGATCAACCCATCGAACCTGATCCGGATTATGCTGGCGGAGGGATTGCGAGATGGCGAGTACACCAGCGTTTGGATCGGATGCTTTTTGTCTTCGAGAAGTGGCCGGGCATCTGCTCAGCCGCCTTCGCGGTCAGCGCACACGCGTCCATGCGATCACCAATGCTGCGGCGCGAACCTTTACGTTTTACTTTTTGCTGGACGCAGGCGGCATTCGCTCACTGATCCCCGCGCTGCTCGCCAATCTCGGCAGGCTCGACAGCAAGCGTCGTGCAGCGGTCCCGAAGGCTATCGCGGCTGATCGCGCGCACGCCAAGCCCTGGATCCTCAATTCCGACTTTATCGAAGCCTCCCCACCCCGCCTGGAATCTGCTCACTCCGGCCTTACGGGCAGGTCGCATGTCCTGCGCTCCGATGCAGGCGAGCTTTCGGCTCTCGCGGGAGAGGACGCGACACCTGAAACGGTGCAGGCCTTCGCGAAGGCTCACGATACTATCGCGGCCCTGATTGGCGCGGTGGGCTGGATGACGGATCGCGTCCCCATCATTCGCGTCGAGAACAGTCATCCGCTGATGATCCGAGTGAATGCCACGGGATGCGCCAGAACCACCCTCGGCGCAGCACTTGGTTTCCTGCATGGCAGCCACTTGAAGCGCCGGCTACGGCATAGGGCGGATCAGGGTCTGATATCGCGGGGTGTTCTGGCATGACCACCATCGCCGTCACGATCGCGGGCTCGGATTCAGGCGGTGGCGCCGGCATCCAGGCAGACCTCAAGACCTTCTCGGCCCTCGGCGTCTATGGTGCGAGCGTGATCACCGCGCTCACAGCCCAGAACACGACTGGTGTTCAGAGCATTCACGATGTTCCTCCTCAGTTCGTCACACAGCAGATCGACAGCGTCTTTTCCGATCTCACCGTCAACGCGGTGAAGGTCGGCATGCTGTCACAACCTGCTGTCGTCGACGCTGTGGCGGAAGGGCTTGTGCGTTACAGGGCGGCGCGGATCGTACTCGATCCCGTGATGGTGGCGGCAAGTGGCGATCGCTTGCTCGTGCCGAGGGCCATTGACGCGCTGCGCCGCGTGTTGCTCCCCATGGCGCTGCTCGTCACGCCAAATCTTCCGGAGGCTGCGGCGCTCCTCGACGAGCCGTCGGCTCAGGACGAGCAGTCCATGTGCCGCCAGGCCAAGCGCATCCTGGCGCTAGGCCCTAGAGCCGTCCTGGTAAAAGGCGGCCACGGCATGGGACTGGAGAGCACCGACATTCTCATGGATCAGCAGGGCATATGGCGCTTTGCGGCGTCTCGCATCACCACGCGCAACACGCATGGCACCGGCTGCACCCTGTCCTCGGCCATTGCAGCCGGGCTTGCCAAAGGCCTGTCGCTCAATGATGCAGTTGAAGCCGGGAAGAGCTTCATCAGTGCCGCCATCGGTGCTTCCGACCAACTCCAGATCGGGCGCGGGCACGGACCCGTGCATCACTTCCATGCCAAGCGGTCCTAAGCATCACGCCGTGCGGCGCTTGGCATTGGTGCCTCGGCTCTTGCCGCCCTGACTGTCGTTCGCGCTCAGCCCCTGCGCTAGCGCATGGTTCACCTCGTGACCAAAGAACCGCACCGGCCTCGGAATCTCTGCGCACCCGATCACCGAGCGCATCAATGCGATGAGCGGCGGCCGACTTCAGATCCACCTTTTTGCTACAGGCGAGATCGTGCCGCCGGTTGCGGTGCTTGATACGGTCTCCAATGGAACCGTCGAGATGGGGCACACGGCATCACATGCCTCCCCATAATCCTCCTCATGATTCAGCTCCAGACTCGTCAGCTCCGCACTTGGGTGTAACGCTGCCATCCCGCTGACCGCAACCGACAGGCGTCGCACTCGCCACAACCAAAGCCCCAGTCGTGCCGGATGCCGCGATCCCCGTTGTAGCAGGTATGCGTCTCCTGCACGATCAGTTCGACGAGCGCGTCCCCGCCCAAGGTCTCGGCCAAGGCCCAGGTTTCGGCCTTGTCGATCCACATCAGCGGCGTCTCGAGCACCAGCCGCGCGCTCATGCCGAGGTTGAGCGCGGTCTGGAGCGCCTTGATCGTGTCGTCGCGGCAATCGGGATAGCCGCTGAAGTCCGTCTCACAGACGCCCGTCACCACGCGCTTGAGGCCGCGCTGGAAGGCGACGATCGCCGCAAAGGTGAGAAACACCAGATTGCGCCCGGGCACGAAGGTCGCCGGCAGGCCATCCGCCCGGCTGCTGGCCACTGGCAGGTCCGCCGTCAACGCGCTCACACTCACCTCGCCCAGCACGTCGAGCGGGATCACCCGGTCCGGTCCGAGGCGGCTGGCCCAGAGCGGCGACAGACTGGCAAGCGCCTGCCGGATTGGCTCCCGACAGTCCATTTCGACGGCGTGGCGTTGACCATACGAGAATCCGATGGTCCCGACCCGCTCGTAGCGCGACAGCGCCCAGGCCAGACAGGTAGTCGAGTCCTGTCCGCCCGAAAAGACCACGAGAGCGGAGGACTCAGCGGCGTTCATGGTCAGCCGGCGCATAGTAGGTGCAGGTTTCGCCGCAGCTATCGCGGTAGATCGTCACCCTGGCGATCGGTCCGATAGGCTGGACCCGCTCGAAAATGAACCGGGTGATGTTCTCCAAAGTCGGCCGCTCCAGCCCCTCGATGCGGTTGAGGAACTTGTGATCGAGCGTCCGGCGCATCTCTGCGAGCTTGCCCTCGAGCAGGCCAAGATCAATCAGCATGCCCGTTTCGGGATCGGGCAGTCCGCGCACGGCGACCTCGGCCCGGAAGGAATGGCCATGGATCTCCTCGCTGGCAGGTCCGAGCGTGGTGCCGGTCAGCGTATGGGCGGCTTCGAAGTTAAACGACTTGGTGAGTTCCCACATCAGCGGATTCCTAAGTACTTATGGGCTTGGAGGCTCAACCGCCATTGCGGGTGAGCCAGGCAATATTCGACGGCCAGCGCCGTGTTCGCGACCTGATCCGGTCCATCCATCGGCTGAAGCGAGAACCGCTCGAAGGCTAACGAGGCAAACCGCTCGGGCGGGGCATCCTCTTGCGGATAGACCAGCTTCAGCTCATGGCCGGCCCGGATCTTGAGGTCGGCGCTTCCTTTCGGGCTGACGCAAATCCAGTCGAGCCCCGGTGGGGGCTCAATGGTGCCGTTTGTTTCGACTGCGATCGTGAAGGAGCGGCGGTGCAGTTCATCGATGAGAGCGGAATCGACCTGGAGCAGCGGTTCTCCGCCTGTCAGCACCACAAGCCGGTGATCAGTCCCAGGGCCCCATTGCTCCTCAATGCGGTCGCACAGGTCGGCGGCGGTGGCATGGCGTCCGCCGAAGGTCCCGTCGGTGCCCACGAAGTCCGTGTCGCAGAACCGGCGAGCCGCCGCGGCCCTGTCGCTCTCTCGTCCTGACCAGAGATTGCACCCGGCAAAGCGGCAGAAGACGGCGGTTCGTCCGGCTTGGGCGCCTTCGCCCTGAAGCGTCAGGAAGATCTCTTTGACGGCGTAGCTCATTTACGCTGCACCTATAGTCGGCGCCGATCTGGTCGGGAGGCGTCCTACGGTGGAGATACCGACGATGGCGTGAGACAAGCTGAGGCGCGTGAGGGTTCGCTCTGCGGCGGATTTGTGCGCGAGCGTGACGGAGTCCAATCCGCCGGAACAGATGACGAAGGTGTTCACCAGAGCTCCTTGTTTTGACCGGGTAGGCTGCGACCGGATCGGCTCACGTGCCGATGAACGTGAAGTGGATGGACCTGTGAACGCGCGGCTCTACCAAGCGCTCACCCAACCGGTTCTGCGCGGCATAAACGATAATAGACATGCAGGTGTCAATAAGAATGCATTCCATCACACGCTTCCTCAGAGCCGCCATGGCTTGTCAGCAGGAGGGATAGAGTAGCCTGATCTGCTCAAGCACCGAAGCCGAGGGTGGACTGAAATTGCGGCTGGCTTCGAGCAGTGCCTCTTGGCCCTCCTATCAACCAAAGCTCGACTTCTGGCGCAAACCGCGACAGAAGGAGACCCGTCCTGATCTGAAGTGAGCCATGACAGCGATCCTGAAAGAACTCGGCACACGCACCTTGATCATGGGTGTCCTGAACGTCACGCCCGACTCGTTCTCCGACGGCGGCCTTTTCCGGGACCCTGCCGTTGCCGTTGCACATGCCCATGACATGGAGCAGGCGGGCGCTGACATCATTGATGTCGGCGGGGAGTCCACGCGGCCGGGGCATATGCCCGTGGGGGCCGATGAGGAGCAGCGGCGCGTCATCCCGATTATTCGTGAGCTTGCGCAGATCCTGAATGTGCCGATCTCCATCGACACCTATCGGGCGTTGACAGCCCAGGCTGCCCTTAGGGCGGGAGCGAGGATCGTCAACGACATCTGGGGATTCCAGCGCGATCCCGACATGCCGGCAGTCGTGGCGGAACATGATGCTTTCGCAATCGTGATGCACAATCGCGCAGAGGTCGATGCTTCGCTCGACATCATGGCCGACATGCTGCATTTCTTTGAGCATTCCCTTACTCACGCCCGCCAAGCCGGCATTCCGGATGCACGTTTGATCCTTGATCCCGGCATTGGCTTCGGCAAGACGGCCGACCAGAACCTGGAGGCGCTGCGCCGCCTGCCGGAGCTGAAGACACTGGGCTTCCCCGTGCTCGTGGGAGCCTCCCGCAAATCGGTCCTGGGCCGCTTTTACGATCCGCAAGTCCCCCCACGAGACCGGCTCTTTGGCACCTTGGGAGCGCATCTGGCCGCCGTGAGCCGGGGTGCCGACATCGTTCGCGTCCATGACGTCAAGGCTCACGTCGAGGCCTGCCGCGTGGCCGATATCTTGCTGAGGACCCTGCCGTGAGCGACACGATCACAGTCTCCCGTCTGGCGCTGTACGCCCATCATGGCGTTCATGCCGAAGAGGCCCGTCTGGGACAGCGGTTTTACGTCAGCGTGATCTGCTCGCTCGACCTGAAGCCGGCCGGGCAGGCCGATGATTACCGACAGACCGTCTGCTACGCGAGCTTGGCCAAGCTCGTTCACGAGATCGGCACGACGCGTCGCTTCCATACCATTGAGGGCCTTGCCGAGGTGATCGCCACCAGCGTGCTCGACGACTTCCCGCCGGTGGCGGCCGTGACGGTCCGGGTCGAGAAGCCTGAGGCGCCGATTCCGTTCATCCTCGATGGTGTGAGCGTCGAGATCAGGCGGTCGCGCGATGGCTAGGGTCACGCTCAGCCTCGGCAGCAATCTCGGCGACAAGCGCGGCAATATCGCCAAGGTGCTGTCAGCTCTTGACGCGGGTGGGGCAAGAATTCTCACCCGCTCTGCAGACTATCGCACAGAGCCGTGGGGACCTGTTGCTCAGGACTGGTTTGTGAATGCCTGCGCCGTTGCTGAAACCGAGCTCGCGCCGCATGACCTCCTGGCCCTGTGCCTTCGGGTGGAGCAGGAGTTGGGGCGGGTTCGCGAGGTCAAGTGGGGACCTCGGGTGATCGACGTCGATATTCTCACCTACGATGATCTTGAGGTGAACACCCCCAGCCTGACGCTTCCCCATCCGTATCTGGCGGAGCGCGCCTTCGTTCTGGTGCCGCTGGCCGAGATCGCACCCGATCTGCAGCTCGGTCGGAAAATGATTGCCGACATCCTCGCTGACTTGAATTGCAGTGACATCACGAAGCTGGCCTAGCTGAGTGCACGGCTGCTGCCGCCAATTTCCAACGTCCGGCCAATCTCACAAACCGTTGCTAATTCATCAAGGCGAGGAGATTGGCGCGGATATGCTCGACTGTTTTCCGCCTGTGGCGAGAGAGCGGCTTGCCGTCGAGTTCCGTCACGTGTGCCACGAGCGCGACAGAGTTGGTCAGAAGCGTACGCATCCGAGCTGGGCCGCCTTGTGGGACTGGGGCATTTGGAAGAGCACTGGCTCTATCGACGTCGATATGGACGGTGCTATAGCCATGGACATTATCAGGGAGCATGGGCCGGTCAGCCGCCTGGACGTGGTCGACACTGGTCGTCGCCGCCGTTTCAGCGATGAAGCAAAGCTGGCAATTGTGGCCGAGAGCTATCGCGAGCCGAAGCAGGTCTCAGCCACGGCGCGCCGGCACGGGATCACCCGCTTTCAGTTGAACAGCTGGCGCAAGGCTCACAGAGAAGGACGGCTCGGCGCTGGTTCCTGGGATGGGTTTGTGCCCGCCCTGGTCGTGCCGGACGCTCACGCGCCCTTGGAGTCTTCCGTGCCGAATGCGCCGGTGCCGCATCCTCCCTGCGGCCTCGGTCGGATGGAGATTGTCACGGCCAACGGGCGGCATGTGATCGTCGACCGGGATGTCGACATCGAGGCGCTGCTGCGGATCATCCGGGGCCTCGAGGCGCTGCGATGAACCTCTTTCCGATGGGCTCGAGCGTCAAGGTCTGGCTGGCAACCGGGCATACCGACATGCGGTGTGGCTTTCCGACCCTGGCGCTTCGGGTGCAGGAGATTTTGAAGCATGATCCTTTGGCGGGCCACTTATTTTGCTTCCGCGGACGCAAAGGTGATCTGATCAAAGTGATTTGGCATGACGGCCAGGGAGCCTGCCTGTTCACGCGGAAATTGGAAAGAGGTCGGTTCATCTGGCCGAGCGTGGAAGGGGGCGCTGTTGCGATCTCACCGGCGCAGCTGTCTTATCTTCTGTCCGGAATCGACTGGCGCAATCCCCAGGAAACCTGGCGTTCGACCCGGGTGTGAGCCGGTTTTGCCATTGAAGTTGCTGGGCAATCTGATTCAATGGTGCCATGTCATCGGCACCGTTCTCGCTGCCTTCGGATCTTGCCAGCGCCCAGGCCGCGCTGCTGGCAGAACGCGAGGCACGGCTGCGCAGCGAGGCCGAGCGGGATGCTGCGGTCGCGGATGCCGCCCATGCGAGGGCGAGGCTGTCCAGCACCGAAGCGCTGATCGCGTATCTGCAGCTGCAGATCGGCAAACTCGAGCGCGAGAAGCATGGCCCACGTCGTGAGCGCACCCAACGGCTGATCGACCAGCTGGAATTGCAGCTCGAAGAGCTGGTGATAGCGGCGACTGAGGATGAACTGGCCGCTGAGGCTGCGGCGGCGAAAGCGCAGACCGTGCGCGCCTTCACCCGCAAGAGGCCGGTGCGCAAACCCTTTCCGGAAGACATTGAGCGCGAGCGCATCGTGGTGGAGGCGCCGACGGTCTGCGGATGCTGCGGCAGCGCACGACTGGCGAAGCTGGGCGAGGACGTGACGGAGACGCTCGAGGAGATCCCGCGCCGCTTCAAGGTGATCGAGACGGTGCGGGAGAAGTTCACGTGCCGGGATTGCGAGGCAATCAGCCAGGCACCGGCGCCATTCCATGCCACGCCACGCGGCTTTCTCGGCCCCAATCTGCTGGCGACGATCGTGTTCGACAAGTTCGGACAGCATATCCCTCTGAACCGCCAGAGCACGCGCTTCCAATGCGAGGGCATCGCGCTGTCGACCCAGACCCTGGCCGATCAGGTCGGCCATGTCAGCGCCGCGCTCCAGCCGGTCTTCGACCTGATCGAAGCCCATGTGTTCGCCGCCGTTCGGCTGCATGGCGACGATACCACGATCCCGATCCTGGCCAAGGGCCAGTGCACGACCGGACGGATCTGGACTTACGTGCGGGACGACCAGCCGTTTGGCGGGCCTGCACCGCCGGCCGCGGTCTATTACGCCTCCCGCGATCGGCGCGGCGAGCATCCGCAGAAACACCTGGCCGGCTTCGGCGGCGTGCTTCAGGCTGATTGCTACAACGGCTTCAATCCGCTGTTCGACCCGACGAAGAATCAAACGCCGATCACGGCCGCTTTCTGCTTCGCACATGCCCGCAGGAAATTCTTCGAACTGGTCGATGTCGCCCGCCATCCCCGGCGCGGCCGGAACGCCAGGCCGGCCTCGCCGACTGCGCTGGAGGCGGTCAGGCGCATCGATGCGCTGTTTGCCATCGAGCGCGAGATCAACGGCCGGAGTGCGACGGAGCGGCGCGCCGTGCGGCAGGAGAAGAGCAAGCCGCTGCTGGACGCGATGGAAGCATGGCTGCGCCAGGAGCAGGGTCATCTGTCGCGATCCTCCCCGGTGATCGAGCCGATCAACTACATGCTCTCGCGCTGGGCCGACTTCTCCCGCTTTGTCGACGATGGCAGAATTTGTCTCACGAACAACGCGGCCGAGAGGGCGTTACGCGGTGTGGCCTGCGGCAGAAAATCCTGGCTCTTCGCCGGTTCCGATCGCGGCGCCGACCGGGCCGCCATCATGCTCACGCTCACCATGACGGCCCGTCTCAACGATGTCGACCCGAAGGCATGGCTCGCCGATATCCTTGCTCGGATCGCCAACCTGCCGGTCTCACGCCTCCATGAAATGCTACCATGGGAATGGAAGAGGTTGCGCCAAGGCGAAAGCCCGGCGCCACAGCGGGCCGCCTGAACATCCACCATCATACGACAAACCGGATGACGCGCGACGCTCAAAGTCCGCGCGGCTCCTCGGATGCTTACTCAGAAGCACGGCATCGGCTTGAAAGAGACTGTCCTTTGGAAGGTTCACTTCTTGTGGGATCAGACCGAGTTCGGGTGCCAAGACATTGAGAACAAGGGCGCGGGTGATTCCAGGCAACACTCCATTGTCGAGGGATGGGGTGAGGAGCCTCTCACCCTCGATGATAAAAATGTTTCCGGCGCTGGTGCAGGCCACCTGCCCGCCAACCGCCAGGAGGAGCGCGTCGTCAGCGCCTTGGTCCAACGCTTCCTGTACGGCGAGGACATTATCGAGATAGGCGAGCGTTTTGTATCGTGATGTAGGCGAAGAAGAATTGCGCCGAATCCGTGCCGTCGCCAAGCGCACCTCCGCTGCCGTCGGATTTGGCGACCATGGTGCGGACGCAGCCGCAAAGACGGTGGGCTGTTGGTGTATCGGAAGTCGTAAGCCGCGGGGTCCCGCGCCTCGGGTCAGGGTCAGGCGAATGATGCCCCCTTCGGGGAGAGCGGCAGTCAGATCCTCAACCGGCCGTCGCAGAGCCTCCCGATCCACTGGGATGTTCAATGCGGCCGCACCGGCGAGAAGACGATCGAGATGCGCGTCAAGCATGAAGGCTCGGCCATTCGCAACAGCCAGCGTTTCGAACAAGCCGTCGCCCAGCAGAAGCCCTCGGTCGCGCAAATCGAAACCGGTTCGCGGATCATTCGAGACCGCCCCATCAAACCACAGCATGGCGCCTCTCCTTGGCTTTCGCCGCGATATCGAGGAAGTTGGACAGCAGCGTGTGTCCGTGCTCGGTCAGGATGGACTCCGGATGAAACTGCACGCCATAGGTGGGATGGCGTCGATGCTGCAGGGCCATGATCTCGCCGTCCTCCGAGCGTGCGGTCACCTCCAACTCCGTCGAGCTCCGATCCTCCTCGACAATCAGCGAATGATAACGCCCCGCCTTTAACGGATTGGGCAGGCTGTTGAAAATACCCTGACCGCTGTGGCTGATCGCGGAGGAGCGCCCATGCATGGGGTTGTGCGCCCGCGTGACCCGCCACCCGAAGACCTGTCCGATGCATTGATGACCAAGGCAAATCCCCAGAAGCGGGAGCAATCCCGACAGATGCCGGACGATCTCGCAGGACACGCCGGCTTCCAATGGAGAGCATGGCCCGGGCGAGAGCACGACGGCTCTCGGCGATAGGCCTCGAACTGCGCCGACGTCGATCGCGTCGTTGCGGACCACCTTCACCGTCTCGCCCAGCTCAGAGAAGTACCGTGCGACGTTGAAAACGAAAGAGTCATAGTTGTCAATGATCAAGATCATTCTCGTCGTCTATGCTTCAAAGGCTGCAAAAATGCGCTGGGCCTTCGCCAAGGTTTCCTCGTACTCGGCCTGCGGGTTGGACAGCGCCGTAATCCCACTGCCCGCATGAAATACGGCTGATCCGTCCGTCAGCATGATGGTCCGAATCGCGATGTTCGTATCGGCTGTCCCGTCGAAGCCAAAGTAGCCGATGGAGCCACAATAGACCTGCCGGGCACAGCGTTCGATCCGGGTGATGATCTCCATGGCGCGGATTTTTGGCGCACCCGTGATCGACCCGCCCGGGAAACAGGCGGCGATCACGTCGGTTGCCGTAAGGGCTTGGCAGCCAACTATTTGCCAATTCAGGTTATCAAGTTCGCGGCGAGAGCGTGTAATTCCATGCGGGACAGACGGCATGCGGCCTCAGGTGGAGGCGACGCATGACCTCGTCGGAGACCCGCTCCCCGGTCTCATTGCCACCACGCTTGAGGCGAGCATTCACCCGCAGCCCGGCTGCCGTGACGGTTCCGGCAATGTAGCGGACCATCGTCGCAAAGGTCCGCAGCGGCACGCCAGCCCAGTTCAAGCTGATGAAGCTGAAGAGCCGGTGCTCAATTGGGTTCCACTTCGAGCAGCCGGTGGGATAGTGACACACCGTGACCTCGAGCCCGCAGGCATCGCAGAGCTGTTCTTGCAACTGGGCTTTCCAAACTCGGGAGCGGCAACTGTTCGAGCCGCCCGCATCGGCCAGGACGAGGAGACGCCCGGCTTCTGGAAAGCGCTTCTGTCCTTCGCTCTCCCACCAGTCACTGATCGCCTCAACGGCAAAGCGCGGGGTGTCAAAGCAATCGCCGATGCACACATAGCCGCTGTTGGTTGTGATCTCGTAGATGCCGTAAGGAATGGCCTGACCGACTGCATCCTGCGGCTAGTCGTGCACCAAGACCGGCTCGGCTCTCCGGCACCACGTCTGGCCCGGGTTCTTGAAGTCACCGACCAATTCCTTTTTTTTTCGAATCCACGCTGATGATCGGCTCACCTGTGGCTGCAAACTGCGCGCGCTGTTCGGCGATGTGCTGGAATTGCGCATCGCGCTCAGGCGGCGTGCTGTGCGCCTCGGTACGCCGTGCATTGGCTTTGGGCGAGTAGCCCAATTGGCGCAGCAGGCGCGCCACCGTGGGGCGGCTGGCCGGGTGTCCTGCGACGGCAAGCTCATGGCTCAGATGATGCAGAGAACTCCGCTTGGCTTTGGCGTGCCGACCCATCGGGTCACCCGCTGTCTCGCCTTCGAGCAACTCCTCCAAGGTCTGTGGGAGTTCAGGATCCTGGACCTCTCGGGTGGGACGGCCACCACCGGCGACCCGCACGCGCTCGGTGGGGCGGTCAACAAGCCCGGCCTCGAGTTCGCGACGGCCGCGCCGGATGGTATGGGGGCTCAAGCCCGTGATCTGGGCAAGCCGCTGAGTGCCGCCCCAGCCGATCCGCATCGCCTCAAACGCGATAAACCACCGGCGCTGCTGTTCGTCGAGCCGGCTGGCAAGCAGGTTGATCTGCCGATGAAGCATGCGGTCCGGATGGGGCTTGCGCGAGTGACACTTGGGGCATCCACATGGGTGAAGGGAGGGTAGCGACATCGGCAGCTCCGTTCAGAACGGATGGTCCTTGTTCCAACAACGCACCAGTTGCCCATTTGGGCAGGTTGTTGCCTGCCAAGCCCTAACGCCTGGCTGGAGTTGGCCCTCGACGACCGAGACGAGATGGTGGACCGCCGCATAGCTTTCCAGATTGCACAGCACGGGGGTTCGCACGGTGTGTGGTTTGCACACCCGCGACAGGTCATTGCGCAAGAGATCGACGATCATGAGGTTCTCGGCCCGATCCTTGTCGGAGCGCAGCAGCGTCTCAGCCAAGTTCCCGTCGCGCTGCTGATCGGAGGAGCGTGCAACTGTGCCTTTGATCGGGCGTGTTTCGACGCAGCCCTGATCAACCTTCAGAAAGCGCTCAGGCGAGCTCGAGGCAATCGTGCTCTCGTCGAAGCTGAGAAAAGCGCCAAAGGTCGCAGGATTCACGCGGCGGAGCTGGCCGTAGAAGGCAAGCGCGTCGAAGTCATCGGAAACGCAAGCGGTAAAGCGCTGGGCAATGTTCGCCTGGAAGATGTCTCCGGCCAATATGGAGTCGATCACGGCCTTAACGGCCTTCCTGTAGCCGCTGGCCGAGAAGTTCGACGTCCATGGGCTTGCGAGCCTGCAGTCACGGAGCTGGCGCGGTCCATGGCCGAGAAGCCTCCGGAATTGCTGAGCGCGAGCTGCGGCCCGCTTCTGGCGCTTGTCTGGGTCCTGCTCTGGCCAGCCCGTTGAAACAAGCCACGCGTCGCCACTCCGGTGATCGAAGCTCACGACGACATCGTAGAATGGGAGCACGGCTTCAGGGCATGGGACGTCGGTCGGCGCCGGTGTGAGCCTCTCGAGAGTGTGCCGAAAATCATACGCGAGATAACCTGCTGCACCGCCTTGGAATGGCGGCAGGCTTTCCATTCTCGATTGGCGGTACCGGTCTAAGAGAGAGCGCAGTGCGGATAGCGGCGGTTGAGCTAAGGGATCGCCGTTCCAGAGTGCTCGTCCACCCCGCACGGCAAACCGGCCGAAAGGGTCTGCGGCGACGAAGGAGTAGCGTCCGAGCACAGGGTGGCGCAGAGCGCTATCCAGGAACAGCAGATCGGGCAGTTGCGACAATGCCCGCGCGCAGGTGAATGCGTCAAGGCTGCCAAGATGTTCAAGATGGATCGGGTGTCGCATGACATCAGCAGTCGAAAATCGGATCAAGGTTGGCGTTCTTGGCGTGCTGACCTCATCCAACAAGCGGCACACCGAGGCGGGTGAGGGATTGCTCAGCCGCAACCTTGTGGGCGAGGGTGACGGAGTCCAATTCGCCGGAACAGACGACGAGGGTCTTCACGTGGGCTCCTTGTTTTGACCGGATCGGCTTGCGTGCCGATGAATGTACGGCAGACGGACGAGAGGCATCGTTGATGCGCTCACCCGTTGGCGCCAGAGCATCAAGGACTACATCGGAGCGAGTGTCAACACGGTCGCCCGGGCACGAGACATGGGTTGCAGCTCTCTTCCCAAGGGCAGCACCATTACCAGTATTCTCTACGGAACTGTGCCAGCAGGGCGGGTGACCGGGTTCACATCGGTCGGCCTAGCAGGGAGTTGCAGCGTAACATCTGCTCCTCACTCAAGGTGCCACAGGCCCCGGTACCAGAGTCGATCCAAGGTGTGTCTTGGCCCAACCAACAAGAAAGCGGATCCAGCGAGCTGTCGCGCGGTCTAACCAACATTTTCCGCGGGTTCTTGACGGCGCGGTGTCGCATGGTGAAGAGAGTAATGTCGTCCGGTTTCAGGAACAATCCGCTCAAACCTCGCGAAAGGGGCGCTGTGGTGTGGGTCCTCGATTTGGCTCGAACGACTGAGATTGTCGCTGACAACGAAGCAAGGGGCGCAGGTCGGTGCAACATCTCCACCATCTTTATATCGATGGACGGTGGGTCTCACCTGAGACCCCGCGGCTTGTCGACCTCATCAACCCTGCCACCGAGGCAGTCTTCGCAACCTTCGCACCGAGTGATGTCGGTGATGTGAACCGCGCCATTGCCGCAGCCCGGCAGGCCTTCGGGGCGTACGCCCAAACCACACGACGGGAGCGGCTGGATCTCCTGCGAGCCATCGTCGACCGCTACCGGCGACGCACCGACGATCTTGTCGAAGCGGCCTTGCTGGAGATGGGGGCTCCCCTCACCCTTGCCCGCGAGCGGCAGGTGCCGGCTGGGCTCATTCATCTGCAGCAGAGCATCAAATCGCTGGAAACCTATCAGTTCGACACAGTGCTGGGCTCGACCCTGATCACGCGGGAGCCCATCGGGGTCTGTGGACTGATCACCCCGTGGAACTGGCCCCTTCTGCAGATCGCCTGCAAGGTTGGCCCAGCGCTTGCTGCCGGCTGCACGATGATCCTGAAGCCCAGTGAGCTCGCACCCGCCTCGGCATCGATCTTCGCAGAAATCCTGCATGAGGCCGGCGTGCCACCGGGCGTGTTCAACCTCATCCAGTGCGACGGACCCACTGTCGGTCAGGCACTTGTGTCTCATCCTGACGTTGATATGGTTTCCTTCACCGGCTCAACCCACACTGGGATCGTTGTGGCCAAAGCCGCAGCTGACACCCTCAAGCGGGTTCATCAGGAGTTGGGTGGCAAGTCCCCCAACATCCTTCTCGACGATGCAAGTTTCGCGACAGCTGTGAGACATGGGGCCTATGCCTGCTTCGCCAACAGTGGCCAGTCCTGCGACGCGCCAACCCGCCTGCTCGTCCCTGCGCATCGACAACCGGAAGCGGCCGCGATCGCCAAGAGCATCGCCGAGGAACTTGTGGTGGGAGAACCGCGCTCGCTATTGACCACCCTCGGCCCAGTAGCGAACAAGGCGCAGTTCGCGCGGGTTCAAAGTACGCATCCGAGGAAGACCGCAGGATCAGGCCTCGCGCGTCGATGGGATCGTGGCTAACGTTGGTGCAGGTTTAAGGGGCGGCTTTTTGTGATGCGACGGTCCTGCGAGCCTCGATGATGTACTTGAGGTTCTCGATGCCATCCTCGGTGAAGAGGACAATGTGCTCGGTCAATTCGGAGGCTGGGTAGTTGTCGTAGGCACTGAGGCGGCCGTCTTCCGGGAACATTTCGATCGAGCACTCGTGCAGGACGTCCTCGTCTTCGCCGAGCATGTCAGCCACGTATTTCAGCGTGTACAGCGTTGAGTTGCGATATCCCATTCGTCGGTCCCTTTTCTGTCACGCGGCCAGCTGGGAGGCCGGGTTCTCGGCCTGCCGTAGCCTTTTCCATTCCCAGGGAAGCAATTCGTGCAGGCGGGCGACAGGAAGATCGGCAATCCGGGCCAGTACGTCGGCGAGCCAGGCTTTTGGATCGACGTCGTTAAGACGACAGGTCGTGATGAGGGTGAGCATGACGGCGGCACGATCCGCCCCGCGCTGGGACCCGGCGAAGGTCCAGTTGCGGCGCCCCAGGGCGATCCCTCTCAAGGCCCGTTCGGCGGCATTGTTCGTCAGACACACCCGGCCATCCTCCAGGAACCGGGCAAAGCCATCCCAGCGCTTCAGCATGTAGTCGATGGCGCCGATCACCTCGGACGATCGCGTGAGCGTGGCACGCTCCCGCTTCAGCCACTCGTGCATGTCATCGAACAGCGGCTTGCTCTTCTCCTGCCGCACAGCCAGTCGTTCCGCGGCGCTCAAGCCGTTGATCTGACGCTCGATGTCAAACAGCGCGTCGAACCGCTTGATGGCCTCCAACGCGATCGGGGAGATCGGCTTGCCGTTTCTTTTGCGATCCCGAGCCCTCTTCTCAATATCGGCCAGTTCAAAGAATTTCCGTCGCGCATGCGCGTGGCAGAAGGCAAAGGTAAGGGGCACCGCTTTCTGTTCGGCAACACTGATCGGCTCGAAGCCATTGTAACAGTCACTCTGCAGAATGCCGCCATACCCGGCCAGGTGTTTCTGCGGATGCTCGCCGCGGCGGTCACCTGAGGCGTAGTAGACCGCGGCTGGCGGCGCAGGCCCACCAAACGGCTGGTCGTCCCGCACGTAAGTCCAGATCCGTCCAGTCGTGCACTTGCTTTTGGCCCGGATGGGGATGGTCGTATCGTCGCCGTGAAGGCGCTCGGCCGCAAAGACATGCGTCTCGATCAGATCGAAGACCGGCCTGAGAGCGGAGGTTCCAAACCCAACCTGATCGGCCAGCGTCGAGGTCGACAGCGCGATGCCTTCGCAGGTGAGCCGGGCGCTCTGGCGATTGAGCGGACTGTGCATGCCGAACTTGTCGAACAGAATCGTCGCCAGCAGATGAGGGCCGATGAAGCCGCGCGGCGTGGCATGGAACGGCGCCGGCGGCTGGCTGATCGCCTCACAGTCCCGACACGTGAACTTCTCCCGGACCGTCTCGATCACCTTGAACCGACGCGGGATCTCCTCCAGCGTCTCGGTGATGTCCTCGCCCAGTTTCGCCAGGCGCGAGCCGCCGCAGCAGGCACAGGTCGCCGGGGGAGAGATCACCACACGTTCGCGCTCGATCGTCTCCGGCCAGGGCTTTCGGACCGGCCGCCGGCGCACAAAGGAGCGCCCGTTTGAGCTCCTGGCCGCGGCTTGCGCCGCAACTTCATCCTCAGTCGCGGCCATCACCAGTTCTTCGAGCTGTAATTCGAGCTGGTCGATCAGTCGCGCCGCGCGCTCAGACCGCTGGCCGTGCAGTTCGCGCTTCAGCTTTTCGATCGCCAGTTCCAGACTGGCGATCAGGGCCTCGCTGTCGGACAACAGGGCCTGCGCCTTGGCGGCTTGCGCCACAGCCCTGTCCCTCTCGGCGACAACGACATCCCGTTCAGCCTGCAACCCCTCACGCTCGGACAGCAGCGCCAGATAGGCGCTCACAAGGTCGTCTGGAAGATCGACAGGCGTTGACGGCATGACGCCATTCGAACAGAATTTCCCTGTCTTTTCAATCGAATAATGCTACCCAACCCGTGTCGGACGCCAGGTTTCCTGCGGATTGCGCCAGTCGATTCCGGACAACAAGTAAGACAGCTGCGCCGGCGAGATCGCAACAGCGCCGCCCTCCACATTGGGCCAGATGAACCGGCCTTTCTCCAATTTTCGCGTGAACAGGCAGGCTCCCTGGCCGTCATGCCAAATCACTTTGATCAGATCACCTTTGCGCCCCCGGAAGCAAAAAAGGTGGCCGCCCAGAGGGTCATGCTTCAAAATCTCCTGCACCCGAAGAGCCAGAGTGGGGAAGCCACAGCGCATATCGGTATGCCCGGTTGCCAGCCATACCTTCACAGCCTGACCCATCGGAAACGGGTTCATGGCAACGTCTCCAGACCACGTATGATCCGCAGCAACACCTCAACGTCGACATCCCGGTCCACAATCACACGCCTGCCGTTCGCGCTCATGACCTCCATGCGACCGTGGTCGGGTGTGAGAGGCTGCATAGGTGCAGCCGATGCAGGCTGCGCGACTGCACCACGAGACGCGGGAACGATCAGTGCCGGAACAAAGCCGTCCGTCGAACGGCTGACGAGCCTTCCTTCCCGCGCGGCCCTGCGCCACCCGTTCAACTGCCAGCGCGTGATCCCATGGCGCTGCGCCGTTGCGGTGACCTGGCGCAGGCCGCTATAGCTTTCCGCCACAATCGCCAGCTTCGCCTCATCAGTGAACCGCCGCCGGCGACCGCTCTCGACGATCTCCATCCTGCTGACGCGCCCCGGGCGAGCATCCATCATGTCCATGGCTAAAGCACTGTCTATATTGACGTCTATATAGACAGACCATCCACAGTCTCACTCACTAGCGCAATGCGTCCTTCCTCGGATGCGTACGCTTCAGCGCCTTCCTTGGCGCCTCCCCCGACCAGGCCGACTTCGAGGATGTGCGTCGCTACCAGCTCTTCCTGATCGAGACCGGCGCCACCCCGCCCACCATCAACCACGCCGTTACGGCCCTGCGCTTCCTCTTTCAGGTCACCCTGCACCGGCCCGAGGTCATGCAGCCAATCCCATTCGTGCCCGAGCCGCGCAAGCTGCCGGTGGTCCTCAGCCCCGACGAGGTTGCCCGCCTGCTCGAGGCCGCCCCCACCCTCAAGGCCAAGGCGGCGCTGAGCGTCGCCTACAGCTATGGTGGAACCTGATGGAGTGGATGCCCCCTCCTGACGGCATCACAATGTGCCAAGGTGGTGATCTGAGGATCATTCACAAATGGAGAGGGCATCCGTGACAGACGTTAACATCATTGGTCTCGACCTTGCAAAGCGTGTCTTTCAGGCGCACGGCGCCCGCGCCGATGGGAGCGTGGCCTTTCGCCGGAAACTGACCCGCCAGCAGGTTCTGACGTTCTTCTCCAAGCAGCCACGTTGCATTGTTGCGATGGAGGCCTGCGCCACAGCGCATGACTGGGGCCGCGAACTTCAGGTTCTCGGGCATGAAGTGCGGCTCATCCCGCCGGTCTATGTAAAACCTTTCGTTAAGCGCCAGAAGAACGACGCGGCGGACGCAGAGGCCATCGCCGAGGCGGCGGCACGCCCGACCATGCGGTTCGTCACAGTCAAAACCGAGGAACAGCAGGCGCGAGCGATGGTCTTCCGCACGCGGGATCTTCTCGTGCGCCAACGCACGCAGCTGATCAATGCGCTGCGGGGGCATCTCGCCGAGCACGGCGTCGTCGCGCCACAGGGAACAGCCAAAGTGAAGCTGCTCAGCGATGTGATCGAGGACGTCAACACGACCCTTCAGCCACTGGTCGTCGAACTCGGTCGCCTCTATCTCGACCAGATCGCAGCCCTCGACGGCAAGATCGCGGATCTCGAGAGGGTGTTGAAACGCGAGGCCGCGCGTGGGGTGACGACGTCACGCCTGCAGACCATGCCCGGGATCGGGCCGATCACCGCAATGGCGATCGAAACCTTCGCACCGCCGATGGAGAGCTTCAGACGCGGACGCGACTTCGCCGCCTGGCTCGGGCTTGTCCCGGTCCAGCACTCCACCGGCGGCAAGCAGGTGCTCGGGCGCACCTCGAAGATGGGCCAGCGTGATATCCGACGTCTGCTCATCATCGGCGCGATGGCTGTCGTCAAGAGCGCAGGGCGCAAGAGCGCGCCGGAAGGCTCCTGGCTTGCCCGCATGCTGGCGCGCAAGCCGAGGATGCTCGTGGCCATTGCGCTGGCGAACAAGATGGCGCGGTCCGCCTGGGCCATGCTGACGAAAGGCGAGGACTTCAGAGTTCCGGCAGCAACGGCGTCGTGATCGGGAGATCCGGCATCGATCCTGCCGGTGCGTCAGGCGTGTGAGGAGGTCGAGGAACAGTAAGGGCAAAACGATCGGTCAGATCGGGAGCAGGAAAAGCATTATCACCCAAAGAGCTTCGCGCTCGGGAATTTGATCTGCACCTGCTCCGCGTATCTCCATACCGGCCAGCGGCATGATCATGGCCGCAACAGAAGGCCTGATACATGACCGCACCCGATCACATGCCGAAGCTGTTCAGAAATCCCTTGCGCGAACGGGGGCATCCATACATGGGTGATGACGGATTGAGAAAGGCGACGTATCGAGGCGGGTGTCGAGCCTGCCTGAACCTCTCCAGGAGAGCGATACGTCATGAACGAGACTACCAGCATTGTCCGCCTTCGTCAGCCCGACACGATCGACGATCCCCTGACCGATCTTCTCCGAGCCGGCGCGCGCAAGCTGCTGGCCCAAGCCATCGAGAGCGAGGCCGAGGCTTATCTGGCCAGCATGCGCGATCTCAAGCTGCCGGACGGCCGCGAGCGCCTGGTCCGGCACGGGCATGGCCCCGAGCGCATGCTCCAGACCTGCATCGGCCCGGTGGCGGTCCGCCGGGTCAAGATCCGCGACCGCGGCGCCACGGATGATGCCGACCGCATCCGCTTTACCTCGGCGATCCTGCCGAAATGGGCGCGGCGCACCAAAAGCTTGGATGCGCTGCTGCCGATCCTGTACCTGCGCGGGCTCTCGACCGGCGACTTCCAGGAGGCGCTCTCCGCCCTGCTCGGCCAGGATGCGCCCAACCTCTCGCCCTCGGTGGTCACCCGACTCACGGGCGAATGGCAGGGCGAGTACGAGCGTTGGCAGGCCCGCGATCTCTCGGCTCGGCGCTACGTCTATGTTTGGGCCGACGGCGTCTACCTGCAGGCCCGGATGGCGGACCAGGCTGAATGCATCCTGGTGCTGATCGGCGCCACCCCGGAGGGCAGGAAGGAGCTGATCGGCTTCCAGGCCGGCGTGCGCGAGAGTGCCCAGAGCTGGCGCGAGCTGCTGGTCGAGATCAAGCGGCGGGGTCTGTCGATTGCGCCTCACATTGCTGTGGGAGACGGAGCGCTGGGCTTCTGGAAGGCGCTCGACGAGCTCTTTCCCGGCACGCATCATCAACGCTGCTGGCTGCACAAGACCGCGAACGTGCTCAACAAGGTGCCCAAGTCCGTGCAGCCCGGCATGAAGGGGGCCCTGCGGGAGATCTATCTCGCCCCGACCCGCGCTCAGGCCGAGGTCGCCCTCGATCTGTTCGAGGACGCCTATGGCGCACGCTATCCGAAGGCGGTGGAGTGCCTGCGCAAGGACCAGCGGGCGCTGCTAGCCTTCTTCGACTGGCCGGCTGAGCACTGGATCCATCTGCGCACGACGAACCCGATTGAGAGCGTGTTTGCGACCGTGCGGCACCGCACCGTGCGCACCAAGGGCGCGCTGTCTCCAACGACTGCTCGCCTGATGGTGTTCAAACTCATCATGGCGGCTGCGAAAACCTGGCGCCGGCTGATGGGTGAAAACCAGTTGCCGAAGGTGATCGCTGGTGTCAGATTCCAGGACGGCAGCGAGGTCATCCCGCTGCCGACAAACAGCGCCGCCTGATCGGCCCCATCACCTAAATTCCGTCATAGCTGGCTCGAGGTCACGGTGTGTCACTATCCCACCGGCTGCTCAAAGTGGAACCCAATTGAGCACCGGCTCTTCAGCTTCATCAGCTTGAACTGGGCTGGCGTGCCGCTGCGGACCTTTGCGACGATGGTCCGCTACATTGCCGGAACCGTCACGGCAGCCGGGCTGCGGGTGAATGCTCGCCTCAAGCGTGGTGGCAATGAGACCGGGGAGCGGGTCTCCGACGAGGTCATGCGTCGCCTCCACCTGAGGCCGCATGCCGTCTACACGCTCTCGCCGCGAACTTGATAACCTGAATTGGCAAATAGTTGGCTGCCAAGCCCTAGGTGGAAGATGTACAATGCCGTTAGCCATCAAGAACCCTCGTAGACCGATTTAGCGCAGAGCGTCGTCCACACTGCCACACTTTGGAGAATAGCAGAGCCGTTGAAGCCCGCCGCCGATTGCAAGTCAACCATGCCGCGGGTTTGGTGAGCCAAAATACCTGTCTCACCCCCTCGAATAGCAGCGCAGGAGCTGGAAAAGTTCGACCGCGCAGCCGAGAGCCTCGATAGCTAACGATAGATCATTTATAAAGGGTGCACGTTGCTCAACTCCATGTGCGTGGAGGTATCGCCTCTGGTGGTACACAAACCTGCAACATAGAGGCTAAATATACCCTGTTAAGCATCTGTAAAATAACAATAATCTATATGTCGGTTCTCTTCCCCTCTGCGAACCGATCCTCCAGGCTGCGCCTGGACGTCGAAGAAAGCACGCAACACGGTGCTGTTCCTCCGTCAGGAAATTATGGCGAAGGCGCCGCTCGCCTCGATGAGCGGCTCCGCCGATGGCCTGCAATTGATGTACACAAGGATCGTCGGCGGGCTCGTGGGACGGAGCAGACCGCTGTTGCGGTCGCGCCGTTTCGGCTCGGAAAGGCAATCCTCACGGCCGCATCCTCACCGGCAGGCTTTTGCCGGGAGAAGCGCTGGGGCATTGCAGGATGGTTATATTCTTTCGTCTCCGCGGCCGACGCGGCTCTCCAGTTGGGAGCCTCTGAAGGCACCGTGGCTATGGGAGCGGAGCATTCAACCGTTACATTCATATGCAGTACACTTTCATATCTTTGAAGAAATGCGGCGCTTCGTGAGCGCGTAGACCGGGTCATCCGGGTACGATGCTCCGAGCGGCTGCCGGGGGCTGAACTGCTCTGTCTCGGAGGCCGCCGGCGGGGTCTGCTCCTCGACCCAATCGTAGACCACCGTGCGTTCGGCAATCCGCCATTCCCCTGCCCTCTCCTGAAACAGATCGCAATAGCGGCCACAGAGGAGCACCTGGCGTATCTCTCCGGCCTCGTCCGGTCCGCGTTGCAGCGCGGTGAAGTAGCTCTCGACCGCGGCCTCTTCCGGGCTGATGAACTCGATCAGGACGTTCGTGATCTGATGGATGTTGCGCGGTCCGGTCTTGAAGACACCGAGCGCAAACTGGATGAAGCCCTCGGCCGAGCCGGAATAGGCCCCGTGATGGTCATGTGCATCGGGCCAGTACGAGCTGCGCAGCGCCGCCTCGTCCGCGCGGTCTATCCCACGGCAGTACCGATAGAGGCAGTCGCGGATCGCCTCCCGGTCGCGTAGTTCGGAAATTCTTGCCTGGTTCATCGGCTCTGTCGCGAATGCTGAGATTGGCCAGGAAGAGGCGTTTTCGCGTCTCCGGTCCGCTGCAACGATTTCGAACTGGTCGGCGCTAGGAGGTGGACTGTAAGACGAACCTCGCCTGCCGTTTGCGTATCATGTGAAGCAGCTCGATACCGGAGAGGATGACCCCACTGCCCAGTTGGACGAGGACGGTGGCAGGACAGAGGCCGCGCGCCGTCCTTTTCGCGGTGCGGCCAGGTCGCGCTGACCCCAATTTAAGCCCACTAGACTCTCGATTGAATAAACACCGATTCAAGCGCAGCGGCTGTGCGATCGATTTCCAGTGCACGTTCGGGGCAGGCTTGCGCGCCTCGTGACGCGAGCAGTTCGTCCCCTTCCGCAACATTGATGTCACCGGGCAGGATATAGCCCTCGTCATCAAGCTTGAAGATGTCCGGCGCTTGCGCCCAGCATCGCGCGTGACCCTGGCATGTGGCATGGTGGACGATGATGCGCATGGTTCTACCTCCATGTTTGTGCCCCGGCAGCTTTGGTCAGGACCAGTCCAGGATCAGATTTTCGATCCCGAACACATGGCCGCCATAGGTGATGGGCGCCGTACCTTCCTTGATCCGGAAGCCCGGAATGCGCGCCAGCCACTCCTCGAGGCCAATGACAATCTCCCGCCGGGCAAGGTGTGAGCCAAGGCAACGATGCGGGCCATAGCCAAAGGCAGCATGGCGGTTGTCCTCTCGCGCAAGATCGATCGTGTTGGGGCATTTGAATTCCGCCGGGTCACGATTGGCAATCATCGTGGCGCAGGAAACATAGTCCCCTTTACGGATCGGCGCGCCTTCGAAGTCGATATTTTTCGTTGCCACCCGGATCATCTGCACGGTTGGATAGGCGCGCAGCAATTCTTCGGCTGCGAGCCCGATTCGATCCGGTTCGCTCCGCAGCAAGTCCTGGTCTTTGGGATTGCGCGCGAGATAGGCCAAGTCAAAGCCTATCGCTGCTGCAACTGTGTCGAGTCCAGCGACGAACAGAAGCACCCCAGTGCCACGGACTTCCTCGTCGGTCAGCGGGCGGCCCTCGACCTCTGCCTGCACGACGAAGGTCATGAAATCGGCGACTGGTTCCTTGCGGCGCATGGCTGCAAGTTCGTCGATGAACGCCACAATCATCCGGGCCGCCGCCGGTCGTTTGACATCGTCGCCGTGGAGCAGATCGTTCGCCCAGCCGACAAATATATCGAGTCGATCATCCGATAGCCCTAGAAAGCCAAGGAAGATGTTGACTGTGAAAGGAAATGCAAAATCCTTCATAACATCGCAGCTTGTGCCCGATGCGGCGATCCTGTCGATCAGCGCGATCGCTCGCTCCCGGACAACCGGCTCCAGCACCATCACCCGCTTGGGCGAGAACAGCGGATTGAGTAGTGAGCGAAAAATGCCATGGGCTGGTGGATCGAGTTCGAGCGGGATCATCGGCCAGTTTTCGCCGAGCACGGAGGCGAAGATGCTGCGATGGCTGGAAAAGGTTTCGGCGTCCTGCAGCACCCTGCGCTGGTCTCTGGTGCGCGTAATAACCCAGGTCCCCCGGCCATTGCGTGTGTTGTAGGGGGAATAAAAGATTGGTGGCCCGGCATGGACGCAAGCGACAGCTGCGTGCGGATCCCCGTTGGGCGTCGGCAGCATGCCAGCCGACGTGAACAGGCTGAAGTCCCTCACCATTTCGGGTGGGACATGATCTGGAACCGGGTTGCTCGCCACTTGGTTTCTCCTCATCTTCGGCTAGACCTTGGCGGTCGTCTTGTCCGGCTTGATGCCCTTGATCACCCATCCGCCGCCCGAGGGCCGGCAGGCCATGCCCTGGAGGGAGGAGGAGGACGATCCGTTGATGAGAGCCGTGAAGTTCCGGCAGATCTGGTCGTCCTTCACGAAGGGAGCGCTTGTGGGCGTGAAGGTGCCCTTCCGGTCGGAGGCCGGATTATCCCAGGAGACCTGGGTGCCGGGCCGCTGCGGATCGAGCGCCACGGAGAGGGCCGCCTTGGCCCGGCGCCAATCCTCCTCGTTGAGGTCGGGCGACAGGGGCACGGCCGTCCGGCTGACCGAGTCCGTGATCTGCGGCTCCTCCTCCTGCAGTCCCACGGTCCCGAAGGAGAAGCTGCAGGCGCCCGCCGACAGGGGGATCATCCCTACGGCGAGCATTTTCATGGCTTCGCTCAGGAAGGCGTCTGATTTATAACGGCGCGCATCGGCCCTCATGGCGCGTCGGGTCTCCAAGAACGAAAAAGTCACACCTAATGACTCCCTAGGTTGCGCGGCATAGCGTTCGCCATCCGACAAGATTGTAAGCCTCTTCACCGGGCAGCGGCCTGGCCGGAAGAGCGGATTGCGCGCCTTCCCGAGCGAAATCTTCGAGACCCGGCATTTTCCTACCTCGAACAGCGCGAGGAGAACGCCCGAAGATGTGCTGTCCGACATGACATCGTCGTCCGGCTCGAGGAAACCGACATGACACTGCGCGCCGCACCGTCACAAATACCGCAAGGTGATGAACATCCCCTCCTCCGTGCAACGCCGCCGGGAAAAGCGCCTGTGGATTTAGACGAATGGCGATCAAGACTGGCGGCCTTGTCCTGCTGGCGAAAGCCACTCTTAATCCAAGGCGAGCCCGTTCTTGGTCCGTGCGTGGAGGCTTTCGCCCTCCTCCGGGCCGAAGCAGCTGTCGAATTCGTTGCATTCCCGGCAACTGGGCGCGGCGCAGAGCGAAAAACCTTCAGCCTCGCAGAGCTTGCGGTAAAAGTACTTCTTCCATTTCATGTTTTTGGTGTTGCCGGCCGCCAGCATCGGAAAATGCGTGGCAAGCAAGCGGCTGAGCGCGGCCCGGTTGAAAAGGCCGAGGTCCTGCCAGAGATGGTTATTGCACAAGGCACGCCGGGCGATGATCTTGGCGAAGCGGGCACTCACCGGGTCGCCCGGCCGGGCATGCGCGAACAGAAGGCCGCGCAAAAGCTCTTCCTCCATATCCGGCTCGCGGTCGGTCACCTCTTCCAAAGCGAAGGCGTTGACAGCGATAGCGGGGAAATTGCGGGTCAGGACACCCTGCAGCTCGGCACGCGAAAGGCCGGTTGCCTCTGTCGCCGTCGCCTCGCCGGCCTCGGCCTCCTCGAGCGCTCGTGAGAGGACACAGGCAAGCACATGCTGGTCGAACCCGGTCTCCAAGTCGATCGGCCGTCGGCCGATGCTGCGCGATTGTGAGTGTCGTCGCTCATCGGACCAAAAGGACATTCGGAGTCCACGAGGAATAACCGTTTCCCACAGACTGCGGTTCTGACGCAGACCTGACATGTTGCTTTCCTTCCTGCGGCCCATCGATCGCGGGTACCCACAACATGAGTGCCGGTTGGCAGCTCCTTCGGCTCCCGACGGGGGAGTTTCAAAAGGCGTGCCAATTGCGCAGAAAGCGCCTCAGAAATAATTTTCTGGATCCTGGTCAATGGCTTGAGAGCGCGGCAGGACGCCGGGCCGCACACCACCGTGTCGCGGACACGACAAACCCGACAGTCGGTGTCGGTTGCCTGACGTTGTCCCAGGAGTGGCGGACAGGAATGCTCCGCGGGAACAGCGCAGTTCACCCGTCGTCCCACCGCGCTCCGCATGGTCCGAAAGTCGACAATGTCGGACAGGCGGCATCGCAGCATTAGAGCCATTATGTTGTTTTGACATGAGTTTCTCCTTTGGCACGGGACATGCATGGCTCTCCGCACATGCGTCACAGAGTGAGGAGACGGGCTTTGTCGCAAACTGATTGGCACCGTTTATCCGGGGTGATTGCTCCTCGTTTGCACACGCTGGCGCCATCAACGCGCCCCTTGCGCAACACCGCCGCTGTTATTGAGCATGCGGAATCGCATTGCTGGCAACCGCGCGATGACGGATCGATGGACGTTTACGGCCGTTCGGGAAACGGTCGGACCATCCGTCTCGCGCGCGGCGATCATGCCGGTCAGGACATCGTCGATTTCGTCAGACGTTCCTATCCTCGCCTCGACAACCATCCTCACGTGATTGCACCGCCCGTTTTTCTTCTCAAGGAGCACCATTGATGACCGTTAATAAGATGGTTCCCTTCGTCACATTTCGCACCCGAGTTCGCGATGAGTCCATCGAGAGGCCGAACCCCTACCGCTGGGAAGACAAGACGTCCGACGACTATTTCAGCGGCAAGCGCGTCGTCCTGTTCTCGTTGCCTGGCGCCTTTAGCCCGACCTGCTCGACCTACCAACTGCCCGATTTCGAAAAGCTCTATGACGAGTTTGAAAGGGAAGGAATTAACGCGATCTACTGCATCTCCGTCAACGATGCCTTCGTCATGAATGCGTGGGGCAAGGCCTTGGGGTCGCAGAAAGTCAAGCTCATCCCGGACGGCTCGGGTGAGTTCACGCGTAAGATGGGCATGCTGGTTGCCAAGGAGAATCTCGGCTTCGGTATGCGCTCCTGGCGGTACGCTGCCGTGATCGATAACGGCGTGGTGGAGCAGTGGTTCGAGGAGGACGGCTTCTCCGACAACTGCGAAACCGACCCTTACGGCATCTCGTCGCCGCAGAACGTTCTCGAAGCGCTGAAGTCCTTTCAAACCGCGGCCGCCGCACGACCTGGACGAGTCAACATCTCACAGATCCCATGACGCCCGACCAAGTGCGTCGCTTGACAGGAGTTTCACCGTGAGATTCTCAGCAAGCCAGCTTCAGCGTCAGAAGCAATCTCTGAGTATAACACCTCAACTCATTGAGTCGATCCGCTTGCTGCAACTGACACATGCCGAGCTGCGTCAGTTCGTGGAGCAGGAAATCGAGAAGAACCCGCTTTTGGAGCTAGCGCCAAACGATGGCGGGGCTTTAGGCGATGTTTTGTCGACTTCGGCCGAGGATCCGCACATCGGCGCACGCGAAAACGACGTTGATGAGCCGACCAGGACCGGGGCCCCGGAACAGCCCATGCAATGGAAATCAACGCGCGACACAACCAGTATCCCGCCCGGGCAAAGCCTTGCCCTCGGCGAGTTTACTGCCTCCGCCGAAACATTGCACGACCATGTCGCTCGTCAGATCGCCCTCACCGCATACACACCGCAGGAGCGGCTGATTGCTCGCGCGCTTTCCGATCATCTGGAAGACACCGGGTACCTTCAGGTAGACCTTTTGGAGCTGGCCGGGAGCCTAAATGTCCGGGAGGCTGATGTGGAACGGGTTCTCAGAACTTTGCAGCTCTTTGATCCGCCGGGAATCTTTGCGCGTACTCTCAGTGAATGCCTCGAGATACAGTTGCGCCAGCGAGACCGGTTCGACCCGGCGATAGCAACTTTGGTTGCCAATCTTGAGATGCTTGCGCAGCGCGATTTTCAGGCATTGAAGCGGCATTGCGGAGTCGGCGAAGACGATCTTCTCGACATGCTGCATGAAATCCGTGCGCTCGACCCAAAGCCGGGAAACCGGTTTCAGTCCGGAGGCCCGGAATCCATCATTCCCGACGTTTGGGTCCAACCCTCGCCCGGAGGTGGATGGCAAATCGAACTTGAGCCAGACACACTGCCCAAGCTGCTGATCAACCAAACCTATTTCGCCGAAGTCTCACGCGTGACCGCCCATAATTCGAAAGATCAGGCATTTCTCAACGACTGCTTCCAAAACGCGAACTGGCTAATCCGCAGCCTCGATCAGCGCGCCAAGACAATCCTTAAGGTAGCGGCTGAAATCGTCCGCCAGCAGGATGCCTTTTTTGAACATGGCATCGCCCACCTGCGGCCTCTCAATCTCAGAACTGTCGCTGACGCGATCAACATGCACGAGTCGACGATAAGCCGAGTGACGTCGCACAAGTACATGCTCACTCCGCGCGGCGTGTTCGAACTGAAGTATTTTTTCACTGTCGCAATCGCCTCATCCCAAGGTGGCGACGCGCACTCCGCCGAGGCTGTCCGCCATCGGATTAAGGCGATGGTCGCCGTAGAATCGCCTGATGATGTGCTGTCCGACGATGACATCGTCGTCCGACTTAAGGAAACTGGCATCGATATTGCGCGTCGCACCGTCGCAAAGTATCGCGAGGCGATGAACATCCCCTCATCCGTGCAGCGCCGCCGGGAAAAGCGCTTGTGGGCCTAGGGAGGGCTGTTTGGTGGCGGAAGGTTGTTAGGATCGGATGCGTTGCGCGATTGAGGAATATGTTTGGCGCTTTGACGGCCTGCGACGCCGAACTCCTCATCGCAGGAGGACGTGATGCTGTCCATCCACACGCAAGCCCGCACCACCCCGGCCGTTCGCTAGGAGATCGCCCGCTCAGCCGAGTCCGCCGGCGTGCTGGCGAAACACTTCGGGTTCAGTACCGAGAGCATCCGCAAATGGCGTAAGCGCGAAGCCATGACTGTCAGGATCATAGCAGCCGGCCGCGCAAGCTGCCCTGAAAAGCCACCGAGGAAGAGCGGGCGATCGTCTGCGCTCTGCGCCAGGCCACCGGCTTTCTGCTCGATGACCTCGCCTTCGCGGTCACGCACTTCCTGCCGCATCTCAACTGCGATGCGGCTTACCGCATCCTCAAGTCTGAGGGGCTCGGCCGTTACATCGACGACTTCTACAACCGTGTCCGGCGGCATTCGACGCTCGACTATGTCAGTCCGGTTCAGTTCGAAAGGCACGCCGAATAGACAGCAAAACACTCTCCACTAGACCGAAGCAAATCCAGTCAGTCAAGCACACGTGGCCGTGTCGGGCGCGTGTGAGAAACGGAGTCAAAATGACCATGTCTCGCCTTCTCCTTGTTGCCGCGTTGTCCGGAACGATGCTCGCCGGCGCCACATATGTGGCTGCAGCTTGATCGAGATCATGTTGCAATCCTTACGAGAGGTCTGTTCTTTCCCGCGACGATCGCGGGAGATTGATGGGCCAGGCGGCCTATTGGGACTTCGTGATCGAGATCGCGCGTAGGCTATCCGAGCAACAGAGCTTTCAGCCGCTGCCACGCAGGTGGGTGGTCGAAGTAGTCCTTACGCAATGGACAAAAGCGGACGTGCTCACTCGCAAGGCTGATGGGCACCACATAGTGGATTTCGACCTCGTCGCCCGTGACGACGACACGGTGGACGAACAACAGCACAAGCTGCCAGCGCTGCTCGAAGGTGGCCTTCGCCAGCCCGTGCTGCAGCCGCTCCCGAAAGGCCTCCAGGGAGGCTGCGATACCGGCCAGTTGCTGCTGGCGCTGCGCATCGTTGCGCAGGAGCTCCTCCTGATCAGCCAGCGCCTCCATGCGCTGCTCTATCCGTTCCTATTCACCAGGGTTTACTGCATTGACCTGATCTGCGGCGAGGCGAGCCAATCTGTTGCGTCTCTTTCACCGCAGCGAGCTCTGGAACGTGGGGAACGCGTTTGCAGGGATTGGCTGGGATGATCGGGGCGATCGTGGCCCCGCCGTTCACGGCGACGCTGCCCGCGGCCGAGGGCTGAGAGCCCAAGCCAGACGCCGGAAGAGGTCGGCTTCGGGACAGCAGGACGCGTAGGCCAAGCGGATGCGGCTGGCCGTTTCCTGCACCCGCACGGCAATCTTGAGCAGGCGCAGCCGCAGCGTGGCGAACTCCGCCCGGGCGAGATCGCGAGCGGCTGGGATGGTCTCGCGCACGGACAGCATCAGCCAATAGGCGGCTGTGTGCAGCACGAGGCGGACTTGGTTGGCCACGGCGCGCCGGCACGAGGTTCGGTCGGAGGCGAGCTGCGTCTTGTGGAACTTGATCCAGTTCTCGGCCTGACCCCGGGCACAGTACAGGCTCTCGTAGATGACCCGTGGACTGGTGCCGATCAGGTTGGTGACCACAAACCGGATATCGAGCCCGAGGCGGGTCGCCTCGATGCGAGCGACCACCCGGCGCTCGCCCGACCAGCTCTTGGCCCGGTGCGTCGTCTCGGCAAAGCCACGCACGACCTCGCGATCCTCGACCGCCCGCTGAGTGCGCACCGCATCCGCGGTGTCCTGCACCTTGCTTGTGAGCAGCCTCGTGCCAGCCAGCCCGAAGAGGTAGCTGACGCCGTTCTGCTCGCAGAAGTCCATGGCCTCAGGGCGGGCATAGTGACTGTCGCCCCGGATCGTGAGGCGGGTGAGAGGCCAGCGGGTGCGGATGCGCCGCACGAGACGTCGCAGATGCGCCCGGACCTCACGGCCCGAGGGCGTCTTGCCCGGCCGCAGCACGACGGCAACCGGTCGGCCGGTGGCGCTGTCATAGACATGGATCGGCAGAAAGCAGCGCTCGTCGTAATGCGCATGAACAGTGATAGTTGCTGATGGCCATGGACGACGTCGCAGGTATCGTCGATGTCCAGCACCACGCCGTCCGGCGGGGTCACATAGCTGTCCATCCACTGATCGATCAGAGCATAGCTCAGCCGGATCGCATCGCGCAGGCTCGGGGCGTTCTCCAGGCGTGAGAGGGTTGGCTGCGAGGCCAGATCCGCACCCGTCTCCGGCAAGTGCCCGCAGGCGAGCTTGAACGCCGGATCCGCGCGCAGCGGACCGAAGTCGTTGCAGTCCTCGTAACCGCACGCAATCGCGAAGATGCGGGCGCGGAGCATGTCCGCCACAGCATGCCTGACGCGGGCCGGATCGCGCCGATCCGGAATGAAACGCGCCAGCCGCTCGGCGACGCCCAGCCGGCGCTCGGCCTGGGCCAGGAGCATGACGCCGCCGTCGGACGACAGGCGTCCACCGTCGAACGCGGCGGTGATCTTCTTGCGGCCAACGGCTGGAAACGGAAACGTTGGAGGGGTATCATCCGGCATGGCGGGTGTGGCACGGTGCAATCGGTGGCAGAGATTGGTGTCAGCAACCAAATCCTACGACACGTCAGTCACTTAGGCTACACTCGCCAGCCCTCTCCAGCCACATCATGAATAAGAGCGGCTAGGCCCAATACCGTTGACTTAAGCTGCCGATGGGGTGTGAAGTGACGAGGGGGGTAGCTTGCGGAGGGTTCAGTCATGACCCGACCTCCAGCGCGCCTGCCGGACAGCCCACGGATCAGCGATCTCGTCACACTCGGGGTGCTGACGACGACCGTTCCGGCGGCCTTGATTGACGCTGTGCTGGTCGCGACGCAGCGACAGAGCCAGCGGCATCGACAGCTGCCAGCGCCGTTGGTGGTGTACTATGTGATGGCGCTGGCCTTGTATGCACAGGCCTCCTACGGCGAGGTGTTGCGATGCCTGCTGGAGGGGGTGCGGTGGCTCCGCCTGGGCGGGCTCGACGCGCTGGGGGCGACCAAGTCGGCCATCACCCGTGCGCGGATCCGGCTGGGGGTCACGCCCGTGCGGGAGTTGTTCCAGCGGGTGGCCCATCCCATTGCGGACCCCGGCACGCCCGGAGCGTGGTACCGTGGTCGCCGGTTGGTCAGTGTGGATGGCACGACCATTGATCTTCCGGATACGCCGGAACTGGAGGCCCAGTTCGGCCGCCCTGCCGCCTCGCGGGGCGCCAGCAGCTTCCCGAAGCTGCGCCTGGTGGGGCTGATTGAAACCGGCACCCATGCCATGTTCGCCGTGGCGGTTGGCCGCTACGACACCAGCGAGGTCCGCTTGACGCCGCGCGTGTTGCAGCACTTGCAGCCGAACATGCTGTGTCTGGCTGATCGGGCCTTCGTCGGCTTTGAGCTGTGGCGCTTGGCGGCGGCGACGGGCGCCGACTTGCTCTGGCGGGTGCGCATCAACCACAAACTGCCCTGCCGCCAGCGCCTTTCCGATGGCTCGTATCTGAGCCGGCTTTACGCCTCGCCCAAGCAGCGTCGACACGATGAGGGGGGACAGGTCGTGCGCGTCATCGACTACCGCCTGGAAGGCATCGCGGACGCGGAGCCCCTCTATCGGCTGGTCACCACGCTCCTCGACCCGGCCGTCGCGCCAGCGACGGAGTTGGCAGCGCTGTATCATGAACGGTGGGAGTGCGAGGGGACCTTCGCCGAATTCAAGGTGAGCCTGCCCGGGCAGCGCCTGATGCTGCGCAGTCGCCGGGCGGATCTGGCCGAACAAGAACTCTATGGCTTTCTGCTCGTCCATCTGGCGTTGTGCGGCAGCTGATCCATGCTGCCAGCCGAAAGGCCGGGTGCGACCCGGACACGTTGTCCTTCCTCCACACGGTGCGGATTGTCCGGCGGCATCTCCCGTTTTATGCCGCGTTTTCCCCCTCAGCGACAGCATCAGATGCATGAGATGATCCTGATCGAGATCATCGACACACCGGCCGAGCCCAGTCGAGGTCGCCACAATCCACGTGTGGTGAAACGCAAGATGAGCAACTTCCCGACCAAGGCGCGGGCTGGGCCGCCCCTGACCGCGCCGATCGTCCGCTCCAGCGCGCTTATCCGGATTGTCGCGCCAATGGTGGAGGACACGGTGCTCCTGTCAACGGCTCTCCCGCAGACTGCTTCCAGACCACCAGGCCAAGCCTGCGGCCGCCCTTCATGGCATCAGCACGTTCGCGACTGGAATGTCAGTCGACTGACACGCACGGCGTACTGCCAATCCCATGATCTGGAGGTGTACCGCTTCAACCAGTGGGTCGCCCGGCTGCGCCGGCGTTTGGTACTATAGCTTAAGTCAACGGTATTGCGGCTAGGGTCGTCTGCGACTTTCGAGGGTACTGAGAATTGTTGAATCTTAGATGCCTTTAGTTCGGCTTCAAGTTCAACAATCTGCGCCATCACATTTGCGATCTCATCCTTGATGTCCTCCGTCCCTTCAGGGCTATGCGTCATATGTTGAAGATCTTCGACGCGTTCCTGAAGAGTCCGGATTTTCTTTCGGATGTAACCGATCCGTGCGGTGATGGAAATCCACGGGGGATGACCCCTTCGCTCCTTCCCCTTATTCCGTGCCTCAATCCATCGTTCCATGAACCGGTCAAGTTCATGGAGGTAGATGTTGGAAAGAATTGGAGAAACGATACCGCCTTGCGGCGTGCCGCTATAGGTGTTGTGGTATTTCCAGTCCTCCAAATAACCAGCCGCAAGGAAAGAGGCGATAAGACGTAGGAAGTTCTTATCGTCAATCTTCTTGGCCAGTAAGGTCATCATGATTTTATGGTCGAGGTTATCAAAGAAGCCTTTGATGTCTGCTTCCACAAACCATTTAACCCCGGACCAGACATTTTTGATGTTAGTCAGGGCGGTGTGACAGGATCGTTTCGGGCGAAATCCATGCGAGTGGTCTGAGAAGACCGGCTCGTATATGACCTCCAGAATCGACCTAACAACCTCCTGCACCAATCTGTCTGTAACGGATGGGACGCGGGCTTCATAATGCACCTCATGCGGTAAGCGTTGGGGGTGTCGGATGAAGGTGTCCTGATTTGGCAATCCAGGTCCGGAGGCGTTGATCCAAGGCGGCATCGATCGTGATCGCGTACGGGCCTTTCGGCCTGCTTCGCGTAGGGGAGATAATACCGCGTGCGATCCAATAATGAACGACCCAGAGGCTGACGCCATAGCGTTCCCCCACTTGGCGCACGCTGAGGCTGCCGGCCGGCGGTTTGGGCGCAGAAATCCGGTGCTTGTAGCGGATCCATCGGATGGCGCCGACCGTGAAGGGCTTGCCTGTCGCACTGCGCTGACCTTCCGCGCGCAACAGGGCGACAATGTCACCATCAAGGTGATCGATTGACAGCCCGCGAATGCGCGCGACAAAGGCCTCGGGATACCGGATCGCCTCAGCCCGGTTCTGTGGCAGCCGGAGTGGCAGGATTTCCGTCTCGCCCCCTTGCCAGCGAACGTGCAAGCGGACGATCTTCGGCTCCGGTCCCCGCGTCACGGTGATGTCGCGCACCAGCAGGCGCAGGATGCGCTTGCGGTCCCGTGCCGTCGTGGTTGGCGCCGACCACAGGCGAGGAAAGTTCTGGGCCAGCGCGAGGATCTGGCGCTTTTGCTCGGCGGTGACGGCGCGCATCGTCTTGTGTTCAAAGGCCGCGAGCTCGGCTTCGAGATCATGCAGGCGCTGCAGGGCGTCGTTCCAACGTGTTTCGAGCGTCGCGGCGATCAGCCGGTTGGCGGGATCGACAGCTTCGTAGCGCCGCTCCGCCAGCTCGGCCTCGTAGCGCGCCCGCTCGATCCGCATCCGCCACTGCGCGCCGACCTCGCGAGCTCGATCGTTACCGGCGTGATGGCGCTGACCAGGCGATCGGTGATGGCCTGATCGAGCGGCGCTGACGGGACACTGAGGCAAGCGCGGGGTGCCAAAGCCTCGCGGTGCTTCCACACACATTGATAAATCGGGTAGATCCCGCCATTGCCGGTATATCGGACGCCGAGACGGCGACCGCACACGCCGCAGAGGAGCAAACCTTGCAGGAGGCACAGGCCTTCGCGCACGGGACCAGGAAGCTGTCCTCCGGCACGGCACAGATGATGTCAGGCAGAAACTTGCTTCTGAACAGGTTGTAGGCGCACTCATACGCGCCCGCTGCGCCCCGCAAAGTATGCCGATCAGTCGTCATGGCGTCCCTCCTAGGGCTTGGCAGGCAACAACCTGCCCAAATGGGCAACTGGTGCGTTGTTGGAACAAGGACCATCCGTTCTGAACGGAGCTGCCGATGTCGCTACCCTCCCTTCACCCATGTGGATGCCCCAAGTGTCACTCGCGCAAGCCCCATCCGGACCGCATGCTTCATCGGCAGATCAACCTGCTTGCCAGCCGGCTCGACGAACAGCAGCGCCGGTGGTTTATCGCGTTTGAGGCGATGCGGATCGGCTGGGGCGGCACTCAGCGGCTTGCCCAGATCACGGGCTTGAGCCCCCATACCATCCGGCGCGGCCGTCGCGAACTCGAGGCCGGGCTTGTTGACCGCCCCACCGAGCGCGTGCGGGTCGCCGGTGGTGGCCGTCCCACCCGAGAGGTCCAGGATCCTGAACTCCCACAGACCTTGGAGGAGTTGCTCGAAGGCGAGACAGCGGGTGACCCGATGGGTCGGCACGCCAAAGCCAAGCGGAGTTCTCTGCATCATCTGAGCCATGAGCTTGCCGTCGCAGGACACCCGGCCAGCCGCCCCACGGTGGCGCGCCTGCTGCGCCAATTGGGCTACTCGCCCAAAGCCAATGCACGGCGTACCGAGGCGCACAGCACGCCGCCTGAGCGCGATGCGCAATTCCAGCACATCGCCGAACAGCGCGCGCAGTTTGCAGCCACAGGTGAGCCGATCATCAGCGTGGATTCGAAAAAAAAAGGAATTGGTCGGTGACTTCAAGAACCCGGGCCAGACGTGGTGCCGGAGAGCCGAGCCGGTCTTGGTGCACGACTAGCCGCAGGATGCAGTCGGTCAGGCCATTCCTTACGGCATCTACGAGATCACAACCAACAGCGGCTATGTGTGCATCGGCGATTGCTTTGACACCCCGCGCTTTGCCGTTGAGGCGATCAGTGACTGGTGGGAGAGCGAAGGACAGAAGCGCTTTCCAGAAGCCGGGCGTCTCCTCGTCCTGGCCGATGCGGGCGGCTCGAACAGTTGCCGCTCCCGAGTTTGGAAAGCCCAGTTGCAAGAACAGCTCTGCGATGCCTGCGGGCTCGAGGTCACGGTGTGTCACTATCCCACCGGCTGCTCGAAGTGGAACCCAATTGAGCACCGGCTCTTCAGCTTCATCAGCTTGAACTGGGCTGGCGTGCCGCTGCGGACCTTTGCGACGATGGTCCGCTACATTGCCGGAACCGTCACGGCAGCCGGGCTGCGGGTGAATGCTCGCCTCAAGCGTGGTGGCAATGAGACCGGGGAGCGGGTCTCCGACGAGGTCATGCGTCGCCTCCACCTGAGGCCGCATGCCGTCTGTCCCGCATGGAATTACACGCTCTCGCCGCGAACTTGATAACCTGAATTGGCAAATAGTTGGCTGCCAAGCCCTAGCTGTTTGGTGGCGGAACGTTGTTGGGATCAGGTGCGTTGGGCGATTGAGAACTATACTTGGCGCTTCGATGGCTCGCGGCGGCCGCCGCGTCCTTGGTGGAGGATCTGATGCACTCCCTTCATCCGCAAGCCCGCACCACCCCAGCTGTTCGCCAGGAGATCGCCCGCTCGCGCGAGCCCACCGGCGTGCTGGCGCAGCGCTTCAGCGTCAGCACCGAGACCATCCGCAAATGGCGCAAACGTGGGGCGCAGGACTGCCAGGACCACTCCAGCCGGCCGCACAAGCTGCCGTGGAAGGCCACGGACGAGGAGCGGGCGATCGTCTGTGCCCTGCGCCAGGCCACTGGCTTTCCGCTCGATGACCTGACCTTTATCGTCACGCACTTCCTGCCGCATCTCAACCGCGATGCCGTCTACCGCATCCTCAAGGCGGAAGGTCTGGGCCGCCTGCCGCCGGCGCAGCAGCGCAAGCGCAAGAGCGGCACGTTCAAGGACTACGATCTCGGCTTCATCCACATGGACATCAAACACCTGCCGAAGCTGCGGACCGCCAATGGCGAGAGCCGCAAGCGCTTTCTCTATGTCGCCATCGACCGCTGCTCGCGCTGGGTGCACCTGGCGGTCAAAGACGACGAGCTGACCACCAGCGCGGTCGCTTTCCTGACCGAGGCGGTGCGCGCCTTCCCGTTCAAGATCACACACGTGCTGACCGATCGCGGCTCGTGCTTCACCGCCGATGGCTTCGAGGACGCCTGCCGGAAGCTGAAGGTGGAGCATCGCACGACCAAGCCGTACACGCCGCAAACCAACGGTCTCGTGGAGCGCTTCAACGGCCGCGTTCAGCGCGAGGTGCTGGGCATTACCATCGACAGCCACCGGGATCTGGAGACGCTGCTCAAGGGCTTCAACCAAGCCTACAACCGGAGACGTCAGCGCGTGCTCAAGGGGCGAACACCAGATGAGGTCGTGCACAGCCGCCTGGTTGCTGAGCCCAAGCTGGCCAACCGGCGCTACAAGCCACCCGATTCAGACGCGTTGCCGCCCGCCCTCCAGGTCGTTGCTGACGCCAAGGAGGTCTCGCATCCAGACAACTAGCACGTTGTTGAAGAAGTTCGTCAGGGAGTACATCGCAACCAGCGTGACGATCTCGATGATGTTCGCATCCGTGTAGCCTATGTCGCGGACGGCTTTTACATCGGCGTCACTGACCTGCCCCCGGGTCTCGGTGACCTTGCGCGCAAACTGGAGGGCGGCGTCCCGCTTCGGATCGCTGGCATGTGCCTTCCGGGCGAGAATGATGTCATCGGCCGACATCTTGGCCATATGTTGAGCCGTAAAGCTGTGAACCGCCAGGCAGTAGTTGCAACCGTTCACTTCGGATACGGCGAGTCCGATGCTGTCGCGCGTCTTCACATCGAGCGCTTTGCTCAGGGCGCCGAGCAGCGAGGACCACGCGTTGAAGGCGATCGGGCTCTGCGCAAAGACTGCCATCATATTGGGGGTGAACCCAATGTTCTTGGTAAATGCATCGAGGGTCGGCTTCGAATCAGCCGGCACCTGGTCGAGCGTCACAGCAGTTTTTTCCATTGTGGTCTCCATTAGTTTTTTAGTTGATTGAGCATCATGCGAAGTCGAGCACATCGGCCACTGGCATGCGCGGCTTCTGCGGCCAGTTGCCAGCTCGCTCGGGCCCGACGGTCAATAGCATTACTGGCACTTCATCGTCGGCCAAGCCAAACTTGCGGTGCGCCGCGTCAGCGTCGAAGCCGATCATCGGCGTCGACCCGAGGCCCAGCGAGCGGGCCGCATAGATGATCGCCGCAGCGCCGAAGGTCGCGGACCGCACCGCCTCGTCGCGCTGCCGCTGGGGCTGATCGTCATACAGCCCGCGCGCGGGCATCTCTCATTCCGGCACTAGGTGCGCCGGCATGATTCCGGCTTCCACGACCGGCGCCAGGCGCTCGGGAACAGTACTGGCATCGGCCAACTGGCCGATGATGATGAAGGTAACGGCGGCTTCAGTGATCGCCGGCTGATTCCAGGCGATCGGGCGGAGATGAGCCTTGGCTTCAGCCGAGCGTACGGCGATGAAGCGCCAGTTCTGCAAATGGAAAGATGTCGGCGCGGTCGTGCCGATGCGCACCAACTCGCGGATTTGGTCGTCGCTCAGGCTAGCGGCAGGGTCATAGTACTTGGCTGTGCTGCGGCTCAGGATATTTTCGATGACGGCGTTGGTCATAGTGACGGCGTTAGTCATAGTGCTCCCGTTGGTCACAATAATTCCTATGGGTAAGATGATAGATTGGAGGTGCAAGCGTGCCTTCGCTCTCTTTGCGCAAACCTTTCAATTACCCACAAGCCTCATGCCGAGGGAGGCGCCGAGTTCGATGTCGGTGAGGCGCGAGAGGCCGCGCCATAGGACCATGTTGCCGGGCGGCGGATCTTTGGCGCGCGCGAGATAGCCACCAAGCCGGGCGATCTTGGTCAGATAGTGGGACAGCGTTGGCGCCGGTGACGACGCCTTGTCCTTGGCCAGCTGATCGAGCAGGCGGATCTCGAGCGGGGTGAAGACCAGGCGTGGGGATGCCGTGGGTGCCGTCTGATTGAGCATCGTCAGCCAGAACACCCGCCATGCCAGGATGCAGAACAGCGCCAGCAGATTGACCAGCCGCTCGGCCGACCGGAGTTTCGCCTCCTCAGCGCGGCTGTTGCAACCAGATTGAAATGTCTCAGGTTTTGGCAAAGTAGAAATGTCACAGGGCTCTACGGAGCCTCTGCCGGGGCTGCGGAGACCTCACCGATCGCAGCAGTTCCGGCAGAGGCGGCGGCATGGGCGTTCTTGGCTGCGATGTACCGGTCGGTGAAGGACATCCGGCCGCGGCGCCCTTTTGGACGGGAGACGTAGCCGCCCGCTTCGCTGTTCGTCTTGGGGCGCACAGGCCTGAGTTCATCCTGACGAGCTTTCACCCAGCTAAGGACTTCTGACAGCCGCTTGTTCTCGACGATCGCCGCCTGAGTGACCCGCTGGTCTTTGTCGAACATGCGATAAGGCAGAGCGATGCCTTGCCAGCGGACCTCGAGCCGCCCGTCAGGGAACTCGTAAGTCTCAACGTATTTGCCGGCCAATCCCACGCTCAGCGGCGTCTCGTCCAGAATGATGCGCTTGCGGTCGTAGGAGAGCGCCAGGTGTTGCGTGACATAGCGCTGCTCACGCCAGGCCAGGATCGTGTCGAGTTGGGCTGAGGTGCGCTCCAGCGGACGATGCCAATCCTCCGACCGCGCGGGAGCGATCGCAAACCGCTCATTGAAGCGCGCCACGAAGGCTGGAAGGTAGGCGTTCGCCGCCTCAAGCGTCGCGATCCCCTCCAGCCGGAGTTCCTTCACCAACCGATCCTGCAGCGTGCGGTTCACTCGCTCCACCCGCCCCTTCGCCTGGCTCGAGTTCGCGCACAGAATCTCGATCCCCAGCTCACTCAGTGCACGCCCGAACTGGGTCAGGCCTTGACCACCCTGCGCCTGCGCCTTCGATACGCGAAAGATCGAGTGTTTGTCGGAATAGAAGGCGAGGGGCCGCCCGTGGCTGGTGAGATAGCTCTTGAGCGTCTCAAAATACGCCAAGGCGCTCTCGGATGGGACGAACCGCAGCGCCACCAACCGGCTGGTCGCATCATCGATGAAGACGATCAACGTGCATCGCGGGCCGCGATCCTCGAACCAGCGGTGCTCACTGCCGTCGATCTGCACCAACTCGCCAAAGTGATCGCGGCGCAGACGCGGCTGATGCAGCTGACGCCGCTGCTTGCGCGACAGCCAGAGCCCTTCCTGCCGCATCCATGTGCGCAGTGTCTCGCGCGAGACGCTCAGGGCGTGGCGTTCCAGAAGCATCTGGCTTGCCAGGGTCGGTCCAAAGTCCCGGTAGTTCTCCGTGACGTACGCAATCGCCATCTGGCGCACATGCGGCCCCAGCCCCCGATTGGAGGGTCGTCCACGCGCCCGGTGACGTAAGCCAGCCGCACCATGCTCGGCAAACTGCCGGGCCAGTCGATGCGCCTGGCGCCGGGTGATCCCCATGAGGCCGGCCGCTGCGGACATCGTCAGACGGCCGGCCAACACCGATGCCAGCACCTCAGCACGACGAAGCTCCCGTTCGCTCATCTCCACCCAGCCCATGCCACACTCCCATGCCCGTCGGTTCAGGGGAGTGTGACATTCCTAGTTTGCTACGGTGGGACATTTTAACTCTGCGCCTACAGCCTCCTCAGCGCGGCAGCCCGATTTCAGGATTTTATGGAACAGCTCGATCTTCCAGCGCAGAGCGTACCAGCCGATCTTCTCGACCGCCTCACCGACGCACGTGATGGGCAGATCGGTAATGAGGCGCCAGTGGATCGGCGGGCGGTTCTCGGGCGTCCCTCGCTCATCAGCACAGATCACGGTGAGTTCGAGAGCGGGATAGCGCTTCTGCTTGGCGAGGGGCGGCAACACATGAAGGCGCTGGTACTTGATGGTAAGGTGGGCCCGGCTGCTCTTGCCCTTATCGTCCCGCACCGCGATCCGGTGCTCGCCTTGACCTGGCACCTCGTCCATGGCTGCGATGATCGTCCGGGTGCCGTCATCCGCCCGCCGGTCGACGCTGCTGCGCACGAGAAAGTGTGTGCCGAGTTCGTGCGCCGTGACGAACAGCTCATAGATGTCGCCCTCGCGATCGCCGATGTGGATGCACCGCGCCGGATCGGCAGCAAGTCCGGATGCCTGGCGCATGTTCTCGGGCCAACGGAGGCTCTCTTTCTGCTCGATCGACACCCGCGTCGGGTTGATATGCCGCTTGAGGGTGCTCGTGCCCTTGAAGCTGGCGCGGGTCCAGAACTGGATCGCGCACAGTCCCAGCGGCAACCCGTCCGGCGTGACACCGAGGCTTGAGTGCATCAGAAGACCGCAGACGGTATAGAACGGGCGGCGATCGTAACTGGTGTTGCGGCAGGGATATTGCCCGGTCAGGCCGATTGGCTCGGGCCGGACCCGGTGATAGACGAACTCAGTGGTGTCGTGGAGGATGAGGAGCGGCCCCTCAGTCGCGGCCACGCGGCTGGCGGTTGCCGCGAAGTGGCCGGCCAGGATCTCAGCCTCGCTGACGCGATCGTTGTCGAAGAAGCGATACGCGGCTTTGGTGGCGGCCCAGTCCTGGCAGGCCAGCGGCAGGCTTGCTCCCATTGCCCCGCCAAGCTGCTCCAGGAGCCGCCGCAACCGCTGGCCCAGCCGTGCATCGGCAAAGGTCGACCCGGCGAGTTCCTCATCGAGCCACGAGGTACCTTCGAGCATCGGATCCATGGCACCCCTCCTTCCGAACGGGTGCCCGACAAGGAATCACGCCCGAGCCATGTCGTGCAAGCTGAAGCGGCGCTCGCTCCGGAGATGTGGGTAATTGAAAGTAATCTGCCCCGCTTACGCGTGACAATTGATGGAAACATGTATTGCTCCTCTGAGAGTCGCCAGCGAGAAACGTCTCGCTGTTAAAGTAGGTTCGGCGAACTGAACTAGGTACAACCAACAATCGGGTACCCTATTTGTGCGAATATCATTCTGCCTCACACAGACCGGGCGGGCCTCAACCCGCGCCAAAACAGTTGCCGATCCGTTCTACCTTATCGTGTCAGCAGGAACAGCTTTTGTTCGGACCCCTGAAACGGCCGAAGCCGGCTTGCTCGCCTTCGTGACGGCCTGCGCATCGCGATCGGCCGGGCGCGCCCCTGGCGTCACAGTCAGGGCATAGGCCGGGCGGGACAGCCATTTGCCCAACGCTGCCTTGACCGTCGCGGGCGTGGCCGCGGCGTACGCATCGAGATCTTGGGCATAGTGATCAGGATCGTTTAAATAGAGCAGCCCTTCGGCCAGTGTTCCTGCCTTGCTGCTGACGGATTCGAGCGACTTGATCGTGTCGGCGGCATTCTGGATCGCAACACGATCAACTTCACCAGCAGTCGGGCCTTCAGCAATCAGATCGGCGATGATTGCGTCGAGACGTCTCGCAACCACCGCTGGATCGACGCCAGGCTTGACGTCGGCGCTCACCTCGAACAGGCTCACTTGAGCAAACGTCTGCAAGCCGGCCGAAACGCTGACCGCGAGCTTCTCGTCGCGCACCAGCGTGTTGTCGAGCCTGGAGCTGGCAAGGCCACTGAGCACCGATGCGCCGATCGCAAGCGGCACCGCATCAGGGTCGTTGAGCCCCGGCACCACCCAAGTGCGGTAGAGCCGCGTCATCGCCACCCGATCCTGCAGCGTCTCGTCCTTGCGCGCGGGTAAGGTTGGGATGGCGACTGCGATCGGGCTGCTGTCGGGTCCGCGCTTGATGGACCCGAAATATCTCTCGACCAGCGGCTTTGCGGTCGCAAGGTCGATATCGCCGGCAAGGGCAAGGACCGCATTGTTGGGCCCATAGTGCTGGCGGAACCAGCCATGCACGTCGTCCAGGCTGGCGGCATCGAGATCGGCCATCGACCCGATCGGCGGATGACCGTAAGGATGATCGGCCGGGAACAGGGCTGCGGCTTGGGCATATTGGACGAGGCCGTATGGCTGATTGTCGCGCTGGCGCTTTACATTCTGGACGACGCCGCGCTGGTTATCGAGCTTGGCCTGCGTGATCGCGCCAAGAAGGTGTCCCATCCGGTCGGACTCGAGATAGAGCGTCATTTCGAGCGCGCCGGTTGGGACTGTCTCATAGTAGTTGGTGTAGTCGTACGAGAACGTGCCGTACCAGATCATGCTGTTCATGTTAGTAGCGCCGACCTGCGGCATCCGCTTGAAGAAAAAGTCGCCGGCATTTTCCGAGCCGGTGAACATCAGATGCTGGAACAGGTGCGCGAAGCCGGACTTGCCCTTGGGCTCGTGCTTGGAACCAAAATATTGTACCAGACCGACACGGCGACCACCGGCGCCTTGCGATCGGTGTGGACGAGGACGCGCAGCCCGTTGGCGAGGGTGAAGCTCTGATAGGGAATCTTTACGCCCGCCACAATCTCGCGCGCACTCGCAACCGGCGCGCTTGGTTCCTGCGGCGGAGCGGCACCGATTGCCGGCGCAGCACCGAATTGCAGGACGACGAGCCCCGCGATAAACTTGGCTTTCATGCAAACCTCCCCGACGGACGCGGCATCGATCGTCTCACCGCTCTCAAGCCTCAAGATCCGGTCGGCAGCTCCTGCCGCCGTACGACGAGGAAGTTGCAAAAGGCGTGCCAACGGCGCCGCAAGCGCCTCAGAAGAAATGTTGTGCAGATTATTCAAGGGCTTGGATGAGAGTGCGGCAGGACGTCAGGCCGCACAGCACCGGGGCCCGGACCTGACAAACCCGACAGTCGGTGTCGGGGACCCGACGTTTATCCAAGGAGTGGCGGACAGGATCCTCCGCGGGGACGCGCAATTCGCGCGTCATTCAACCGCGTTCGGCTATGTCCGACGCCCGCCGATGTCGAACATGCGACACAGATGATCGCCTTGATGGCCGTGACGAGTTCCTCCTCCGGCTCTGGTGGCCGGCCTGCAATCTGCTCGGCGATGGTGGAGCGGGCGACTTCAAGGACAGAGCAGACAGCGCTCATCGCGAACCGCCTTTGGGCCACGACAGCGAGCGCGACAGCTGCTTTTTTGGCCCCGTGGCGACCTCCAGCGCCTCCGTGAGGATCTCAGCCTCGAGCGTGTTCTTGCCCAAGAGCCGCTGCAGCTCACGGGCTTGGTTCTGCAGGGCGCGGTACTCGGAGGCGGCGACCACCTCCTCCTGAGCACTGGTGGCCGTGAGGGCACCATGGGCGGCGAGCTTGCGCCAGCGGAACAGCTGGTTGGGGGCCACGCCATGCCGGCGGGCGACCAGGCTGACAGTAAGTATGCTTAGGCCAGTGTTCCTGGGCGGCCTGACCCTCACGGCGATAGACCGGCTAACATCACTGGTATCGCAAGGCGCCGGTGTGGCCTGACCCACACGCTGATCGACCACAACCCGTGTCTTTCCTCGGACCTGTCGGCCGCCCGGGAGCCTTGCGGTGAGGTTTGCCTCACCGGTGCATGTGACCCAAGAAGGGCCTGACATCCTGTCGCATTACTGTCCTGTCCAGGCATGCGGTCGTGGTGAACCGTCGATCCACGGTCGAACCAGGAGAGCCGGTATGGAAGTTGGTCAGGACGTTGTCTTACATCCCGTTGTCGGCGGGGTCGACACGCACAAAGATCTTCACGTCGCCGCTGTTGTCGACGAACACGACCGTGTTCTCGGGACCCAGTGCTTTGCGACAACCCGACAGGGATATCGGCAGATGCTCGCCTGGATGCGCTCCTTCGGACAGCTCCGGTGCGTTGGCATTGAGGCCTCAGGCACCTATGGCGCCGGGTTGCTGCGCTCCATGCAGAATGCCGGTGTCGAAGTTCTGGAGGTCACGGCTCCGGATAAACCGGACCGGCGCAAGCGGGGCAAGAACGATGATCTCGACGCTCAGAACGCCGCGCATGCCGCCTTTGCCGGCAAGCGCACCGTCACGCCCAGAAGCCGGGATGGCATGATCGAATCCTTGCGCGTTCTCAAGGCGTGTCGAAAGACAGCAGTGGTGGCGCGGCGCATCGCGTTGCAGATGATCCAGAACACCATCGTCTGCGCGCCGGACGGGTTGCGGGAGGCGCTGCGCCAGATGACCCGCATGCAGCTGGTCAGGACCTTGGCGGCATGGCGGCCTGACCTGACTGACTACCGCAATGTGGATTCCGCCTATAGGATCAGCCTCAAGTCGCTCGGCCGCCGCTATGTCGAACTGCACGATGAGATTGCCGACTTGGACGTTATGATCGGTGCCATTGTCGATGAACTTGCCCCCAACCTCGTGGCCCGGAACTCGATTGGTCACGCAGGGGCGGCCCAGTTGCTCCTGACAGCGGGGGACAATCCGGAGCGCTTGCATTCCGAGGCCGGCTTTGCCGCACTCTGCGGTGTCAGCCCGGTCCCAGCCTCGTCCGGCAAGACGACGCGCCACCGTCTCAACCGGGGTGGTGATCGAGCCGCCAACAGTGCTCTGCACATCATTGCGATCGGGAGGCTTCGGACCGATCCGCGAACCAAGGCCTACATGGCTAAACGCGTCGCTGAAGGCCACTCCAAGCTTGAGGCGATCCGGTGCCTGAAGCGCTACATCGCGCGCGAGGTGTTCACCCTAATCAGCCAGCGGCAAAAGGAGATCAACCAGGCTCGGATCACCGCTTGACAAACAGAAGGGCGTCCGTGGCATCCGGCTCGTAGGTCTCCTGGACGATGGCCAGCTTCTCGGCGGCCGTCCAGCGGCGCCGGTGTTGCGGTCCGTCGAGGACCTCTAACTTCGAGGAAGAACCAGTCATAGGCCTAACACTACTCCTATCTCTTAACGAGGTGGGAGATCGTGTCCGGTCGGTCTATTCGGGGGCTACTTCATGGTCGAGCAGGTGAAATACCGCCCCTATGACCTGCGTCATTTCTTTGCTTTGATGCTGCTGCTCGAGCGAAAGGTCAACCTGAAGAAGATTCAGATGGGGTATTCGGCCTGCCGCCGGAGCCCTCGATTCCCGGTGAGGTGCTGCACTGCAGGCTAATGGTACAACGAGGATCGTTCGGAGCGGCCTCAGGCCTCAGTGGGAGACGCGCAGCATGAAACACTATGCGGGTTTGGATGTCTCGGTCAAAGAGACGTCGGTGTGCATCGTTGACGAGACGGGGAAGATCTGCCGTGAGATCAAGGTCGTCTCTCATCCCGAGGACCTGCTGCAGCTTCTGCAAGACTCCGCCTGGCGCCTCGAGCGGGTTGGTCTTGAGGCAGGTCCTCTCTCGCAATGGCTCTTCGAGGGGCTTGCCTCAGCCGGACTTCCTGTCGTGTGCATCGAGACGCGCCACGCCAAAGCCTTCCTGAAGGCGCAGATCAACAAGAGCGACCGCAATGATGCCCGCGGCATCGCCCAGATGATGCGGGTCAACCTGTTCCGACCGGTTCACGTCAAAACACTCTCAAGTCAGAAGCGCCGGGCTCTGCTCACCGCCCGCAAGCTCCTGCAGGAGAAAGCCCTTGCGGTCGAGAACGACATCCGCGGTCTGTTGCGCAACTTCGGGCTCAAAGTTGGGGCCGTCGGAACGGTGCGGTTCGAGGTGCGCATCCATGAGCTCCTCGAGAGCATGCCCGATCTGATCGAGGTCATCCAACCGCTGCTGCAGGCCCGTCGCGAGTTGCGCGAGCACTTTGCCACCCTGCACCGGAAGCTGCTCGCCCTGGTCCGCCATGATGAGGTATGCCGGCGCCTGATGACGGTTCCGGGAGTGGGGCCGGTGGTGTCCCTGGCTTTTGTGGCGACGATCGACACGCCAGCTCGGTTCCGGCGCTCCAAGGCGGTGGGTCCTGCCTTGGGGCTGACACCTGTCCTGGATCAGTCAGGGGAAAGCCGCCGGGTGGGCCGGATCTCGTTGTGCGGCGATGCCATGCTGCGAACGCTGCTGTTTGAAGCGGCTCAGATCATCCTGACCCGAGCCAGCCGCTGGTCCTGGCTGAAGGCCTGGGCCATGAAGGTGGCCCAGCGGCGCGGGCGGGGAAAGGCGGTCATCGCGCTCGCCCGCCGGCTGGCGACCATTCTGCATCGAATCTGGTGTGATGGCACTGAGTTCCGGTGGACGCGGGAGGCTCAGGCGATGTAGGTGCGTCTGGCCGACGAAGACCGTCCGAGCCGGACGGAAAGACAAGGTTCCGCCCCGTGGCGGAGAGCTGTCCCTCGCGGGACGATGAATGAAGCGAGTCCGCATCAGGGTATGTTCCTTGCGCCTCAGGCACAAAGGACGCTGTTCAGATCGTTCCGCTTCATTCGTCTGACCCCATAGTGGAAGAGCCATTGCGCTGATTCCGGAGAGAAGCGAGAGCCCGCGGGGCAGCCATGTTATGGAGCCAAACAGATCTTAAGCGCTTGACTGAACCCGGCCGAATAGAGAAGCCATCTCCTGGAAGAGGCTGAAGCCGGACCGCGGCTGGCACTGGCCTTCTAAGTCGGAGGACCCTGTCCCGGGCACGGCCACAGCCTGACATCCCGAATGCTTCATATGCTATAGCGTATATCCAGAGCGCTATATATGTTATGGCATATATCTAATTGACAGGCTCGATCAAAGATGATATGTTTAAATATATAACGATTCTAATGCCATATGTGAAAGCATATTATGCCAGCTGTCGGTGAAATCGCAAGGGCTCTGAAGGATGCCCGCGCAAATAAAGGACTGAGCCAGGCCACCTTGGGCGGGCTGGTCGGCCTGCCGCAGAGCCATATCTCGAAGATCGAGAGCGGGGCGGTCGATCTGCAGCTTTCCAGCCTGATCGAACTCGCGCGCGTCCTCGATCTGGATGTAAGGCTGGTCCCGCGCAAGGCCCTTCCCGCCGTCGACAGCGTCGTCAGGACGACCGCGCCCTCGGCGGAAGCCGAGCAGCAGGCGCGTCTGCATAACAATCTGAGACGCATTGCCGAGGCGTCGGGCGAGCTCTCTCGCTTGCACCTTCTGCCGGACGCGGAGCGGCTGGCCGATGCCGCCAACCTTCTGCAGAAGGTCACGATCCCACGGGAGGAGATTGCCCGCGTGCAGAAGGCGGTCGAGCAGCTCAAGCCCCTGCAGCATCTGCCGATTCACACTAAGAACTACGAGGCTCTCGCGCGCCAGCTGCAGGACCCGGGCCTGCAGAGCGCGATCAGGAGTGCGGCGCAGGCCCTTAGAAGCGTGCGCAATCACATTGCGCATAGTCCCGCGGCTGTAAAACCGGCCGTCCGACCGGCCTATGCCCTGGATGAGGAGGACGATGATGCCTGATGTCTCCATTCTCTATGTCCAGCTCTATGGCGAGACGATCGGCACGCTCACTCATGTGGGCGGCGACCGCACGATTTTCGCGTTCAGTGACAGCTATATCGAGAGCAATGACCGGCCCACTCTGAGCCTGTCTTTCAAAGACGAGTTTGGCGGGCTGATCACCGATCTGCCCGCAACACAGCGGCGTGTGGCGCCCTTCTTTGCCAATCTGCTGCCCGAAGGCACGTTGCGGGACTATCTCGCCGAGCGCGCGGGCGTGCATGTCGAGCGCGAGTTTTTCCTGCTGTGGGTGCTGGGACGCGACCTACCTGGCGCCCTGACCATTGTGCCGGCCGACGGGGAGGCTTGGCCGCCGGAGGCGGACAGCGCCCCTGCAAAAACAGTCAAGCGCGACCGTGAGAATGCGCTGCGCTTTTCCCTTGCCGGCGTGCAGCTCAAATTTTCGGCCGTCAAAAACAGCGGCAAGAATGGCGGTCTCGTAGTCCCCGCGCAGGGCGTGGGTGGCGAGTGGATCGTGAAGCTGCCTTCGACCCGCTTTGAAGGAGTGCCGGAGAATGAATATGCCATGATGAGCTTGGCCCGGGCGGTCGGTATTGACGTCCCGGAAATCCAGCTGCTCGACGTGGATTCGATCAACGGGCTGCCGGATGGCATCGGCGTGCTCAAAGGGCAGGCCTTTGCGATAAAGCGGTTCGACCGGACGGCGGACGGGCCCGTTCACATTGAGGACTTCGCGCAGGTGTTCGGTGTCTATCCGGAGGACAAGTACAAGAAGGCGACGCTGCGCCGTCTCGCGCACGTGCTCGGGATCGAGAGCGGCAGCGACAGCGTCGCGGAGTTCATCCGGCGCGTGGTGTTCAGCGTGCTGATCGGCAATGCCGACATGCACCTGAAAAACTGGTCGCTGATCTACCCGGACCGGCGCACGCCGCTGCTTGCGCCGGCCTACGACCTGGTCTCGACGATCCCCTACCTGGAGGACTACAGCTTTGCGCTGAAGTTCGCTAGGACCAAGCGGTTCGACGGCTTTACGCGCGAGGAGCTCTCGTACCTAGCGGACAAGGCAGGCCTGCCCGTCCGCCCGGCGCTGGCTGTCGCACAGGAGACGGTTGAGCGCTTTCTGACGCAGTGGGGGGGCGAGAAGAGGCATTTGCCCTTGCCCGGTCCTGCGGTGGAGGCGATCGACACCCACCTTGCGCGGCTGCCGATCGTCCGGACAGGCTTTTAGGCCCGTGCCCTGCTTCTCGACAGAGATATGGCGCACCCCTTTTCCGTCGGGAACAAACAAGCAATATTGATGTGGATAACTCGGCAATGCCGGCAAAGAACGAGGCCAAGCCGAGAAGAGTCGTGAAGGCGTAAGGGCAGAAGCAACTGATATAGTCGTCCGTGAAGAATGTTTGATAGCGTGAGTCATGCGCGTTGGCGCAATGGATCATCGCCGACCAGCATCAGGGCGAGAGGCCACAAAAGCGCCGCCAACCACCGTAGCAGGAGCGAGAAGTTATACCCGACGGCCGCCAGGACGGCATTGATGCGGTCGCCCTCGCGGCCTTTCAGATGATTGCGGCCCATGCGGTGCTCGGCTTTCAGGTGCCCGATCACCGGCTCGATCGCCGCCCGCCGCTTCATCTCGCGTCTGAGGGCGGCGGTCGTGCGCCTGATCTGACCGGAGGATAAACCTGGAACCGGTTCGGATGGTTGTGGCCGCGATAGCCCTTGTCCACATGGGTGCGCTGGACCGCAACTCCGGTCATTACGGCGACATCGGCCACCGCGGCTGCGAGCGTGTGACCGTCATACGGGTTGCCGTGCAACGCCCGGGCATGCAGCACGAACTGGCCACCCTTGGGCTTCGTGACCGGAGTGGCGATGCTCACCTTGCAGCCAAACTCATACGGTGTGCGGGCCTTACCCTTGCCGATGCACTCCACCTCGGGTGCATGCAGGGCGTAGACCTTGGGCCCGCGCTGACGCTGGGTCTGCTGCCGGACCCTCACCGCCAAGGCGAGCAGCGGACCAAACCGCTCCTCCAGAGCCGCATCGCCTGTGATCTTGCGGCGTACGTCCCGGATTACCCGACCGAGCCTGAACCGCAGGAAGCGCAGCTCGCGGGTAGCGCGCTTGAACTGATGCGCATGAAGATAGCGTCCAATCCTGATCGCGGCGTGCTTGGCCACCCGCCGATAGCTCTGGCGCAACCGGACGCCACACTTCTGGGCGAGATCCAGCATGGTATTGCTTCGAAAGAATGGAGAGCCTCTCCTGAAGCAGGAGGATCTCCATGCCCCAGACACGCTTTACGAAAGAGTTTCAGGATGAGGCCGTTCGGCTCGCCCTGACCAGTGGCCGCAGCCGACGGGCGATTGCCGCGGATCTCGGGATCGGCCTGTCGACCCTGCGCCACTGGATCGATCGCCGCCGCGAGCGCGAGATCGACCATCCGCCCGACGAGCGCCAGGAGGCCATGGCGGCCGAGCTGAAGCGGCTGCGGCGCGAGACCGAGATCCTGCGTCAGGAGAGGGAGATCCTGAAGCGGGGGCCACCGCTTGTGTCGCCAAGGAGGGAAGGCGATGACGTTCCGGCTCATCGCTGCGGCGAAAGCGGACTTCTCCGTCACCCGTCTGTGCCAGGTTCTCGGGGGCAGCCAGAGCGGCTCCTTCGCCTGGCGCTCCCGTCCGGCCAGTCCGCGCCAGCGCGAGGATCTGGTGCTGCTGGCCCATGTCCGCTCGGCCTTGGCCCGCTCCCATGGGACCTATGGCAGTCCGCGCCTGACCCGCAAGTTGCCGGACGAAGGCCTGACGGTGGGTCGGCGCCGGACTGCCCGGCTGATGCGCGAGAACGGGCTGAAAGGCCGACAGAAGCGCCGGTTCAAGCGCACCACCGACAGCCATCAGGCCTTCCCGGTCGCTCCCAACCTGCTGGAGCAGGACTTCTCGGCCGTGGGCCCGAACCAGAAGCGGCAAGCCCATGCCGAGCAGATCGGCCGCGATGGTCATCAATGGCTTGCGGCCATCATGGCTCCTGGCGCAGCGACATGGCTGCGACACATCCCGGCGGTTGCGGTGCTGCGGCAGGTCTGGCTTCAGAACTTCTGCCTGCTCAGTGAAGCTCCACCCGCGCGACCTGAGGCTCTGCCTCTGATACGGTGGCGGACGGACCAGGAGGGGTTTCCACCCTCCTTGCTGATGGTCGCCTCGCCCTACGATCCGGAGGTGCACTACGCCAGGAAGCAATCAACGATCTGGATCGGCTACAAGGTGCATCTGACCGAGGCGTGTGACGAGGGCGAACCGCATCTCATCACGCATGGGGAGACCACGCCGGCGCCCATCGTTGATTGTGATGCTCTCGATGACATCCATGCGGCGCTCGAAGCCAAGGGTCTGCTGCCGGCCACTCACCTTGTCGATGCCGGGGATGTCGCAGCCGACCAACTGGTCGCCAGCCGGCAGAAAGGCATCACCCTGTTAGGGCCGGCTCCCAAGGATGATCAGGGGCAGGTCCGGTCAGGCGAGGGCTTCACGGTGCAGGACTTCCTCCTCGATTGGGATCGGGAAGTGGCAATCTGTCCGGCCGGGCACGAGAGCAGGAGTTGGGGTCCTGATGATCACCAGAGACGGACCGCACTGAAAGTTCGCTTCTCGACAACAGAGTGTCGATCCTGTCCCTTGAAGACACAGTGTACCCGAAGCGGGCGGCGCCTGCTCACGCTACGACCACGCGAGGAACACGAGACGCTGGAGGCGGCTCGCCAGCGCGAGGAGCAACTCGCCTTCTCAAAAGAGTATCGACAGCGCGCCGGCATCGAAGGAACGATTTCGGCGGGCGTCCGGGTCCTGCATCTTCAGCGCTCGCGCTATATCGGTCTCGCCAAACCGCATCTGCAACACGTGCTGACGGCAGCTGCCATGAACCTCGTCCGCATTGGTGCTTGGATGGGTGGCACACCACTTGCGCAAACCCGTCAATCCGCATTTACCAAGCTCATGATGGCTCCGACCCCAGCGTGACGAACTCGCCAGCAGTATCTTCCGCGAAGCAAGTCCAGCGCAGGCCTGAGGCCTTGACGAAGTGGGCATCCGATGAGCGCACCGGATCGCGGTCGATGCCTTTGGCTGCAATTCGCTTGCCGCGGCGGCGCTCAATGGTGTCATCCAGGCCGAGGATCACCGGACCGGTCGGGACAAAGGCGTGGATCAGCAGGCCCAACAGCAGCCGGGCAGCGTCGCGTCCGCTCCCGCGGGCCCGACTGAGAACGCGATGGTCGTTGCCGAAGTGCCGCTCGCGGCTGAGGCCGGCGATGCGCAGGAGGCTGGTCACCGTGCGCTTGCCGGGCGCCAGGATGGCCCCGAGGAGCAGGATCTCGGCATGGCACCAGGTCCGGTGGCGAAAGAGCCGGGCAAAGGCTAACATGATCGCGGCGAAGCGGGCGGGCAGGTGCAGCATGGCGGCGTCTCTCTTGGCGGGGACACACCAACCTACCGCGTTGTTCGCTTCGCCGCTCCCGCGCTCGCAAATCACCCGTCAGAAATGGCCAAACTCAAGCTAAGATGCGGATCCACTACTGAACTATCTGCGAATGCGGATCAGCGTCCCGTCCGGTTTCCATCTGTACATTACCGAGCCAATCACAGAGTTCCTTCAACGAGGCGAAGATATGTTCGATCTCAGTGAAGGGTGCAGGCCTCCGAGCCGGAGGTAAATCCTCAAGCAGTTCCGCTGTCCAAGTGTAAGGCTGGAATGAGCTGCTGCGCACGACACTCCCCACAACCTCTCCATTCAGGAGGAGGTCATAGGCGCCGGGCGCCAGCTGGATCAGGCTGTAGCTCATACTGGTGTCTTGTCAGATGCAAGCTGTCGATCAATCCACTCGTAGGCCTTGGCGGTGGCAGCATCGCGATCGGGAGCCATGATCAAGGTCGGGCGCTGTTTGGGCTGTGCCACGAAGGCCATCCATTCCAGGCCAGTTGGGCTGAGTCGGATCTGATAGCCGCGGTGCTCCAGCACCTCAGCCTCTGCGGCTGCACGGGCTTCAGTCATTGGACTTGCCGGCGGCCCTGCGCAGGGCTGCGCTGATGTGCTCCTGCCAGCCTGGGTCGCCCTCTTGAAAGTACGCGAGCACATCCAGGTCGATATGCAATTTGAATGATTCCTTTTCGTGCTCGGGTCGCATAGAAGTAAGGATCAAATGTTCTGTCTGATATCTGATCATCGATGTTCTCCCTATCTAAGCGCCAATGCGGTGTCAGAGGCGAGGCTACTGCCTACTGGACCAAAGCAATGCCCATGGATTTCTCGAAATGACCGAGAATGGCATTGGCCACCGTATTGGCCTCTGCAAAGGGTTCGGGCCGTACATGGTACCGGCCGAGGATTTCCCGGCGTCGGACCGGACTGCCCGGATTGAGGCGGTGCGGATCGTAATCGATCAGTTGCTCGCCATATTCCCTCAGCCAGGACAGATCGACGCTGTCGGCCAGGGCTGCGTCGTGATCGGGCATGATGTTGCGGGCGGAAACATAGCCCGCGTATTTCGGCAGCTCTTCCCGGATTGGCATGCCAAGATGGATATCCAGCAACCGGTCCTAGCACCCGCATGTCGGCGATGCCATCCAGGCTGTTCTCGGTCACGTCGACGAGGTTTGCGAGACCAGCACAGGGTTTTTGCTTCTCCAAGCCACGATCAATTTCCTGGCAGCAGCAAGGCGCAGTTCTTGTCGGGGTGGGCGCAGAAGAGCAAACCGCCGCCATCCTCGAATTCCTGCACCAGAAATGCATCATCGGAGGCGATGCCGGGAAGCCCCTCATAGGCCCGACGCAGCCTTGGCCGAATTGTGGCATAGTCTTCCGAAGATTCAATGACACCGGCAAGCGACAGATACGGCAACTTTGTCGAGGTCCGCGGCCATACTTCAGTTCCGTCCGCTTTATGAAGCATTTCGATCTCCCTGCGATTTCAGAAGTCATCAGGTTTCCGACATGGCAAAACTCAGCCGTTATCCGGATTGCTCCGCAATCCGCATCTGTTGCTCTCGCACAGCTAGGTGGGCAGCTCCTTCCGGCCCCCGACGGGGGAGTTTTCCGGCCCCCGACGGGGGAGTTTTCCGGCCCCCGACGGGGGAGTTTCAAAAGGCGTGCCAACTGCGCAGAAAGCGCCTCAGAAATATTTTTCTGCATACTGGTCAATGGCTTGAGAGTGCAGCAGGAAGTCGGGCCGAACACCACCGTGTTGCGGACGCGACAAACCCGACAGGCCGTGTCGGTTGCCTGACGTTTTCACAGGAGCTGCAGACAGGATTGCTCCACGGGAACAGCGCAGTTCACGGGTCATCCAACCGCGCTCCGCGTGGTCCGATAGTCGACAATGTCGGACCGGCGACATCGCAGCATTAGAGCCATTATGTTGTTTTGACATGAGTTTCTCCTTTGGCATGGGACATGCATGGTTCTCCGCAAGTGCGTCACGGAGTGAGGAGAAATCGTCCCATGATCATGCTCACCGAAAACGCCGTCGCCGCGGTGAAGACTGCGCTTTCCCGCGCCGCTGAGCCGGCCGACGGCTTGCGCATCATGGTCCGGGCCGGCGGCTGCGCCGGCTTCCAATACCTGCTAGGCCTGGAAAGCATCTCGCGCGAGGGCGACGCGGTCATCGAGACAGACGGGGTCAAGGTGTTCGTCGACGTAGGCTCCCAACCCCATGTCGCCGGCACGACCGTCGACTTCGTCACGGGGTTTGAATCCTCCGGCTTTGTCTTCGACAATCCCAACGCGCGCGAGAAGTGCGCCTGCGGCAAGTCCTTCGGCTGATCGCCTGAGACAGGGAGAAGGGCCATGTGGGACTATAGCGACAAGGTCAAGGAATACTTCTTCAACCCGAAGAATGCCGGCGTTCTGGAAACGGCCAATGCCGTCGGTGAGGTCGGCGCCATCTCTTGCGGCGATGCGCTTAAATTGATGATCAGCGTCGATCTGGAGCCGAGCCATGTCCTGAGGGCGATGAATATCCCCTATACCGCGGCACATGGGGCAATCCGCTTTTCCTTTTCGCGCGACAACGGCGAGGAGGATGTCGACCGGGTGCTCGAGGTCATGCCCGGAATCGTGGAGAAGCTGCGTGCTCTTTCCCCCCTCAGGGCCGGGGACGAAGTGCCGAAGAGCTTCGATCCGGTCTAGGCCTGAGGGGCAGAAGAGCCGACCGCCGCTCATGAAACGTCCGGTCTTTCTCAACGATACGACCCTGTGCGACCGGGCACAGGCACCCGGCGCCGCCTTCACGACGGCCATGGGCGCCGACGAGATCGAAGCAATTTGCGCCGCGGGCGCGCTGCGTCTCCCGATTCGGCTCACAGCCCTGGCTGTATCAAAACTCAAACTGGCCCGATCTTGGTGCACTATTTGTACGATTTCATGCGTCTGCACCGAGAAGTATTCGGCCAATCCAGTCCTGCACGACACAAAATTGCTTCAACGAGTGACACGTCAGCGTTTTTACGCAACCAAGGCTTGGTGTCGAATGAGGTCGGAGGATCTCAACGCAGCAATCGAGAGCGGTATCGCCGCCGTCAATCTGTCACTGCCTGCATCGGACATCCTACTCACCGCCAAGCCCGGCCTTGATCGGGCGGGAGCGCTTCAGGTCATCGAGCACATGGTCGGGCACGCAGCCGCCCGCGGCCTCTTCGTCACGGTGGGCTGCGGGGATGCCTCGCGGGCCGACCGGGATCATCTCGCCAGTGTGATCGAGACGGCTGCGTGCGCCAGCGCAAGCCGTGTCAGGCTGGCCGGCTTGGTCGGTGTTCTCGACCCCTTTTCGACCGTCGAATTTGCCGCCCAGGTCGCGGACCAGTCTCCCGCCGACCTCGAATTTCATGCGCACAACGACCTCGGTCTCGCCGCCAACACGCTGGCGGCGATCCGTGCCGCCGCGCGCCATGCCTCCGTCACCGTCAGCGGGCTCGGCGAGCGTGCCGGCAATGCCGCGCTGGAAGAGGTGGCCGCCGCGCTGGCCGTCCTCGACGGCGCGGATACCGGCATCGACCTGACCGTATTGCCCGACCTCGCCGCCCAGGTGGCGCGGGCCGCTCGCCGGCCGACAGCGGCCATCAAGCCGGTCGTCAGCGCCGATGATTTCACCCACGAATCCGGCATCCATGTCGCGGGGCTGCTGAAGGATCTCCACACCTATCAGGGGCTCGATCCGGCGCTCGTCGGCTGCTGCCGGCGCATCGTCATCGGCAAGCATTCCGGCGCTACCGCGATTGCCCATGTGCTGAGCGAAAACGGCCGCGACCTCGACCCAGATCTGGCAGCCGCGATGGTCGCCCGCGTCCGCCGCAAGGCGGCCGAGACCAGATCGGCAATCACCGCAACTCAGCTGGTCGAGCTCTACGACAGACTGCGCAGCGAGGCTGCCGGCCCAACCCTTGAAATCGGGTGAGGCCGGCGATGTCGTTTATCCTCGCCACCACGTCCTCCAGCATAGCAGCCGCGCGGCGCGGCGCAAAAGCCGTTCCGCCATCCTTGATGGCCATGCTCCGTGAGGACATCGCCTGCGGGAAGGCGCGCGATCCGGCCGCGCGCAGCACGCTCGAAATCGTGCTCACCTTTCCCGGCGTCCACGCCATCGTCTGTCACCGGCTCGCTAATCGTCTGTGGCGGCGAGGCTTCCGCTTCCCGGCGCGCTTGCCGTCCTGGGCGGCCGGCCTCGTGATGAATGCCAACATCCATCCGGGCGCGACGATCGTCCGGCGCTTCCTCATTCATCACGGCACCGAGTTCGTCATCGGCAAAACCGGCGAGGTCGGCGACGAGGTGACCCTCTATCACGGCATCACGCTGGGCGGCACGTCCTGGGCGCCGGGCAAGTGCCATCCGACTCTCGATAGCGGCGTCCGCGTCGGTGCCGGCTGCCGGGTCGGCGCCAATGCAGTTTTCATCGAGGACGTCCCGCCCGGCCTGACCGTGGTCGGCATACCCGGCCGCATCGTTAATGGCCGGATCGATCTCGACCATCACCTAATGCCCGGCCCGGTCGGCGATGCGATTGCCTCGCTGGTCGACCGCTTCTCATTCCTCGAACTGCGGATTTCGCGGCTGCAGCGTCAGCTTGCCGCGAACGCACCCGAGACCACCATTTCCCACCAGGGGAGAATGCAATGAGCAGTGGTTCCGCTGACAGCCGTCACATCGATGCCACCGATATCCTCGCGCAGCTGGAGGGCCTGTCGGCTGCGGAGGAGTTCTTCGCAGTCCTTGGCGTCCCCTATGATCCGAAGGTGCTCAATGTGTCACGGCTCCATATCATGAAGCGCATGGGGCAATACCTCGCCGAAGAGGATTTCTCCGATCTCCCCGACCAGGTGATCGCCGCGCGGGCGTGCGCCACGCTGGAACGTGCCTACGAGGACTTCGCGACTTCCTCGCCGCTCACGCACCGGGTCTTCAAAGTGCTCAAAGACCACGATCCGGACAAACCCGCCACGCCGGGCCGCACCTTCGTTCCGTTCGACTCTGTCCTGAAGCTGTTCGGGAAGGAATGAGTGCGACACGACAATGTCGAGCAGCCGACAAATCCGGTTATCACGACGGCGCCTTCAGAAGAAAACAACCGCATTTCAAAGGCATAGGGGAACGCAAAACAGTTGGCACGAATGATGCTAGGAAGGAAATGATGCTAGGAAGGAGATGAACCGCCAAGCCCGCATCCGGATAGGAGCCTAGAGAGACCGCCATGCACATCGTAATCTGTATCAAGCAAGTGCCGGATTCCGCGCAGATACGCGTCCATCCGGTGACGAACACGATCATGCGCCAGGGTGTGCCGACCATCATCAACCCTTACGACCTGTTCGCCCTCGAAGAAGCACTCAGATTGCGCGACGCCCATGGCGGCGAGGTCACCGTGCTTACGATGGGTCCGCCCATGGCCGAGGACGCGCTGCGCAAGGCGCTCACTTACGGCGCCGACCGCGCGGTGCTCTTGACCGACCGCTATTTTGCCGGCTCCGACACGCTGGCGACCTCCTTCGCTCTCTCTCAGGCAATCACAAAGGTCGGCGAGACCTTCGGTACGCCAGACATCGTCTTCACTGGCAAGCAGACGATCGACGGCGACACCGCCCAGGTCGGGCCCGGCATCGCCAAGCGCCTCGACCTCCTGCAGCTCACCTATGTCGCGAAGATCGCCTCCATAGATCTCGATGTGCGCGAGATCACGGTCGAGCGCCGCTCGGAAGGCGGCATGCAGATGCTGAAGAGCAGGCTCCCTTGCCTCATCACCATGCTGGAAGGCACCAACGAGATCCGCCGCGGCTCGCTCGACGACGCTCTGCGCGCCGCGCGCAGCCAGATCGTGAAGTGGAGTGCGGCCGACGCCGGCATTGAGGACCTCGCCAAATGCGGCCTGCGCGGCTCTCCGACGGTCGTCAAGCGCGTTTTCGCCCCTACCGCGCGGGCGGAAAAGGCGGCGCAAATCGACACCACCGATAAGACGCTGCGCGATCTCGCTGACGAGCTGATTGCCGCAATCTTAACCCGCCAGCCGGCGCTGGAACACGAACTCCCCTTCGACGGCGCCGCGTGACGGCAAGGAGCAGACGATGTCGACCGCGAACCGAGAAACCCCTCCCCCCGCCGCCGGCCGTGCCGGCATGAAGAAGGAGCTGCCCGAGCATTTCAAGGACTACCGGCACGTCTGGGTCTTCATCGAGCTGGAGCGCGGCCAGGTCCATCCCGTCTCCTTCGAACTGCTCGGCGAAGGCCGCAAGCTCGCCGACAAGCTCGGGGTAGAGCTCGCTGGCGTCGTGCTCGGCCCGCCCGGCGAGGCGACGTGGCATGCGGTCGCCGAGGCCTTCGCCTATGGCGCCGACCTCGCCTACATCATAGAGGACCCGCTGCTCGCCCATTACCGCAACGAGCCCTTCACCAGGGCGATGACCGACCTGCTCAACACCTACAAGCCCGAGATCCTGCTTCTGGGGGCGACCATCCTCGGCCGCGACCTCGCCGGTTCCACCGCGACCACGCTTCTCACCGGACTCACCGCCGACTGCACCGAGCTCGACGTCGACGCCGACGGCTCGCTCGCCGCGACGCGGCCGACCTTCGGCGGCTCACTGCTCTGCACGATCTACACGATCAACTACCGGCCGCAGATGGCCACAGTGCGACCGAGGGTCATGGCCATGCCGCAGCGGGTGGACAAGCCGGTGGGCCGGGTCATCCAGCACAAGCTGGCCATGGCCGAGGAAGAGGTCGTCACCAAGATCCTCGGATTCCTGCCCGACAGCCAGTCGGCCAAGGCCAATCTCGCCTATGCCAACGTCGTCGTGGCCGGCGGCCTCGGCCTCGGCGCGGTGGAGAACCTGCAGCTCGTCAGGAATCTCGCTTCCGCCATTGGCGCCGAATACGGCTGCTCGCGCCCGCTGGTCCAGAAAGGCTGGATGCCGGCAGACCGCCAGATCGGCCAGACCGGCAAGACGATCCGGCCGAAGCTCTACATCGCCGCCGGGATCTCCGGAGCCATCCAGCATCGCGTCGGTGTCGAGGGCGCGGACTTGATCGTCGCTATCAACACCGACCCGAACGCCCCGATTTTTGATTTCGTCCACCTCGGCATCGTCACCGATGCGATCCGCTTCCTGCCGGCGCTGACGGAAGCCTTCACGCGGCGGCTCTCGCCGCACAACCGCGACAAGCTCGCCAGCTGACGGAGACGGCCATGATCGAGGAAAAATTCGACGCAATCGTCATCGGGGCCGGCATGTCCGGCAATGCGGCCGCCTACACCATGGCGAGCCGCGGCATGAAGGTGCTGCAGCTGGAGCGCGGCGAATATCCGGGCTCCAAGAACGTCCAGGGCGCCATCATGTATGCTGATATGCTGGAGAAGATCATCCCGGACTTTCGCGAGGACGCCCCGCTGGAGCGCCACGCCGTCGAGCAGCGCTTCTGGATGATGGATGACACCTCCCACACCGGCATGCACTACCGGTCGGACGACTTCAACGAGGCCATGCCCAACCGCTACACCATCATCCGCGCGCAGTTCGACAAATGGTTCTCGCGCAAGGTGCGCGAGGCCGGCGCGACCGTGCTCTGTGAGACCACCGTGACCGAGCTCGCCCACGACACCAAGGGCAAGGTGATCGGCGTGCGCACCGACCGCGCCGGCGACGTCATCTTCGCCGACGTCGTCGTGCTCGCCGAAGGCGTCAACGGCCTTTTGGGCACCCGCGCGGGCCTGCGCGAGATGCCGAAGCCGGAAACGGTAGCGCTCGCAGTCAAAGAGATGCATTTCCTGCCGGAAGAGGTCATCGGAGAGCGCTTCGGCCTGAAAGGCAATGAAGGCTGCGTGATCGAAGCCGCCGGCACCATCTCGCGCGGCATGACCGGACTGGCCTTCCTCTACACCAACAGGGAGTCGATCTCGCTCGGCATCGGCTGCCTGGTCTCCGATTTCGCCTCCACAACGGAGAGCCCCTACGCGCTTCTCGACGCCTTCAAGCGCCATCCGTCGGTCCGGCCGCTGATCGCCGGCTCGGAGGTCAAGGAATATACTGCCCATCTCATCCCCGAGGGCGGCTACAAGGCGATCCCGCAGCTCTTCGGCGACGGCTGGGTCGTTGTCGGCGACGCGGCGCAGCTCAACAATGCCGTGCACCGCGAAGGCTCCAACCTCGCCATGACCTCCGGCCGCATCGCCGGCGAGGCGATCTTCCAGATCAACAGCCGTGGGGACCCTATGACCAAGGAGAACCTCGCCCTCTACAAGACCATGCTGGACAACTCCTTTGTCGTCAAAGACCTGATGAAATACAAGGACATGCCAGTTCTGCTCCATACCCATTCTCGCCATTTCTTCATGACCTACCCGCAGCTGATGTCCCTGGCCGCGCAGAACTTCATGCGCGTCGACGGCACGCCGAAGATCGAGAAGGAAAAGGCGACCACGGCCGCCTTCATCAAGGCGCGCTCGCGCTGGGGCCTGGTCAGCGACGCTGTCCGCCTGGCGTTCGCTTGGCGCTAAATAAGGAGAGACGAGATGACGATCGCAGTGGCCGAACTCCGCGTCGAGGACAAGCTCTTCCTGAACCGCTATCTGGTCGATGCCGGGGGGCCGCACATCAAGGTGCGGCCGCACGAGAAGCCGAGTCCCAATCTTATCGCACTGACACGCGTCTGCCCGGCCAAGTGCTACGAGCTGAACGACAAGGGCCAGGTCGAGATTACCGCCGACGGCTGCATGGAATGCGGCACCTGCCGCGTGCTCTGCGAAGCGTCGGGCGAGATCGAGTGGAACTATCCGCGCGGCGGCTTCGGTGTCCTCTTCAAGTTCGGATGACTGGCTCGCACGCACTATTTCAAGGGCGTGAACCGGGTCCGAACGCCGCATCAGTATTTGCTAAGAACTATCTCGCAATTTTCGAAACACAGCATTGAATTTCCTAGCACTACTTTGGCAGCTTCATCAGTGATCCAAGGGTGAAGCGGGCCCGGCAGATTGGACATCGGAGGCGCATGGCGTGCATCAGATGATCAAGCAGCATGCGCCGAATGGCCGGCAGTGTCGGTTGTGGTGGGGGCCCGCCGGCCCTTCTTTTTCCCCCCAGTGGCGGTCCGCGAGCGCAGATGCTGCAGGAACAGATAGGCGATCAGCGTCAGTAGCGCATGCCGATGCAAGCCCCGCCACGAGCGGCCCTCGAAGTGATCGAGGCCGAGTTCTTCTTTGAGCTGCTGGTGCGCCTGCTCGCACACCCACCGCGCCTTGATGAGAGCCGCAAGCTGCTTCAGCGATGTGTCGGGAGGCAGGTTGGACAGATAGTACTTGCGCTCGCCTGAGGTGCGATGCTCGCCCACGAGCCAGACTTCGTCGCCGGGCAGATGCTGACCGGTCCGTCCCTGCAGACGCACCGTAGGCCCATCGGCGACCCGCACGCGCACGGCCGCGAACTTCGCTCGCAGCGGACCCTTGGTGCCGCGTCGCCACGTGATCCGCTGCCATGAGCTCGTCGCCAGCATGGCTTCAGCCGCAACAGCCTCTGCGTCTGGGATCGGGGTCTTGCGCGGCCCTCCACGCGTGTGCGGGGCGGGCCCCAACCGCACATCGGCTGGATACACCTTCTGGATCCGGGGAATGCCCACCGCCCAGAGCAGCCCGAGCGCCGACAGGCTCTGACGGAAGGGAGCACTGATGCCGTAGCCCGCGTCCGTCACGACAGCCCCGAAGCTCACGCCCGCTTGCATCACGCGCTGGAGTTCCTCCAGTGCGATCTCAGGCTTGGAGCGCTCCACCCAGAAGGTCTCAGGCACCCCGGCGTGCTGCAGGCGCTCGGGATCTCTGATCCAGGTGTCGGGCAGGAACAACCGCAGCACAATCGGGACCGGCACCTCATCTTTGGCGAGCGTCAGCGAGACCAAGCTCTGGCAATTGGCCTTCTTGCCCACCACTCCGGCATATTGCGAGGCGACACCCACCGAATGGGTGCCCTTCTTGAGCAACGCCGTGTCGTCGATCACCAGGATGGCCTCAAGTCCGCCGACAAGCCGGTTGGCCTGGGCCAGGAGTTCGGCGTCCAGCGGCGCCTCGTCCCAGGGACCGACGGCCACGAAGTGATGCAGTTGATCATAATCGGCGGGCGCCACCCGAGCGGCTATCGGTTGCAGGCTCTTGCGCTCACCGGGACCGATCAGGCCTGCCACATAGAGCGGGCACATGCGCCGGCGGGCCGGGTGATGCAGATGGGTGAGGAAGGGTTCGAGCCAAGACTGAAGTTCGTGTTCCCACGCCACTGAGGTGCTCATGACAACCTCCTGCGGACAATCCTTCCGAGAAGACGTCGGCAGGCCTCGCCACGTTCCTCATACCTGCCAAAGTAGTGCTAGGGGCTTGGCAGCCAACTATTTGCCAATTCAGGTTATCAAGTTCGCGGCGAGAGCGTGTAATTCCATGCGGGACAGACGGCATGCGGCCTCAGGTGGAGGCGACGCATGACCTCGTCGGAGACCCGCTCCCCGGTCTCATTGCCACCACGCTTGAGGCGAGCATTCACCCGCAGCCCGGCTGCCGTGACGGTTCCGGCACTGTAGCGGACCATCGTCGCAAAGGTCCGCAGCGGCACGCCAGCCCAGTTCAAGCTGATGAAGCTGAAGAGCCGGTGCTCAATTGGGTTCCACTTCGAGCAGCCGGTGGGATAGTGACACACCGTGACCTCGAGCCCGCAGGCATCGCAGAGCTGTTCTTGCAACTGGGCTTTCCAAACTCGGGAGCGGCAACTGTTCGAGCCGCCCGCATCGGCCAGGACGAGGAGACGCCCGGCTTCTGGAAAGCGCTTCTGTCCTTCGCTCTCCCACCAGTCACTGATCGCCTCAACGGCAAAGCGCGGGGTGTCAAAGCAATCGCCGATGCACACATAGCCGCTGTTGGTTGTGATCTCGTAGATGCCGTAAGGAATGGCCTGACCGACTGCATCCTGCGGCCAGTCGTGCACCAAGACCGGCTCGGCTCTCCGGCACCACGTCTGGCCCGGGTTCTTGAAGTCACCGACCAATTCCTTTTTTTTTCGAATCCACGCTGATGATCGGCTCACCTGTGGCTGCAAACTGCGCGCGCTGTTCGGCGATGTGCTGGAATTGCGCATCGCGCTCAGGCGGCGTGCTGTGCGCCTCGGTACGCCGTGCATTGGCTTTGGGCGAGTAGCCCAATTGGCGCAGCAGGCGCGCCACCGTGGGGCGGCTGGCCGGGTGTCCTGCGACGGCAAGCTCATGGCTCAGATGATGCAGAGAACTCCGCTTGGCTTTGGCGTGCCGACCCATCGGGTCACCCGCTGTCTCGCCTTCGAGCAACTCCTCCAAGGTCTGTGGGAGTTCAGGATCCTGGACCTCTCGGGTGGGACGGCCACCACCGGCGACCCGCACGCGCTCGGTGGGGCGGTCAACAAGCCCGGCCTCGAGTTCGCGACGGCCGCGCCGGATGGTATGGGGGCTCAAGCCCGTGATCTGGGCAAGCCGCTGAGTGCCGCCCCAGCCGATCCGCATCGCCTCAAACGCGATAAACCACCGGCGCTGCTGTTCGTCGAGCCGGCTGGCAAGCAGGTTGATCTGCCGATGAAGCATGCGGTCCGGATGGGGCTTGCGCGAGTGACACTTGGGGCATCCACATGGGTGAAGGGAGGGTAGCGACATCGGCAGCTCCGTTCAGAACGGATGGTCCTTGTTCCAACAACGCACCAGTTGCCCATTTGGGCAGGTTGTTGCCTGCCAAGCCCTAGGCCGTGTGGACGGATTGGGCTGAGCAACGGGTAGTAGATTCCCAAATCAGTGTCGCGATGATTCATAGCGGGTCGACTTCAGGAGGCTCGACCATGCTGACGGGAATGACGGAGGACGATTGGGCGACAGTGCTGCGAGTGTTTGCCGCCTCGTGCTCCCGGCGCGGCGCCAAGGGGCGCAACGACCGCCGCTTCCTGGAGGCGCTGCATTACTTCACCGTCCACAACATCACCTGGCGAGCCCTGCCTCCATGCTTCGGCCACTGGAACTCGGTCTGGATGGGCGATTCACAAACGACAAATTTTGTCTCAGCCGCCCCGGTCAGTTGGTTCTGACGTGGAGCCACATCCCGCTCGCAGCCCGCAGCCGACCTGTAGCAGTTCTCCTCCCGAGGAATTCCGCCCTCGCGGAGGGGACCATGAACCAACCTCCATGGACAATCCAACGGTGCTGGGTCGAGAACCCGGACGCCCTGCGACGCTGGGACAAGGCCTTCCAGCTTCTCCTGGCGGTCAGCCAAGCACCCAGACCCAGTCCCGACGGCGCGGGGGGCGAACCGCCAGCACAGGAGAGCCGCCATGCCGATCCTAGCCGCTTACGTGCGCGTCTCAACCCCGCGTCAGGTCCAGAGCCAGTCGATTGAGCAGCAGATCGAACGGCTGCGTGCCCATGCTCTGACCCATGGCGAGGATCTGCCTCTCAAGCATGTCTTTCGAGACGACGGCTACAGTGGCGCCAACCTGCACCGTCCGGGGCTCGATGCCCTGCGCGAGGCTGCCACCAATGCCAAACTCGACCGGATCCTGATCACAGCTCCGGATCGTCTGGCGCGCAACTATGTGCATCAGGTGCTATTGGTTGAAGAGCTGCAAAAGCATGGGGCCCAGGTCGACTTCCTCGACCGCCCGATGAGCCAGGATCCGCACGATCAACTCCTCCTCCAGATCCGCGGCGCCGTGGCCGAGTATGAGCGCACCCTGATTGCGGAGCGCATGCGGCGCGGTCGAGTTGTCCAGCATGGGTTACGCCGGCTGCGGGCCGGGACACTCTTGCCCTGGACCAAGGCGCCGTACGGCTATGAGCTTGATCCCAACCACCCTCGCAATCCCGCCGGGGTGCGCCTCAACGCCGCCCAAGCCGCTGTCGTCCGGGACATCTTCGCCTGGTATGTCGACGGGACCACGATCATCGACTTGGTTCGGCGCTTGGCGCGGCTTGGCATTCCCTCTCCCTTAGGTCACCCGACCTGGAGCCCGTCGGCGTTGCGCTGCCTGCTGACCAATCCAACCTACACCGGTCAGGTGTTCGCGAACCGGAAGCGCTTCGGTCTCTGTCACAAGCGACGCTCAGCCCTGCTCCCGGCCCATCCGGCGGGCGGGACGTGCCACAAGACCGCCCCCGCAGACTGGATTGCAGTGGCCTCGGTGCCGGCCATCGTGACGCAAGAGCAATTCGACGGCGTGGCAGGACGACTGATCTATAATCGCCAGATGGCGCGGCGGAACAACAGAGCCCACCCGTATTGAACCGCGCCGGATTTTCCGGAGGCTAATTGGCTTGGATTCTATGCGGCCATCGGCGTGAGCTCAAGCTGGGCATAGTAGGTGGCTTCCGCCTCGGCGGGCGGAATGCTGCCGATGGACTTGAGGATACCGACGAAGCCGTCCACTTCGTCCAATCTGAAGCCGTCCAGGCATTCCGATTTCAAGCCGTCCATGGGTCCGAGGTGAAGTCGTCCACCTGAGCGCCGCTCTTCGGGTCAGTGATGGATGGTGGTTGAGGTGGTGACGCTGGTCAAGCGTCGGCTGGCGTGTGGCGGGTCTTGCGCAGGCTCTCGCCGGTCAGATTAATCCGGTAGGCGTTGTGCACGACCCGATCGAGGATGGCGTCCGCCAGCGTCGGAACGCTGCCGATCATCGCGTACCAGTTCTCGACCGGCACCTGGCTCGTGATCAGCAGCGAACCGGCATCGTAGCGGTCCTCGACGATTTCCAGCAGATCGCGCTGCTGCTCGCCGGTGAGCGCCTCAGGACCCCAGTCGTCGAGGATCAGCAGCTTGGCCCGGGCAAGACTGCGTAACAGGCGAGAGTAGCGGCCATCGCTGCGGGCGAGATCGAGCGCCGCAAACAGCCGTGGCACACGATGGTAGAGCACCGACAGGTCCTCCCGGCAGGCCCGGTGTCCCAGGGCGCAGGCGAGCCAGCTCTTCCCGACCCCGCACGGGCCGGTGATCAACAGATTGCGCCGCTCGCGGATCCAGTCGCAGGTGGCCAGCTTGAGAAACAGCGCCCGGTCGAGGCCGCGTGCGGCCCGGAAGTCAACATCCTCGACGCTGGCGGGATGGCGCAGTTTGGCCGTTTTGGCCCGGGTCTCGCAGCGCTTCTGCTGCCGCGTCGTCACTTCATGATCGAGGATCAGGCCGAGCCATTCGGCATGGCCGAGCGCGTCAGCCTCGGGAGTGGCGCTGAGCGCCTTGAAGCCTTTGGCCATGCCGTGCAGGCCCAGCGCGTGAAGCTGGTCGAGGGTGGGATGGATCAACATGGTCGGTCTCCTGTCAGTGGAAATACCCCGGTCCGCGGACATTGGGGTGGGTGAGAACGGGCGTATCGGCGGCGGGAGCGCGCTCGCGGTAGGTGTCGAGAAGCGACACGATGCTCTTGTAGGTCAGCGCCTGGATCGCCAGGGCTTTGGCCGCGACCGCCTCGACACGCTCCTGCGGGATGCCGCGCATGTGCTGCAAAACCCCGATGCAGGTGCGAAAGCCCTGCTCGGGATGGCGGCGGGCGGACAGAATGGCGGCAATCAGCCCCTCGGTGTTGGGGCCGATCGACGCCGCCCAGGAGCGGAAGCGCTCGGGCGACCAGGCGGCATAGCGGCGATGCGAGCTCGGCATGTGCTCGGCCTGCGTGCCATGCGCCCGTCCCGCATAACGCCGCGCGTGGGCCGCGACGCGTCCGCCTTTGTGGAAGGCCTCGATCGTGCGCTGGGTGACGCGCACCTCGACCTGCTGGCCGATGAGGCCAAATGGCACCGAGTAGAAGAAGCCCTCGACCTCGATGTGGTAGTCGAGCCCGACCCGGGCGAACTGCCACTGCGCGAAGACGTAGTCCTCGGCCGGCAGGGGTGCGAGGGCCGGCTTCTCGATCGTCTCGAACAACTGGCGCCGGCTGACGCCGAGCCGGCGCATGGGTACGCTGTTCATCCGCTCGACGGCCTCGGCGATCGCGGCATTGGCCTCCTGGAGCGAGAAGAAGGTGCGGTGGCGCAGGCGACCGAGAATGTAGGATTGGGCGAAGCGCACCCCGGCCTCGACTTTGGCTTTGTCCTTCGGCCGGCGCGGTCGGGCTGGCAAAATGCCGACCGCGTAATGGGCCGCCATCTTGCCGTAGCTGCGGTTGATCTCGGGATCGTAGAACGAGGCCTTGTGGACGCCGCTCTTCAGGTTGTCCGGCACGACGAGCTTGGTCACGCCACCCTGGAACCGGAACATGCGCACATGCGCCTCGATCCAATCCGGCAGGGTCTGGGTCCAGGTGGCTTCGGCATAGGTCAGGTTGGAGGCGCCGAGCACCGCGACGAAGATCTCGGCCTGGCGGATCTCGCCGGTGAGTGGATCGACGATCGGCAGCTTCTTGCCCGAGTAATCCACGAACACCTTGTCGCCGGCGACGTGATGCTGACGCATGGTCGGCGTCAGGCGGCGCTCGAAGGAGCGGACCAGGTCGCAGAAACGCGAATAGCCGTAGCCGTCCGGATGGTCTGCCCGGTACTCCTCATGCAGGATGGCGATGCTGACGCCGGGCCGCTTGAGTTCCTGGACCAGGTGAGCCCAATCCGGCTCCGGCCGGCGGCGCGTTCCGACCCGGGTGCCCGCCCGGGCGAACAGCTTCTCCTCCAGGGCCGCGTCGGTCAGGTCCTCCGGCAGGGGCCAGGCCAGCCCGGCCGCCTTGGCCCGCTGGATGGCATCGCGCACGGTCGAGCGCGCCGCACCGACAATCCGGCCGATCTCGCGATCGCTGGTTTGGCTGGCGTGGAGCCGCAGCACTTGCCGCATCTGTCGCATGGTCATCTCTCTGTTTGCTGGCATCGCGTCCTCTCTGGTGGAGAGGTCGCAATGCCCCAATCGGATGACCCGGTGCAGCAGGGTTCTTCAGACCGATCCCTGGACGGGATCAAATCGGAAGGAGGGACGGCTTCAAGTCGGAAGGGTGGACGGGATCAAATCGGAACCGGGGACGACTTCAAGTCGGTACACATGGACGGATTGCGTCGGTATCCGCAATGGACTCGAGCAGGCGCCGGTTGTTGTACCAATCGACCCATTCGAGGGTGACGAATTCGACGGCCTCAAAGGAGCGCCACGGACCACGCCGATGGATCACCTCAGTCTTGAACAGGCCGATGACGGTTTCCGCCAGAGCAGTCGTACGCGTCGCCAACACTGCCGACCGATGGCTCAATCCCCGCCTCGGCGAGGCGCTCGGTGTACTTCAGTGACACGTATTGACCCCCTCTATCGCTGTGGTGAATGAGGTTGGCTTGCCAGGGCTGCCGGTCATGGAGAGCTTGCTCGAGAGCATCGAGCATCGAGCATCGAGCTCGGCCCGAGCCGAGCGTGACGCACGCCAGCCCACGATCCGGTGGGCGAAGGCATCGATCACGAAGGCCACATAGACAAAGCCCGACCCGGTCGCGACAAAGGTGAAGTCGCTCACCCATAAGGCGTTCGGCCGCGGCGCCGTGAACTGCCGGTTGACCCGGTCGCGCGGGCAAGGGGCAGCGGCGTCGCTGACGGTGGTCCTACGGCAGATCGGCTGACCCCGTAGACCTCACGATGCTCGTCGATGAAGGCCTTCATGGCTTGAAGCGGCGGTCGAGCTCCGCCTGGGCAAAATACGCGCTGGCCTTGCGCAGGATCTCGTTGGCCTGGCGCAGTTCGCGTACCTCCCGCTCAAGGGCCTTGATCTTCTCCTGCTCCTGGCTCGTCGGCCCGGGGCGAAGGCCCTGGTCGCACCCGGCCTGCCGCACCCAGTGGCGCAGCGTCTCACGCGAGCAGCCGATCTTGGCCGCAATCGACAGGATCGCCTCATACTGGGAGGCGTACTCGTCGCGGTGCTCGAAAACCATCCGGACCGCCCGCTCGCGGACCTCTGGTGAATACGGGGGTGTTCGCTTCGTCATGGCTCCATCCTGTCAGGAGTTGGAGCCTCCGGGAATCCCGGGACGGTTCAATCAGCAACTGCGCCTGTTCAATGGCCACTACGACGAATACGGCTTCCAGCCCATGGTGGTGTTCGATGGTGAAGGCCGTTTCGTCACGGCCGTGCTGCGCCCGGCCAAGCGACCCAAGGGCAGCGAGATCCGAGCTCACCTGCGCCGGCTCATCCGGGCGATCCGCGCTCACTGGCCCAGCACCCGCATCCTGATCCGGGCCGACAGCCATTACTGCGGCCCGCTGGTGATCGATTGGTGCCGCGCCAACGGCGTCGACTTCATTCTCGGCGTGGCGACGACCTCCACTCTGCGCCGGCACGTCACGGGCCTGGAGGCGAGCGCCAGGGCGCGCTATAGCGCGACGATTAGGATGAGCGGTGCGTCAACTATGGTGAGCGCCTGCGAGCCATGGTGATGCTTTCCTAATTGTCGCTGGTGGTCAAGGCTTTTGATTGCGCGTCAATTAGGATGAGCGGCTCAAGCTAATTGACGCCGGGCAGCGCGCTTTGCCGCGGCTCCTCTGAACGGCAAGGTGCGGCGCTTCACGGAGTTCTTCGATGGGGCTCAAAGTTGGAGCCGGGTCGAGCGCATCATCGCCCGGGTCGAGGCCGGCGCGCAGGGCAGCGACACGCGCTTCATCGTCACCAATCTTCCCGGTGGCCGCGCCAAAACCCTCTACGAGCGGATCTACTGCCGGCGCGGCATGGCGGAAAACCACATCAAGGCCTGGAAGGCGCATCTCTCGGCCGATCGCACCTCCTGCACCAAAGCGACGGCGAACCAGTTCCGGCTGTTTCTGCACGCGGGCGCCTATTGGCTGATGTGGGGTCTGCGCGTGCTGATGCCGAAGCGCTCACTCTGGCGCATCGCGCAATGCGATACCTTGCGGCTGCGGCTGATCAAGATTGCCGCCCGGGTGGTGGAACTGAAAACCCAGATCCGGCTGCACTTGCCGAGCGCCTGTCCTGACCAGACGATCCTGCGGGTGGTCCTCGGCCGGATGCCGCGTCTCGTCACCTGATCGCAGGGGCGCACACGCCCCTGACCTGAGCCCTGTCCCGTCCACCCGCAAACCCGCCATCCTCGTCCGCCCAGCCGAAGGCTCGGCGGTGGTGAAGTCATGCCTGAAATCCGGTCGGAACCACCAGCAAGGCTCGCACAGCAGACATTAAAAGGGGCGCCGTGAATTAACCGGGCTAGCCTATATCCCTCCGGGGCCCTAAGTCCGACGGGCTGCTAGACGACGCTGTCTAGGGTTCGCTCATTAATGCGCCCTCTGCACGCCACTCAATGTCCGGCTCCGTGCTATGTCGGGCTGCCTTGGCCGCCCCGGCTCAAACATTTTCGGCCATGTAGATCTCGAAGGGAATGACACGTTGCACGATGTTGCCGCCTTGGTTGCTGATCGTTGATTGCGCCATCGCCTCGACCAGCGTGTCGGCCAACAATCTCCTCGGATGCGACAGGACAACATTGATCACACCATCAACGATCCCGGCAATGGTCTCAGGTATCAGTTCCCGTCCGATCACCACAAGGTTTCGGGATAAGGCGCTCGGGTCCTCACGCAAGGCTCGGATGACGCCAGTGATGCCGCCACCGGCGACGTAAATGCCAACCAGATCCGGTATCCGCCGCGACAAATCCAGGGTGATTTCATAGGCGTAGCGCGGGTCCTCGAGGGTTGCCACGGACTCGAGCAACTGAAACTCCGGCGCATGTTCGCGGAAGTACGAACGGAAGCGCATTTCGCTGACATCTTGGCTCAGGAAGCGATGGCTCCCCACATAGACGCCGATCTTTCCCGGCGTCCTGCACATGTTGGCGATGAACCAAGCCGCGGTGCCGCCGACCTTCCAGTTGTCCAGCCCTACGTAACCGGCACGGTTCGCCGCCGGGAGGTCGGAAATGAGCGCGAATACAGGCACACCTTCCCCGTGCAGAGTGTCGATCGCCTGCGTCACCTTGGGGTGATCTGCGGCGACGACCGCCACGGCATCGCAGTCCCGCCCAAGCTGGAGGAGGCGTTCCGCGGCGACCTCCGGCGCCAGGTCGTCCCGGAACCTCACCACCGCCCGGCCCCTGATAGTCGTCGAGGCATCCGTCGCCTCCTTCAGGTCCTGCCCGAGCATTTTGTAAAACGAGCGTTGCGGCTGCTGGAGGAGGAAGCCGAGGGTGCGGGTAGGCCGATCCTGCCTAAGGCGGTGACGGATCATCCCGGTGCCATAGAAGCCGATGGCCTCTGCGGCACGTAGCACCTGTTGGGCGGTTGCCTCCCGCACGCGATGGCGGCCGCTCAGGACACGATCGACCGTTGACACGCTGACATTGGCAACCTTGGCCACATCGGCGATGGTAGGGCGGCTCAACTGACCCTCCTTGACAGATTCTTTCATTCTTTCCCAGGGCAGCGATGAAAGTTCTTGAAAGAAAACCGTCAGCTTTCATTGCAAGATTTCTTTCATACTGGTAGGGATTTCAAACCTCGTCAATGAGGGCGCTCAAGGACGCCCACGGCACAGGAGGCAAGACCAATGCCAGACAAGATCCCATAGGCCGCCCTACGATAGGAGCCCCCTGCTCGGGAGCAGGAGAACTCCGGATGGTCCTGCAACCATCTGTCGGCCAGTCTGGACCTAAGTCCTCATACGGTGAAACAGTACTCCTCGATCCGATCAGGATGCGAGCGAAGGTTTCGTCTCCCGCAATGGGACGAGCCGCTCCTCCCATGACCACAGATGGGCATGAAAGCCCGCCGGAAATGCCATCCGCTTGTCGTGCGGTCCTGCCTCGGCTCACGAGGTGCCGGTGTCGAGGAACCGCGCAGATCGCGAAGAGATGGACCGCGCCGACGCGGGTGTGCCATCGACTGATGAAGGGCGGGGCCAGCGCCCCCGACAGACCCACGCATCGAGGAGGAGCCTACATGAAGATTGCGCTCGATCCCTACATGCACCGCCCCGTGCCTCTCCTGGAACTGCCGCAGTTCGTCGCAGAACCGGGCTACGAATACATCGAACTGTCCCTGCGAGTGGATTTCCTCGACTGGTGGGTCAACCCCCGCGTTTCTCCCGAGCGTATCCGCGACTTCAAAAAGGCGTTGCGCGACAGCGGTGTGAAACTGGCCTCGCTGCTGCCGATGTACCGCTGGGCAAGCCCGCATCAGGTCGAACGACTGGCGGCCATGCGTTACTGGAAGAACGCGATTCGAATCGCGGTGGAACTCGAGTGTGACACCATGAACTCGGAATTCGGCCGCGGGCCTGCGCCGAGTTCGCCTTTCACCTCTTACAATTGCTGTGCGGGCGGCCATACGGAAATCTGTGAAGCCGCCTTCTGGGACAGCATGGACGAGCTGGTGCCGATCTTCGAGCGAGGAGGGATCCAACTCAACATCGAGCCGCACCCCGAGGATTTCGTCGAGACACTCCAGCCGGCAGTCGACATGATCCGCTCGATCAACGGCCTTGAACGGCATGGTGGAGATCCGAGATCAGGAGGACGCGGTCCCCTACGCCATGCCACTTCGGCCGCCAAATCGCTCATCCGTGCAACAAGGCGGCTAAAAGGCGCTGGGGAGGAGCACCCTGGACAAGCCCTGAGGGGTTTCCATAACTTACATGCTGCGGGATCGGGTCGATGAAGTCGGACCTCGGAACACCCGGCCCGAACCACCCACCAAAACCATGCGCAAGGCGGAAATTTTGCTCAGCATTATTTACGAAATATCTGAGGTCCTGGCCACGCCCGGCCCGCTGGAGATCACGCTTGTCAATGTCGTGAACATCCTCTCCTCAGTTCTGCAAATAGCTCATGGAGCAATCGTCGTCCTAGACGCTAAAGGAGAGCCGCAGATTACTGCAAATGGCGGCAACACCTACCCACCTCAATCAGGCTTTCGCAGCGTCATACCGCAAGCCGTAATCGACCAAATCGTCACTACGGGGACGCCGCTCGTCATACAGGATGTCCGCAAGTCCGAACTGTTTCAAGTTGACCTTCAAACAACTTCGAGCAGCGGCACCATCCCAATTACCTTTGTTGGTGTCGCGGTAAAGGCTGAGCATCATATCGTTGGAACATTGTCGATCAACCGCGTCAGGGACGATGCCGCCAGCTTCTGCTGCGACGAGGACGTACGCTTCCTGACCATGGTCGCCATCCTTGTCGGCCAGACCATCCGCCTCCATCGCATCCAGAGCATGGATGGTCAACGGCTTATCGAGGAGCAACGGAGGCCGGAGAAAGTGCTCAACGAGGAGAGGACCGGCCCCGCCCGGCATCCGCATGCCAAAGTCGATTGGATTATCGGGGAAAGTCCCGCAGTCAAGCAGGTGCTCGAAACCGTCTCGGTCGTGGCACCGACGAATACCACCGTGCTTCTGCGGGGTGAAAGCGGCACCGGCAAGGAAGTCTTTGCACAGGCCATCCATAAGCTTTCACTGCGGAGCAAGAAGCCTTTCGTCAAATTGAACTGCGCCGCGCTGCCTGAAAGCACGCTGGAATCGGAGCTGTTTGGGCATGAAAAGGGCGCCTTCACCGGAGCTGTCTCGCAGCGCGCCGGCCGTTTCGAACTGGCGCATGGCGGAACCCTGCTACTTGATGAAATCGGCGAGATTTCGCCTGCCTTTCAAGCCAAGCTGTTGCGCGTCTTGCAGGAAGGTGAACTGGAGCGCGTCGGCGGCACCAGGACGCTAAAGGTCGACGTCCGGCTGATATGCGCCACCAACAAGGACCTCGAGACGGCTGTCGTCAATGGGGAGTTCAGGGCCGACCTTTACTACCGCATCAATGTGGTGCCAATTGTCCTGCCTCCGCTCAGAGAGCGACCCGGCGATATTCCACGCCTTGCGAAAGCCTTCCTCGACCGGTTCAACAGGGAGAACCATCGCGAGCTCGCCTTCGCGCCGTCGGCGCTTGAGGTGCTCTCGCAATGCGACTTCCCTGGTAACATTCGTGAGCTGGAAAACTGTGTGCGAAGGACGGCGACACTTGCACGTTCAAGCACGATCGCTCCGTCGGATTTCGCCTACCAGAACAGCCAGTGCCTTTCTTCGCTCCTCTGGAAAGGCGCCGACCGTTCGCATGGCGGCAAGGCCATCGACACGCTCGCCCGGGGCAACATGATGCCGGTTGGATCGCCGCCGCCGGCCAGGCGCATCGGCGCTTCGGAGGGTGATGTGCCGGCCGCCAAGGCCGGCGATCCGAACGGTCCCGCTTGGCCCGCAATGGGCCCGCGTCTGGCGGACCGCGACCGGCTGATCGACGCGATGGAGAAGGCCGGCTGGGTTCAGGCCAAGGCGGCTCGTATTCTCGGCCTCACGCCGCGGCAGGTCGGCTATGCTCTGCGCCGGTATCGCATCGAGGTGAAGAAGTTCTAAACGTCCTGGTGACGTCACACGTCAGGCCGGAGATGCTCCTCTTGGCACTCTATGTGTCTGAGACGCGGCGCCTTTCGCACCCCAATTCGCTTGTCCATTGTCGGAAGCCTGACAAAATGGTGTCGGAGCAAACCGACAGAATCGGACACGAAAAGCCAACATATTGAATTGAATCGTTTTTTGGGGGTGGCATCGCTCTTGCGTTTTGAACTGCGATACTCACCCAGCAATGGAACCGTTCGATGCCCGAACCGATGATTTCGCTCGAGAGCCTGACCAGCACGACATCCTTCGACCAGTTGCTGGCGACCGCGAAATCCGGTGGCTGCGCATCTTCATCCTGCGGCTCATCCGCAAAGCCGAACGACATGGATTCGGCTATCTGGGAGAAGATCAAGGATCACCCCTGCTTTTCAGAGGAAGCGCACCACTATTTCGCCCGCATGCACGTCGCGGTCGCCCCAGCCTGCAACATCCAGTGCAACTATTGCAATCGCAAATATGACTGCGCCAACGAAAGCCGGCCTGGGGTTGTCTCGGAAAAGCTGACGCCCGAGCAGGCGCTGCGCAAGGTAATGGTGGTCGCCAATGAAGTGCCGCAGCTTTCCGTGCTCGGCATCGCCGGACCGGGCGATGCCTGCTACGACTGGAAGAGGACCAAGGCAACCTTCGAACAAGTCGCCAGGGAAATCCCTGACATCAAGCTGTGCGTCTCCACCAATGGGCTCGCGCTGCCGGACCATGTCGCCGAGCTTGCCGACATGAATGTCGATCACGTGACGATCACCATCAACATGGTCGACCCGGGAGTCGGCGCAAGGATCTATCCTTGGATCTTTTACGACCACCGCCGCTACACCGGCATCGAAGCCGCCCGGATCCTGCACGAGCGGCAGATGTTAGGCCTGGAGATGCTGACCGCGCGCGGCATCCTTACCAAGATCAATTCGGTGATGATCCCCGGCGTCAACGACGAGCACCTGATCGAGGTGAATAAATGGGTCAAGGAGCGCGGCGCGTTCCTGCACAACGTCATGCCGCTGATTTCCGACCCAGCACACGGTGCGTATTACGGCCTGACCGGGCAGCGCGGCCCAAATGCGATGGAGCTGAAGGCTCTCCAGGACCGTCTTGAAGGCGGCGCCAAGTTGATGCGCCATTGCCGGCAGTGCCGGGCCGATGCCGTCGGCTTGCTCGGCGCGGATCGCGGTCAGGAGTTCACGCTCGACCAGATTCCCGGCGAGGTCGTCTACGATGCCAGCAAGCGCGAGGCCTATCGGGAGGTGGTCGCGCGCGAGCGTGGCGATCACGTGGCGGCTAAGAGTGCGGCGACCGAGATGGTCAAGGCAGCGGGCTCCGGCAATTCGCTTCTCGTGGCGGTGGCGACTAAGGGCGGCGGCCGCGTCAATGAACACTTTGGCCATTCGAAGGAATTCCAGATTTATGAGGCCTCGCCGGGAGGGATCAGCTTCGTCGGGCATCGCAAGGTCGAGCAGTATTGCCGTGGCGGCTGGGGCGAGGACGCCACCCTCGACGACGTCATCGCTGCGCTCGAAGGCATAGACATCGTGCTGTGCGCCAAGATCGGAGAGTGCCCCAAGGATCAGCTCACGGGAGCCGGAATCCGAGCAACGGACGCTTATGGCTATGACTACATCGAGACCGCAATCAGCGCGCTTTACACCGCCGAGTTCGGGGTCGAACCTCTAGCGGCAATGGCCTGAGCCGTCTCATACCAACCGAAACAGGAGTTGAAGAATGGCCTTCAAGATCATCGCATCCCAATGCACCCAATGCGGGGCCTGCGTATTCGAATGTCCCTCCGGCGCGATCAAGTTCGAGGGCGAGATCTACGTGATCGATCCAGACAAGTGCACCGAATGCAAGGAGGCCTTCGATACGCAGCAATGCGCCTCGGTTTGTCCGGTGCCGAAGACCTGCGTTCCCGACTGACCTCCTATTTGGCTACCGACACGGTTGAGGTCGCCTCCTAAGGAGGCCTTGAACTTCCCTATTGACAACCTGCAGCGGCCAGAAAGGAACGGCCATGGGCCTCAGACGCGAACAGGAGGTTGAAATCCGCAAGCCTCCACAATTCATGCCGGGTGAGCGGGTCCGTGCCACACGCCACATCAGGAATGACGGCACCTATCCTGGCAGGGAGATCGGCGAAAGCCTCGTGCGAAAGGGCGACGACGGTTATGTGCGCGACGTCGGCACCTTTCTCCAGCAGTTCTACATCTATGCGGTCGAATGGGTCGATCGTGGTACCGTCGTCGGCATGCGCGCGGGTGAACTGATGAGCCTCGACAAAGTCGGGTCTCCTTGCAGTGCCCAAACCACGGTTGGTTCTAGTGAAGGAACAGCCAGATGAAGGTCATGATCCGCAGGACCGGCGCCGGCTTGTCGGCGTATGTTCCCAAGAAGGATCTCGAAGAGCCGATCATCAAGGTCGAGAATGAAGATTTGTGGGGCGGGGCCATAACGCTCAGGAACGGCTGGCGGCTCGTCCTGCCCGACCTTCCGCGGGATACGCGTCTGCCGATCACCGTCGAGGCAAGGAAGATTTCCGACGAGGACTGAGGCTGTGGGTTGACAGGATGACAGCGGCAAGAGGAAGCGAGCATGAGCACGATCCTGACCTCGGGCCATCTCTTCATCATGCAAAACAGTGATGCCGAAAAGCGGCTTGACCTGCTGAAGGAAGCGCTCGCCGCCGATGAGATCATCCCCCTATCTCGGCCCGGGGCTCCTGCGGCTCAGCTCCGCGGAACCGCCTGTACCGCACACGCGGGACGCCATCGCCGCGGCACTCAACACGCGGGCGCCAGCCCCGTCCAAGATCCGCACCAATATGGGGTCGGTCGCGCAGTTCATCGAACAGCGCCGGCATCATCGGACGCTTCAAGCTTGGATGGCCGAGCTATTGGCGGCGCCGGCGGCACCGACCGTCCTCCACGCTGGCTCGCAACGTGCCGCGGTCCCTCATCGTCGACAGCTGGTACGATGGCGCCATGCGCGCGGCCCTGGCAGAAACCGGCCGAAGGGACGTCGAGATACAAGGCGTCACGCGGGCGAAGGAAATCGGCGACATTTGGACGAAAACCTACGATTTGTCTGGAAGGGAACTCGAACCCGGATCAGCGGCAAAGACAGAGTTCGCCATACGCGTCACGTCAGTATGAGGCCGGCCGCAAACTTCCTCGTCACCGATTCCGACTATGTCGAAGTCCTGACCAAAACCGCTATTCAGACGCCGATCCCTGGCGTGGTGAAGGAATGGCGCCCCAACCGTGGCCTTTTCTTCGTCGGCTGCCGCTTCGATGATCAGGTGCTGCGCACCGCACCTACGCCCAACAGATCATGAAGCGCTCCAAAGGTCCACATTTTGCGGTAATGGATGCGGCAACGCTGACCAAAAACGAACGCCGTTTCCTTGCAGCGAGCGCAATCACGGTCAGTGACATGCCGACGGGCGAAGCTGCGGCTCGGCTTGTCGGATCAGGCTATTCAGTAGATGGTGGCTAAGCTCGTTGAGCGACGGTCGAGCCGATTTCCGATCAGCAGGAGCACGCGATAGGTCCAGGCTCATGAAGCAGCCTTTCTCTGGTCTTGCTTCAGTTTAGATACTGCTGGCGAACGGTCGCGAATTTTCAATCCGCCTGTGGCGGGAGAAACAGGGCGCTCTATGATCGGCTGCGGAGGGGAGCGGCCGATGCCCATGTGGTGGTCCCAACCCCGATGGCGAACATGGTCCACGGGCTGCTGCGCACTTGAGAGTGGTGACGCCCAGGCGATCCCGGTTAGGAATGTGATGATCTCGCGCAGCCCCGCCCTCCGTTGATGTCACAAAGGAGGAGCCTGCCATGCCGCGCAAATCGCCGTCCCACCTGCAGCGGGATCTTGCCCCGATCCATCCCCATGCGGCCGCCGTCGACATCGGCGCCCGGATCCATGTGGCAGCCGTCTCGTCCCGCTGCGATCCCGAGCCGGTGCGCACCTTCGGCACCTTCACGGGTGACCTGCAGCGCCTCGCCGACTGGTTTGGGCAGTGCAGGGTCACCACGGTGGCCCTGGAATCGACTGGGGTCTACTGGATCCCGCTCTACGAGATCCTCACCCAACGCGGCTTCGCGGTGGTGGTCGTCAATGCCCGCGAGGTCAAGCAGGTGCCGGGCCGCAAGACGGACGTGTGCGACGCCCAGTGGTTGCAGCGCCTGCATGAGTACGGGCTCCTGCGGGCCAGCTTCCAGCCGCAAGGCGAGATCGCCACCCTGCGCTCTTATCTGCGCCAGCGTGAGCGCCTCCTGGAAGCTGCCGCTGCCCACATCCAGCACATGCAGAAGGCGCTGACCCAGATGAACCTGCAGCTCCATCACGTGGTGGCCGACATCACCGGCCAGACGGGGCTGCGCATCATTCGGGCCCTGGTGGCAGGCGAGCGTGATCCCGACCGCCTGGCCGCCTTGCGCGACGGGCGCTGCAAGACCCCGCTCGCGACCCTGCGCGCCGCGCTGGTCGGCAACGACCGGGAGGAGCACATCTTCGCCCTGGCCCAGGCGCTCGAACTGTATGAGGTCTACCAGACCAAGGTGGCCGCCTGCGACGAGCGCATCGCGGCCGTGCTGGAGCGCCTGAAGGCGGCCAGCCCGCCCCCGGCGGTGCCGCTGCCGCCGCCCCGCCGCGCGCAGCCGCAGGCCCATGAGCCGGCCGTGCCGGTGCGCGCGGCCCTGCATGCGATCCTCGGGGTCGACCTGACCCAGATCGATGGGATCGGACCCTACCTGGCGCTCAAGCTCGTCAGCGAGTGCGGCCCGGATCTCGCGGCCTGGCCGAGCGCCCAGCACTTCACCTCCTGGCTGGGTCTCGCGCCGCACAACAAGATCTCTGGGGGCAAGGTGCTGTCGAGCCGCACGCGCCGCTCCGGCAGTCGGGTCGCGGCACTGTTGCGGCTGGCCGCGGGCGCGATCGGGCGCACCCAGACAGCGCTGGGCGCCTTCTACCGGCGGCTGGCCGCGCGGGTCGGCAAGGTCAAGGCGATCACGGCGACAGCGCGCAAGATCGCGGTGCTGATCTACAACACGCTCCGTCACGGCATGGCCTACGCCGATCCGGGGGCGGCGTACTACGAGGAACGCTATCGGCAGCGGGTGCTGAGCAATCTTCGCCGCCGCGCCAAGTCGCTCGGCTACGTCCTGGAAAAGGCAGAGCTCGCCTCAACCGAACTCGTTGTTTCTTAGGAACGGGTTGGAGCGATTGAGGTGGGGTCAGCGTTCAGGCTGTAGGGGCTTGGGTTCAAACCTGGAGGGTTCCCATGTCGCTCCACCCGATCGTGAGCGGTGAGGTTCCAGCTTCAACCGCAACCGTTGCCCGTGCGGCCTTTCCCGGTGGCAATCCCTATCTGCTCTTGCGCGACCGGCTTGGGACGATTTTCACCGATGCCCAGTTCGCATCTCTCTTCGCCCACTGCGGCCAGCCGGCGGAATGTCCCTGGCGCCTGGCGCTGGTGACCCTGCTCCAGTTCGCCGAGAACCTGTCCGACCGGAGGGCGGCCGAGGCCGTCCGAGGGCGCATCGACTGGAAGTACCTGCTGGGGTTGGAACTGACCGATCCTGGCTTCGATGCTTCGGTTCTCAGCGAGTTCCGCGGCCGTCTTGTCGCCGGAGGCGCGGAAGAGCATCTGCTCGACACCCTCCTGACCCTCTGCCGTGACCTGAAGCTCCTGAACGCCCGGGGCCGGCAGCGCACCGACTCCACCCATGTGCTCGGAGCCGTCCGCTTCCTGAACCGCCTCGAATGCGTGACCGAGACCCTGCGGGCTGCCCTGAATGCCTTGGCGTCCGCGGCCCCCGCGTGGCTGCGCAGCCAAGCCGATCCTGCCTGGCTGGAGCGATATGACCGGCGGGCGGGCGATCCCGAGGTGCCGCAAGGCGAGGCGAAGCGGCGAGCCCATGCCGAGCAGATTGGTCGCGATGGTCATCAGTTGCTTGCGGCCATCCTGGCTCCTGGTGCGCCAATATGGCTGCGGCAAATCCCGGCTGTTGAGTTGTTGCGGCAGACCTGGGTCCAGAACTTCTGCCTGGTGGACGATGCTCCGACCACAGGGACGGAGGCGCCACTTCAGGTGCGGTGGCGAACTGACCAGGAGGGGTTTCCCCCCTCCCTGCTGATGGTCGCCTCGCCCTACGATCCGGAGGTGCACTACGCCAGGAAGCAATCAACGATCTGGATCGGCTACAAGGTGCATCTGACCGAGACGTGCGACGAAGGTGGACCACACTTGATCACCCATGTGGAGACCACGCCGGCACCCGTCGTAGATCGCGATGCGCTCGGAGACATCCATGAGGCGCTCGAAGCCAAGGGCCTGCTGCCCGATACTCATCTGGCCGATGCCGGTTATGTTGCGGCCGATCAGCTTGTCGCCAGCCGGAAGAAAGGCGTCACGCTTTTAGGGCCGGCTCCCAAGGATTATCAGTGGCAAGCCCGTTCAGGAGAAGGCTTCAGCGTGCAAGACTTCCTCCTCGATTGGGATAGGGAAGTCGCGACCTGCCCGGCAGGGCATCAGAGCAAGAGCTGGAGCCCCGACTATCATCAGGGGCGAACCGCGTTCAAAGTTCGCTTCTCGACAACAGATTGTCGACCGTGTCCCTTGAAGACACAGTGTACCCGAAGCGGACGGCGCCTGCTCACGCTGCGACCACGCGAGGAGCACGAGACGCTGGAGGCGGCTCGCCAGCGCGAGGAGCAGCTTGCCTTCGCCAAAGAGTACCAGAAGCGCGCCGGCATCGAGGGAACGATTTCGGCAGGCGTCCGGGTCCTGCATCTGCGGCGCTCGCGCTACATCGGACTGGCGAAGACGCATCTCCAGCATGTGCTGACGGCGGCAGCCATGAACCTCATTCGGCTTAGTGCCTGGTTCGCGGGCACGCCGCTTGCACGAACCCGGCAATCCGCCTTTATCAGGCTCATGATGGCTCCCATCCCAGCATGATGAATTCGCCAGCAGTATCAGTTTAGTGGAGAGCGGTTTTGTAGCGGTCCGGCCAGCCTTTCAAATTGAACCGGACTGACATAGTCCAGGGTCGAATGACGCCGGACCGGGTTGTAGAAGCCATCGATATAACGACCAATCGCCGCCTTCGCCTCAGCTCTCGTCTGGAAGACGGTGCGCCAGACCAACTCGGACTTCAAGGTCTTGAAGAAGGTCTCGACCACCGAATTATCGTAACAGTTTCCCTTGCCCGACATCGAGATCCGGATGCCGTGCTTCCTCAGCTCGGCCTGATACGCGATCGAACAATACTGGACGGATTCAAGCAGTCGTCGCAACACGTATTCTGTTGCCTTCTCGCAGCCACTCGTCAAGCCCCTCGGCAGGGGTTCTCCAGCTCAGCGTCTTTCTCGGCCTTGCGTTGAGGGCGGCTGCCACGGCAGCGATCTCCTCGGCGCTGTGCACACTCAGATCGGTGCCTTTCGGGAAGTACTGACGCAGCAGTCCGTTGGTGTTCTCGTTGGTGCCCCGTTGCCAAGGGCTGTGGGGATCACAGAAGTAGACTTGGATGCCCGCATCGATCTTGAGACGAGCATGCTGGGCCATTTCGGCGCCCTGATCCCAGGTCAGCGATCGGCGCAATTCTTCGGGTAAGGTGATGATGGTGCGCGTGATCGCGTCGCGCGCAGCCTCGGCCCCATGGCCTGCCAGCGCCGGCCCGTTCTTGAGGCGCGGCGCGTCACCGTGGCCCGCGAGGCGAGGAAGATGCAGCAGCATCGTGAACCGGCTTGTGCGCTCGACCAGGGTGCCAATCGCCGAGCTGCCAAGACCCAGGATGAGGTCTCCTTCCCAATGACCTGGTACCGCCCGATCGGCCGCCTCAGCAGGACGCTGGCTGATCATGATCTCAGGCGCGACAAAACTCTTACCGCGCCGGCGGACACGTGCCCGCGGCACCCGCAATACCCGCCCGGTTCGCAAGCAGGCCGTGAGTTCACGGCGCAGCGCTCCTTTGCCTTGGATGAAGAGGGCCTGATAGATCGCTTCGTGGCTGATGCGCATGGTCCTGTCGTCCGGAAAGTCGATCGGCAGGCGTCGGGCAATCTGCTCCGGGCTCCAGGCTCTGGCCCACCGCCGATCCTGTCGCTTGCCATGCCGGCGGCTCTTCCAGGCGACGGGAGGGCCGGGAATGGCAACGCCGTTCGAAGCAACGACGACGCCAGCCAATCTCTCCTCCACATAAGTGCGCAAGGTCGCGTTGAGGGCAAGCTTCGTCGGCTTCGGGCGACGGGCTGATCGCTCGGCATGCCACTGGGCGGTCGTCGCGCGATACTCCAGTCCACCGCTGCGGGTGGCTGCGTTGCGCCGCAACTCCCGGGAGATCGTCGAGGCAGATCACCGAGCCGGCGCCCGATCTCCTGCATGGACTGGCCCTGGACCCGCAGAAGCGCAATCTCCTCGCGCTCCAGCAGCGACAGGTACCGCCCGGAGGGCGGCTTGGCTGAAGATCTGAACATCGCTGGGGGCATGCCACCTGCCTTTCGGAACCACCTGTACCCGACAGGGTGTGACACACCGGCCTCGACCGCAGCATCCTCGCTGCTCATCCCCGTTGCGATCGCAAGCCAAAACCGACGCCCTTCATCGCGTCCCGCCACAGGGGGCCGACCTGGCGACGGTAGCGGCGCTCGTCCAGATCGATCCGAACGCCGCTTTCGAATGCTCATCGCAACCTCCTCCTTCAGGGTGTTGCGACGACTGCTTGAATCCGTCCTGGCTGCCGCGGACGCCCTTCTGTTTGTCAAGCGGTGATCCGAGCCTGGTTGATCTCCTTTTGCCGCTGGCTGATTAGGGTGAACACCTCGCGCGCGATGTAGCGCTTCAGGCACCGGATCGCCTCAAGCTTGGAGTGGCCTTCAGCGACGCGTTTAGCCATGTAGGCCTTGGTTCGCGGATCGGTCCGAAGCCTCCCGATCGCAATGATGTGCAGAGCACTGTTGGCGGCTCGATCACCACCCCGGTTGAGACGGTGGCGCGTCGTCTTGCCGGACGAGGCTGGGACCGGGCTGACACCGCAGAGTGCGGCAAAGCCGGCCTCGGAATGCAAGCGCTCCGGATTGTCCCCCGCTGTCAGGAGCAACTGGGCCGCCCCTGCGTGACCAATCGAGTTCCGGGCCACGAGGTTGGGGGCAAGTTCATCGACAATGGCACCGATCATAACGTCCAAGTCGGCAATCTCATCGTGCAGTTCGACATAGCGGCGGCCGAGCGACTTGAGGCTGATCCTATAGGCGGAATCCACATTGCGGTAGTCAGTCAGGTCAGGCCGCCATGCCGCCAAGGTCCTGACCAGCTGCATGCGGGTCATCTGGCGCAGCGCCTCCCGCAACCCGTCCGGCGCGCAGACGATGGTGTTCTGGATCATCTGCAACGCGATGCGCCGCGCCACCACTGCTGTCTTTCGACACGCCTTGAGAACGCGCAAGGATTCGATCATGCCATCCCGGCTTCTGGGCGTGACGGTGCGCTTGCCGGCAAAGGCGGCATGCGCGGCGTTCTGAGCGTCGAGATCATCGTTCTTGCCCCGCTTGCGCCGGTCCGGTTTATCCGGAGCCGTGACCTCCAGAACTTCGACACCGGCATTCTGCATGGAGCGCAGCAACCCGGCGCCATAGGTGCCTGAGGCCTCAATGCCAACGCACCGGAGCTGTCCGAAGGAGCGCATCCAGGCGAGCATCTGCCGATATCCCTGTCGGGTTGTCGCAAAGCACTGGGTCCCGAGAACACGGTCGTGTTCGTCGACAACAGCGGCGACGTGAAGATCTTTGTGCGTGTCGACCCCGCCGACAACGGGATGTAAGACAACGTCCTGACCAACTTCCATACCGGCTCTCCTGGTTCGACCGTGGATCGACGGTTCACCACGACCGCATGCCTGGACAGGACAGTAATGCGACAGGATGTCAGGCCCTTCTTGGGTCACATGCACCGGTGAGGCAAACCTCACCGCAAGGCTCCCGGGCGGCCGACAGGTCCGAGGAAAGACACGGGTTGTGGTCGATCAGCGTGTGGGTCAGGCCACACCGGCGCCTTGCGATACCAGTGATGTTAGCCGGTCTATCGCCGTGAGGGTCAGGCCGCCCAGGAACACTGGCCTAAGCATACTTACTGTCCGCGTGGTAAGCGTCCGCCGAGGCTTGCAATTACCCATAGATTTGCGCTCCGATCCTGACGCCGAGTTCGATATCCATCAGGCGCGAAAGTCCTCTCCACATGACGGTATTGCCGGGTGGAGGGTCATGCCCACGCGCGAGGTAGCCGCCCATTCGAGCGACCTTGGTCAGGTAATGCGAGAGTGTCTTTCTCCGCCGCAACTTCTAGCCCTTGTCTCTCACCAACTCGTCGAGCAGGTCGATTTCCAGAGCCGTCAAGGCCAGCTGTGGCGGCACGTCCGGAACGACGCGGTTGAGCATCGTCAGCCAGAAGATGCGCCAGCTCAGGATGCAGTAGATGCTGAGTAGGTTCACCAGCCGCTCGGCCGTTCGCAGCTTGGTCTCCTCCGCCCGGCAGCCGGATTTCAGGATCTTGTGGAACAGCTCGATAGTCTGAATGCAAATGACAAAAGCGGGTAGCTTCGCCATTTGAGCTGGTTGGAATGGCATAGCGGATTTCGACATCTCCGTCGGTGACGATCACCCGCACCACCAGCCACTCGATGAGCTGCCGTTTCTGCTCCCACGTCGCCTGCTCGAGTCCTTCCTGCACCCGACGGCAGAACTCGTCGATGCTCAGGCTCACGCGTGCGATTTCGCCCTGACGATCGACCTGCGCCTCCAGCTGCTGCCTCTGGGCCCAAAGGCTTTGGACCTTCTGCTCCAAGTCGTGACGGCGACGGCGATATTCCTCCAGGCCCACAACCTCGCTCAAGTAGGCCTCGGTCAGTCGCTCGATCTGCTGCTCCACGCGGACTTGCCCCCGCTTCAAGGCATCGCGCCGGGCTTGCAGATCTTGAGGCAGCCAATGCCCGCCATGCGCCCGCTCCAGGGCATAGCCGATGGCCTCCGGATGGGTCAGCAAACGGCACAGATCCTCCCAAACCAAGCTCTCTATCGGCTCGGCCGGAATATAGCGCGAGCGGCACTTCCCTTCCCGGTGGGATTGGAGGGCTGGCAGCTTGCCGCGACAGCAATAGTAGCGATGCTGCGACCGCAAGCAGCGGCCGAAGCAGGCCAACCCGCACACGCCGCAGCTGACCAAGCCCCGCAACAGATAACTCTGAGCCGTGTTGTTGCGGCTTGCGAACTGGCGATTCTGGGCGAGTTTGGCCTGCACGCGATCAAACTGCTCCTGGGTGACAATGGCCGGGATCGATGCCACGGCCATCCAGTCCTCCCGCGGTCGGATGCACCGGGTCGTGACCGTAGCCCCTGGGCGGCAGGCAGCCTGGACGCGCCCAGTATACACCTCGCCGGTGTAGACGGGATTGGTCAGGATGCCCCGCACGCTCGGCACGCCCCAGCGTCCCTGGGCTCGCGGAGGCCTCACCGCGTCCTGATGCAGCTTCTTGGCCAAGGCATACAAGCTGCGACCCTCATCAGCATACCAGGCGAACATCTCGGCCACCACAGCGGCCTCGGCTTCATCCTGACGCACGCCGGCGGGATCGCGGGGGCGATCCGGATTGACGCGATAGCCGTACGGCACCCGGATCCACGGCAACAGGACGCCGGCCTGCAGCTTGCGTAGCCGTCCCCGGCGCATCCGCTCCGTGATCAGGGTGCGCTCGTATTCGGCCACGGCCCCACGGATTTGCAGCAGAGGCTGATCGTGCGGATCCTGGCTCATCGGCCGGTCGAGGAACTCGACCTCACAGCCTGTGGCAGTGATCTCCTCGAGCAGGAGGACTTGATGCACATAATTGCGCGCGAGCCGGTCTGGTGCCGTAATCAGAACCCGGTCGAGTTCGCGCAGAGCCGCACGGTCGCGCAGTCGCTCCAGACTTGGCCGGATGAGCTTGGCGCCGCTATAGCCATCATCGCGGAAGATGTGCTCCGGGGCGACGCTCCACCCCTGCTGACGGGCGTGAGCCTGCAGGCGATCAATCTGCTGAGCAAGCCCGTCGGCCTGTGCCTGGCGCTGGGTGGAGACCCGTGCATAGATCCCGGTCCTCATGGTTCACCTCCCGTGCGGGAGGCTCGGCGCCGGTCGGGACCGCAGTGTCTTGTGACAGCTTTGTCCATGCCATCAATTGCTGATAGGTCCGATCCCACCGGCGCTGCCCGTCCGGATGAGGCTGGCATGTCCGGTGCACCCGCCACTCCCGCATCGTTGCCTCCTGCTGCAGATCTGCTCTGCGGCACAGGGCAATTCCCTGGCTCCGGCTGGCGCAAGTGCAACGGCAACCGCCACCAACTTAACCTGAGCTGTCCGAAGCTGCTCAGGCAGAATTTGTCATTTGTGATTAAACCATCTCGACCTTCCAGCGCATGACGTACCAGTCGAGCATCTGGATCGCGTCGGCGCGGGAACGCACCGGCAGATCCGTGATCAGCTTCCAGTCAATCCGCGCCCGGTCTTTGGGGGTGTGACGTTCCTGCGCGTGGATCACCGTCAGGGTCAGAGCCGGATAGCGCTTCTGCTTGCCGACCGGCGGCAGAACATGGATGCGGCGATACCTGAGCTCCACCACCGCCAGGCTCACAGCGCCTTTTGGGCTGCGGACCTCGACCTGATGCCGTCCTCTGACCGTCACCTCCTGCATCTCGTCCGCAATGGTGTGCTGGCCATCACCCGCCAGCCGATCCACGCAGGTCCGCACCAGGAAGTGCGTGCCCAAAGCCTGAGCCGTGCAGAAGAACCCGTAGATGTCGTTCTCGCGGTCGCCGATATGGATGCAGCGTTCCGGCGCGCCAAACAGCGCCACGGACTGCTTCATGCACTCGAGCCAGCGGATGCTCTCCTTCTGGTCGATCGGCACCCGGGTCGGGTTGATCCTGCGCTTGAGTTCCTTGGTGCCTTTGAACTGAGCTCTCGTCCAGAACTTGATCGCCGACAGCCCGAGTGGCAGCCCCTCTGCGGTTACGGCCAGGCAGGAGTGCATCAGCAGCCCGCACACCGTGTGCATCCTGTAGCGGCCTTCCTTGTCGCGCCCGCTGTTGACCCGGCAGATGGACCCAATCCGCCGGGGCTGTGCGCGCTGGTAGGGCAGTTCCGTAGTGTCCTGAATGACCAGGATCGGGCCATCGACCGCAGCAAAGCGGCTGCGGGTGGCCTGGAAGTGGCCCTGAAGGATCGCGTGCTCGGAGACTTTGGCATTGGACAGGAAGCGATAGGCTGCTTTGGTGTTGGCCCAGTCCTGGCAGGCCAGCGGAAGGCTGCCTCCGACGGCGCCGGCAATCTGGACGAGAAGCTTGCGGAGGCGCCGGCCGAGACGTTGATCGGGCAAGCTGCAGCCGGCGAGCTCCCGATCGACCCAGGCGACGACATCCGCAGCATCGTCAATGGAGTGGGGTGCCGGGAGCGAGGCCCTCGTCATGGTGTGGCACCCGCACAGCCGCAGCTTCGCGGGCCAGAGATCACCTGACATGATCCCGGCCTGCGGGTCTGAGCATGATTACGGGAGGGATGAGATAGAACCCAGTCCATGGGGCACCTCTCTCCAGGGATGAGGAGCCAGACAGGGAATCATGCCGGTTTCAGCCAGGCAAGCGCTGCCGTTCAACGCCAGAATTGTGGGTAATTGCAAGGTTCACCGGACGCATATCACCTCGCTCGCGTTTCTTCGCGGACGAACGCGATCCGTTCGACTTGAGCGCTATCGTGGGACACGGGACGCACGTGTCAGGCATCATCGGTGCCGCCCGCAATGGACGCGGGACGATGGGTGTTGCCTACGACGCCACAATCATGAGCATGCGCGCCATTGGCGTCGCGAAGGAGGGAAAGTATTCCACAAATCTCGGCCTAATGTATGCGGCCAGGAACGGCGCTTCGGTCATCAACGGCAGCTATGGGCCGCCGCCATTGCCGAAGAAATATATCCAGCGGCCAGACGGTACTTTGCTGCCGAATCGAAATTATGTCGAGTTCCCGTCTCAGCTCGTGGTTCTTCCCACTCTCGGGAGCCAGTACGAAGCCGTCAAGACCGCGGCCAGGAACGATGTGGTCATGGTCTTCGCTGCTGGCAACGAATACGGCGATCAGCCGCAAGGCGCAGCCCAGCCCAGCGGTATCGCACTGTTCCCTGCCATCCGCCCGGAAAACCACAGACAAGGCATCTACAGTTTCTTGCTCGACCTCAAGGATCCGAACGATTCGAGGACGTACAAATTCGCCGATATGAATGATCCTGACCTCGACGAGGTCGACATGTCGGATCTCTCCGGCACGCTCATCGCGGTCGTGGCAACCGACCGCCAGGGCCGGATCGCGAGCTACAGCAATCGCTGCGGCATCGCCGCTCTCTGGTGCCTCGCAGCTCCCGGAGGAGACCTCCCGATCAAGGGGCAGACCAAGGAGGAAGCCCTGGTTCAATCCACCCTGCCTAACAGCACGTATGGCGGCATGGCCGGCACGTCGATGGCCGCTCCTGTGGTCTCGGGTGGCGCCGCAGTTCTGCGTGGGGCCTTCCCGTACATGACGGCCCGGCAGATCATCGAGGTGATACTGACGACCGCGATCCCAACGGACGCGCCCGAGATTTACGGCCGCGGCAGGTTCAATCTCGGACGAGCTGTGAAGCGTCCCTATGAATTTGGGGCTGTTGGCTACGCTCAACGGTTCGATGTGGACACCAAGGGTCGGAACTCCACGTGATCCAACGACATTCGCGGCACGGGCGGGCTGATCAAGCGCGGCGAAGGCAACCTGCTGCTGATGGGCGAGAACACCTACGCGGGCGGCACAGACGTTTTCGGCGGGACCCTCACCCTCAACGGTTCGGTGAAGTCGCGGCTGGCGGTCCATGTCGGAGCCACTCTCCGAGGTCTCGGCCGGATCGAAGCGCCCCTGTCGGTGGCAGGCACCCTCGAGCCGGGCAGCGACAACCAGGGCTCGATCGGCACCCTGACGGTGAATGGCGACACCCGCCTCCTGAAGAGCTCGACATACCGGGTTGACGCAAACGCGCGTGGCCGGCACGGTAAGCTGGCCGTCTCGGGTCAGACGACGCTTGCGAACGGCACGCTCGAGATCGCTCTGGCGAACGGTATCGCGCCGGTGAACAAGCGGATGATCATCCTGTCGTCCGACGCCGGCACAAAGGGAACCTTCGGACGTTTCCGGACCAACAGCGTGTCGGGTTATCTCGACCCCGACCTCGACTACGCTCCAAACGACCTGTCAGTCACATTCCGTCGGAACGGCGTGACCTTTTCCAGCGTCGCCCGATCCACCAATCAGACCTCGGTGGCAGTCGCGGCGGAAGGTCTCGGAAACGGCAATCCGGTCAATGATGCGCTGATTCAGAATAGCCTCGCATTTACGCCGGGCGCACTGGACAGCCTCTCGGGTGATGCCCACGGCTCCCAGGTGACAGCCACCTACGGCGATGCCGCTCTCGTCAGCGGCGCACTGCTCGACCGCCTTCGCCAGCCGCAAACGGCTCTGTCGGCCGGGACGGTCACGGTCGCCCAGGCCAGTGACGGCCCCATCCAGCAGGTCGATATCATCCACTCCCCGACCCTCGATTCCCGCGTCTTCTCGCTCTGGGGTTCGGGCTTCGGCTCCTGGGGCAGGATGCGCTCGGACGGCAATGCCGGGGCGACTAGCACCTCGAGGGGCGGCTTCATTCTCGGCGCGGACGCGACCATCGACCAGAATGTCCGGATCGGCATCGCGGGCGGCTTCACGGCCACGGACATCGAGGTCGCTTCCCGCCTGTCGTCGGGTACCAACGAGAGCATCTTTGGCGCCCTCTACGGCTCAGCCCGTTGGGGGAGCAATCAACGGCCGTCTCGGCGCGTCCTATGCGGCACATGACATCGATATGTCCCGCCGCATCACGTTCGTCGGGTTCCAGGATCAGGCGACCTCGTCCTACGACGGCGCGACCATGCAGGCGTTCGGCGAGGTCGGATATCGCGTTGGATTGGGAGCGGCCGAACTCGAGCCGTTCATCGGTGCGTCGGTCCTGCGTGTGCATACGGGCGCCTTTGCAGAGAACGGCGGCATCGGGACTCTGACGGGCTTCTCACGCGATCATGATCTCGCCACGACCACTCTCGGCCTGCGTGCCGAGGCCACTCTGAGCAAGAGCTTTCCCCTGACGCTGCGGGGCATGCTGGGCTGGCGCCACGCCTACGGCGATGTGGACCCGACAGTGCTTCTTGGGCTGCATGGTGGGGCCATCACCTTCGCTGTCTCCGGCATTCCCGTGGACCGGAATGCGCTCGTGGCAGAGGCCCGCCTCGATTGGCAGGCAGCGAAGGACATTACCTTTGGCGTAGCCTACCAGGGACAGATCGGCACGCATGCACAGGAGCATGCCTTGAATAGCAATCTCACCTGGCGTTTCGAAACCCGGTAGCAGACAGGCGGATACGCCGACCGGAAAACCGTAGAGGAGAAAGGCCGCCCGGCCGGCATCGTTCTCTTATTCCGGGGATTCTGGTCAAGCCCTTTGAATGGCCCTTTCCGTCAGTTTGGCTGATATCACCTGTCGGGTCATGGTTCTCTCCGCGGTCGGCAGACACCGCCGCATGATGGGGTCGGAAGCCTCAGCCTCGCCATGTTGCATACGCGGTCAATCTGCTCCCTGAGGTTCAGGTTTCAGGCCGCAACGGTGCCCACGCGATGGCTGCTGCCTCGTCCCGACAAGGGACATCGTACCGCCAGATCTGGCGGATCTCTTGAGGCGGCTACCTTATGCGGCCTGCCCGTCCTGGCGCGCCCACCGGAAGTCCGTGTTGTCACGCCACATCCGGTGCAGGATCACGACGTGTTGGACAATGGTGCAAAGTTTGGCCTGTCCCAAGTGAACCTGAGGTTCCGGGATCAACCCGGAAGATCACCCGAACAACATCATCGGCAACCTCGATCCGCTTGACGAGAGTACAGATGATGTCGCGCTTCGTCGCCCAATCCGCAGCCCCGAGCCGCTCGCGCACCATCGCGGCAAATAGGTCCAGCTTACCAATGATGAGATGCAGCGAGCGGACTTGGTCATCCGCTTCCTGGTGAGCCTTGGCTTCGGCTTCCAGCCGGGCTGTCCGGCGCCGCAACGCGGTCAGGCGCGGCTCGAATTCGGACTTCTCGATCAGTCCCTCGGTGTAGCTGTCAATCAGTCGCTCGGTTGCGCGGTGTGCCTTGGCCAATTGACGGTTGAGGGCCTCGAGCTCGAGCCGATGCGGCGTGGCCTGCACCGCGTCTAGGCGCTGCTGATACTCGGCGATAACCTGTGCCGGATCGTCGAGCAGCCGGCAGACTTCGGTCCACACCGCCTCATCGAGCAACTCCGTGGCGACCAGCCGGGCATCGCACCGGAACGCACCGTGGAAGCGGCTGCGGTCGGTGCCGCAACAGCGATAGTAACGCCACTGCCCGCGATGGTGATGGCCGGTGAACCCATAGCCGCACTTCTGGCAGACCAGCAGGCCGCGCAGCAGATACTGGACGCCCGCAAGCCGCTCGCGACTGCGTCTGCGGTTCTCCTCCAGTTGCTCGGCGACGCTCGCGAAGAGGTCTTCGCCGACAATCGCTGGCACCACGATGCCGATGTGCCGCTCAGGCGGGGCGAGCACTTGCCGCCAGGGCCGTCACGGCAGGCCATCGTGGCCGCGCGGCGGATGAAGCGGCGGCCGCCATGGCACGCTCTGGCGGCGACCATAAAGCGCCTGTCCCGCGTAGGCAGGATTGAGCAGCATGCTATGGATCATCGCCCGGCTCCAGTGTCGCCGCCCCGTCGGGCTTGGAAGTTCGCTGTCCTGCAGACGCCGGCAGACCCCAGCCAGCGTCAAGCGCTCGTGCCCGACCCAGGTGAAGATCTGGCGCACGATCCGGGCGGCCTCCTCATCGATCTCGTAGCGGGCGTCTCCTCCGCCAGCCTCACGCGTGATATAGCGGTAGCCGAAGGGCGCACGAGACAGAACACTGACGGCACCAGTGTGGGCGCGATGGCGCTTGCCGCGCCGACTGCGCTCCAGCACTTTCGCCCTCTCGTACTCGGCGAACATGCCCTGTAGCTGCAGCAGCAGGCTGTCCTCGGGCGTGGTCCCGATCGGATGATTGAGGAAGATCACCTGCGTGCCGGCGTGGGCGAATTCTTCGAGCAGCAGAACCTGATGCGCGTAGCTGCGGGCGAGACGATCCGGAGCATGGACGTAGACGAGATCAATCGCCGACAGCGCCACGAGATCGCGCAACCGCTCCAAGGCTGGGCGGATCAGGCTGGCACCGCTGTGGCCGTTGTCGATGAACCGCAGATCATCCCGGATACAATGACCCTCCTGTTGCGCACGTGCGATCAACTCCGCCAGTTGGCTGTCGATGGTGTGATGCTCAGCCTGCTGGTCGGAGGAGACCCGAGCGTAGAGGGCGACCTGCAGGGTCTGCGGCGCCGAAATGGCTCTCAGATGCGGAGTTCTCATCGCATGCTCCCTCGGAAATGGCAGCCTGTGCCCGTGATGGCAGCGAACAGCTGCGCAGGGGCAGGAGGCGCTCGTAGGCGCGTCCCAAGGCGTCCCGACTGCCCCGTCTGACCTCGAAGCCGACCTCAAGGCGCAAGGGGCGACACCGCTTGCAAAGCTTGGCCATGGCGGTCCTCGTCCTTCATCGGTCTGGTTTGTCCAGAGCCGTTGAAGGGTTTAGCGCAAGACCGGTCGTGTGACGCCGGAGAGCCTCGCGGGCGACTGTATGGACAAAGCTGATCGCAAACTTTGCACCATTGTCTAACACGTCACCGCCAGTTTACGCGCGACCGCAACGGTCGCCTTCTTGCCGCCCACCTTCTTGGCGAGCCGGGTGCCCCAGGCTTTCAGCGCAGACCAGCGCGAGACCCGGTTCAGCACGATCCCGGCCGCTTCAAACAGATACGAGCGCAGCAACGGATCGCCGCACTTGGAGATCCGACCGCTTCGGTCGATCTCGCCCGACTGGTACCGTCGTGGGGTCAGGCCAAGGTAAGCCCCTACGCTGGACGAGCTCGAGAACCGGTCTGGTGTGTCGATGACACTGATATAGGCCAACGCGACCAGAGAGCCGACACCGGGAGCCGTCATCAGGCGGCGAGCCGCCTGATCCTGGCGCGCCAGCCCCATGAGGCGACGGGAGAGGATGCCGATTTGCCGGCTGACCTCCTGCAAGGCGCTCAGGAGTGCCTCAACCGCATCCTTCAGTGGCCCATCGGCCACCAGTTCGCGCACACGGTCGATGAAGGGCTGACGGCCTCCCTTGCCAGCGACCAGACCAAAGGGCTTGAGCATGCCTCGGATCTGGTTGATCAGGTCCACGCGCACCTCCACCAAGCGAGCGCGTGAGCTGAGGAAGCTGCGGATCACCTGGCTGTCCAGGCTCTTGACGGTGACCTCCCGGTACCAGCCCGCGCGCACGATCTGCGCCAACCCCAGCGCATCATTCGGGTCGGTCTTGTTCACCTGCAGCGACAGCGCCGCCTTCGCATGGCGCGCATCCAGGCAAATCACAGGCAAGCCGCGCTTCTTCAACTCATGCCAGTGCCAGGTCGACAGTGGGCCGCTCTCCAGGCCAATGCGCTCGACATGCGGCGCTCTCGCTTTAACGACTGCAGCAATGGCCTCGGGCGTCGAGGCGCACTTGCCACGCCAGAGTGCCTTCCCATGCTCATCGACAATGCAGACGGCTGTCTGCTCCAGCGATACATCCAACCCGACATACTGCTTCATGAGGATACTCTCCGTTGGCTTCCAGTTTGGGCCTAATTACATCAGATCCTACTTTGCCGTCGAAGGGCACCAGGCCCGGAATAATCCCATGTTGCATTAACCTGGGGCGCATAAGGTTTCGTGGGGCAGCGGATTGGTAGACTGAGATCTCTAGGGGCTTGGCAGCCAACTATTTGCCAATTCAGGTTATCAAGTTCGCGGCGAGAGCGTGTAATTCCATGCGGGACAGACGGCATGCGGCCTCAGGTGGAGGCGACGCATGACCTCGTCGGAGACCCGCTCCCCGGTCTCATTGCCACCACGCTTGAGGCGAGCATTCACCCGCAGCCCGGCTGCCGTGACGGTTCCGGCAATGTAGCGGACCATCGTCGCAAAGGTCCGCAGCGGCACGCCAGCCCAGTTCAAGCTGATGAAGCTGAAGAGCCGGTGCTCAATTGGGTTCCACTTCGAGCAGCCGGTGGGATAGTGACACACCGTGACCTCGAGCCCGCAGGCATCGCAGAGCTGTTCTTGCAACTGGGCTTTCCAAACTCGGGAGCGGCAACTGTTCGAGCCGCCCGCATCGGCCAGGACGAGGAGACGCCCGGCTTCTGGAAAGCGCTTCTGTCCTTCGCTCTCCCACCAGTCACTGATCGCCTCAACGGCAAAGCGCGGGGTGTCAAAGCAATCGCCGATGCACACATAGCCGCTGTTGGTTGTGATCTCGTAGATGCCGTAAGGAATGGCCTGACCGACTGCATCCTGCGGCCAGTCGTGCACCAAGACCGGCTCGGCTCTCCGGCACCACGTCTGGCCCGGGTTCTTGAAGTCACCGACCAATTCCTTTTTTTTTCGAATCCACGCTGATGATCGGCTCACCTGTGGCTGCAAACTGCGCGCGCTGTTCGGCGATGTGCTGGAATTGCGCATCGCGCTCAGGCGGCGTGCTGTGCGCCTCGGTACGCCGTGCATTGGCTTTGGGCGAGTAGCCCAATTGGCGCAGCAGGCGCGCCACCGTGGGGCGGCTGGCCGGGTGTCCTGCGACGGCAAGCTCATGGCTCAGATGATGCAGAGAACTCCGCTTGGCTTTGGCGTGCCGACCCATCGGGTCACCCGCTGTCTCGCCTTCGAGCAACTCCTCCAAGGTCTGTGGGAGTTCAGGATCCTGGACCTCTCGGGTGGGACGGCCACCACCGGCGACCCGCACGCGCTCGGTGGGGCGGTCAACAAGCCCGGCCTCGAGTTCGCGACGGCCGCGCCGGATGGTATGGGGGCTCAAGCCCGTGATCTGGGCAAGCCGCTGAGTGCCGCCCCAGCCGATCCGCATCGCCTCAAACGCGATAAACCACCGGCGCTGCTGTTCGTCGAGCCGGCTGGCAAGCAGGTTGATCTGCCGATGAAGCATGCGGTCCGGATGGGGCTTGCGCGAGTGACACTTGGGGCATCCACATGGGTGAAGGGAGGGTAGCGACATCGGCAGCTCCGTTCAGAACGGATGGTCCTTGTTCCAACAACGCACCAGTTGCCCATTTGGGCAGGTTGTTGCCTGCCAAGCCCCTAGTACTACTGTGTCATAAACTTTGTGCGGCAACAGGGACATCGTGGGAGCGTTCGCACGAGAGCGCAGATGAGTTCAGCCCGGATGGTGGCGATCGACTGGGCGACGTGGCGTTCGGGGCGGATGGGCGCAGTCGCGCGGCTGGTCGGCTTTCGACAGGCGAAACGCTTTGGCTCCGTTGCATTATTGAGCCGGTCCTCATTGTCTTGAAAGGGTCTTGGTTGGCTCCAGCTTCATCAGCATGAAGCACGTGGACATGCGCAAGCTGCCGGCGGCGGCTCAAGAGGAGCGCCGGCGGCAAGTCATTGGGCTCCGGGAGCGCGGGCTGACCTACCGGGCGATCGCGGCCCAGGTTGGGCTGTCGCCAACCGGGGTCTTCGACATCTGCCAGCGGTTTGCGGCCGAGGGCGCGCAGGGGCTGGTGAGCAAGCCACGCGGGCGCAAGCCGGATGAGCAACGGCTGCTGGATGCCGCCCAGGAGGCCGAGATTCAGCGCCTGATCTGCCGGCACACCCCGGACGAACTGGACCTGCCGTTCGCCCTGTGGAGCCGGGCGGCGGTGCGTGCGGTGATCTGGCAGCGCTGTGGGATTGCGCTGGCCGTGCGAACCGTGGGCAAGTATCTGGCGCGCTGGGGCTTCACCGCGCAGAAGCCGCTCCGGCGGGCGTACGAGCAGAACCCGGCCGCGGTGCGGCACTGGCTGCGGCGGGAGTACCCGGCCATCGTCGCGGCGGCCCGGCAGGCGCGGGGCACCATCTTCTGGGGTGACGAAACCGGTCTGCGCGCCGACGACGTGCGCGGCCGCGGCTATGCGCCCCGGGGCCGGACGCCGGTGATCCGGGTCTGCCATCGGCGCGCCGGGCTGAGCCTGATCGCGGCGGTGAGCAATCGCGGCGCCTTGCGCTGGATGATTGTCGACGCGGCGGTGAATGCCGCAATCTTGATCCGTTTCCTGCAACGCCTGATCCGCGAGGCAAAGCGCAAGGTGTTCCTGATCCTGGACCGGCTGCGGGTGCATCGCGCCGCCCGGGTCCGCGACTGGCTTACCGCGCATCGGGCGAAGATCGAGGTCTTCTACCTGCCGGCTTACAGCCCGGAGCTGAACCCGGAGGAGTGCCTGAACGCCGACCTGAAGCAGGTTGTCACCCGCCAGGCGCCCGCGCGCAGCAAACAGCAGCTCAAGCGGGCAACGGTCAGCCATATGCGTCGCCTCTCGAAATCGCCCCGGCGCGTCCGAAGCTATTTCAGCCACAAACCCGTCCGCTACGCCGCATGCTCAAGACAATGAGGACCGGATCAATAACCTCGTCCGTGTAACGAGGAGCGGCTGATTAAGGAGCCACTCCGTTGTCTTTGTTCAAACGCCGTCGCTTTCCGGCGGAGATCATCCTGTTGTGCGTGCGCTGGTACTGCAAGTATGGCATCAGCTACCGTGACTTGGCTGAGATGATGCAGGAGCGTGGCGTTGAAGTCGACCCATCCACGATCATGCGTTGGGTTCACCACTATGCTCCGGAGATCGAGAAGCGGGTCCGTCGATATCAGGGGCATCGGTCTGGCTCCTGGAGGCAGTATGTTGCGCAATGTTGAGCACCTGTGCCTTGGTTTGGGCAGGGGTTGCGGAGGCATCAATCCCGAGCACTTTGCGCTGTCGCTGATCCTTGGCGAATCCGACGACCATGCCGGCGTGCGTCGAGCCTGTGACCGTGCAAACCACGATATAGTCGAAGGCCAATCCAAGCTGCTTCTCCTGGGCGCGCACCTCCTCCGCGAACCCGACGTAGCCGAGACCACCGTATTTGTGAATGGAGGCCCCGGCTGGGATCGCATAGGGTCTGCCGCCCCTTGACTTGACGTCGTCGAACGCCTGCTTCCAACTGCGGCGGATGCCGATATCGAAGCCCTCCTCGACTAGGCGTACCTCTGCTCCCATGATGCGGCTCAAGAGAATGTTGCCGACTCGGTCGTAGACGGCATCCTCATGCGGTACCCAGCTCTCCTGGACCAGGAGGCATTTCATACCGATCTTGGCGGCAACCGCGGCGATCATCCGCGTGTGGTTGGACTGCACGCCGCCCATGGAGACAAGCGTATCAGCCTTTGACGCGATCGCGTCGGGGATGATGTATTCGAGCTTGCGGAGCTTGTTGCCGCCGAACGCGAGACCGGAGTTGCAATCCTCGCGTTTGGCGTAGATTTCCACCTTTCCCCGAGATGCTGGCCGAGGCGGTCGAGCTTCTCGATGGGCGTGGGTCCAAAGGTGAGCGGGTGGCGTTTGAACTTTTCCAGCATGTTCTCCCCAGCGGTTGGCGATTGAACTGAAATTGGCAATCCGCAAGTCATGGTAAGAGGCGTGTTTGATGTGAGGTCAGCTGCGCTCTCCGATGTCCCAGAAGAGCCCCGTCATGATTTCCAAACCCTCCTTTGCAGACAAAGCAGCCGGAACAGAAGGAGCACGCTTCCGAAATAGCCTACCTGAAGAAGCAGCGCACAAGCCAACGTTGCGATGATTACTGTGCGAATGGCATGCGAGTCGAGATAGACAGTTAGAGCGTTGGTGCACAGGGCCAGCCGCAGGACGCGATCAAAGATCCTGAAGGGCAAGGCCGTTCTCGCGGGTTTGTGCGTCAGATCATGCAGGCACCGTGTCGGCCGCAGCATGGGTCTGGCAGTTCTTCGGGCAGACACGGGCGCAGGCTCCGCAGCCAATGCAGCGGCCGGGATGGTCGACGACCATGATCATACGATTGAGCAGGCCATCGAAGTCGTCGTCCTCGCCGTCGCAGACGCCGAGGACTTCACCCGTGCCATCGATGCCGTAAAGGTGCATGACCTCGCGCGAGCAGACCTTGAAGCAGCGGCCGCAACCGATGCAGGTCATGCCATCGATCGCGGTCAGATAGTCCGGCATCCACTGGGAGCCGTCGCGGGTGACGAAAGGGCCCGTCATCGTGAACTCTCCAGCGCAGCGAGCTCCCTCTTGGCAGCGTCCAACTCGGAAAAAGCGTTGAACGTTTTCTCGGCGACCGCCTTGATCTCGGTCCAGCTGACCGGGAGGTCCTCGGCAAAATCGTGTAGTTCCATCTTCGCAGTTCCCGCGCGCGACTGCAGCTTGCGGACCTTCTTCTGCAGCTCTTCAACGTCCGGCATGATCCCCTTCCTCGAAAACCGGTTTCATCACGCCCGCGCCACGTCGGGATAGGCTTCGATGACGGTGATCGCATCGTCGACCAGTTTCGTACCGGCCGCAGCGAGTTTCCAAAGCGTCTCGAAGCCGAACCGGTGGACGTCACGTAGGGTCTTCGACAGAACGACCAACCGCCCGGTCGTGAGAAGCACGCACCCGAAGCCCTCATGGCTCATCTCCATCATCGGCGATGCCATCAGGCTGGAGCGCTCCTCGATCGCAAGCCCGACGGCGGTGTAAAAAAGGTCGAGCCGCCACAACACGTCCGGATCGGGATCGCCAATGATTGGGATCGCACGGCGCTGCTCCTTGGTGACGATGAAGTCGGCCAGCAGCTCGGCATCCGATTGGCCTTCCCATGACCCATAGGAACCCTGAGCGCGGATGAGCCGCACGAGGCATTTGACAAAAGGGGTGGCAAGGGCCGTTTCGTCCTCGTTGACAGCAGGGCTAACTGCGGCATCAGACATCTCGCGTTCTCCTCATTTCAGTCCTCGAAGGACGGTTTCTTTTCGGGGACGCCTGCTTCCGCCAGCACCTTGCGCAGCCAGGGCGGAGGAGCCGTCCTGAGCATTGTCTTGGTGCGCGACAGGACGTCTTCGATGGATTGAGGCTGAGGCACTTTGACCGGTTGGACTTTTGCCGAAACAAGCCTGGCTGCCGAAGGCCCGCCGATAGCCAGGCAAAACAAAAGATGGCAGCCCTTCAGCGCCTCCACCTTCCGGGTGATGCGGTCGTCGCCCTCGGTCCGATGCTTCCCACTCTCGTCGGAAACGTCATCGAAGGCTACGGCTTCCACGAAATTCCACGCGTCGGGCGTCACGTCGTAGACGGCAAAGCGCTTGGCCGACCCGAAATGGGCGTTGCAGCCTTTTATGTCTTGTGTGGCGATCGCCACGCGCAATGCGCCGGCTTGTCGTTCCGGCATCGGTGCGTGAGCCACGTCAGCGACGAGCGAGAAGCGACGAACGGAGGCCATCTGGCATGTCTCGGTTGCGGAATGGATCAAGAGTCTCAGGCGTCGGCGCGCGCTGGTTGGCCTGGAAGATGTTGGCGACCTCGAAGATCAGGTCGCGCGTCCCCTGATAGAGGATTGTGAGCTTGTGCTGACTGCCGAGCCGGTCAAAGATCGGGAAGCCAATGCGCATGAGGGGAATGCCGAGGCGCTCCGCCGCTTGGCGTCCGTGTGAATGGGTGACGAGAAGATCAGCGCCGGCGGCAAGACCTTCCAGATCGCCGAGATCGCCAACCTGGACCGATTCTGTCGGCACTTGCTCGAGAATTTTCGACGTATCGGTCGTGGTGACTGCGGCCGCGATGTCGGAGCCCATGCCGATGAAGAAGGTCGCAAGCTGGTAGAGCTGGTCTGGTTCGGCGGCGATCGCAATTCTCTTGCCGCCGAAATGGAAATGTCCGTCGAGCAACGCATCCTGCAGTTGCGCCCGGCGACGGCGGAGCTTGGTCGGCACCGCAGCGCCCGAAATCGCGGACAGCAGCGAGGCGAACCGGTCGACGCCTTTCAATCCGGTCAGCGACTGGAACAGCACGTAAGGCACGCCGGTCAGCCGGTGCAGCACCTCAGCCGGGCGGCGCATATGCTCGCCGATGGCGATGCAGTGCGCCACCGTGCCAAGCTCGCGGATCTCGTCGATGGTCGTCCCGCCATATGTGGTCGGAATCCAGCGATCAGGAACCGTGCCGTCGAGTGCGCCGGAAACATCCGGGAAAATCACCGCCTGCAGTCCAAAACTCTCCACCGTCTCGCGCAGATGCTCGATATCGGCCACGGTCAGGTTCCAGCCGGGCAGGATGGCGATCTTCTTTGCGTCTCGTACCTGTTTGCCTGACCGCGTGATGGCCTCGATCATCGCGGTGACGGCCGTGGCCCAGCCGTCCCCGATCGCGCCGTGGAAATCCGGTGTGTTGGCCAGCACGACCTTCGTGCCGGCGAGTTCTTCGCCACGTTTCGCTCTGATATTGGCGATGTCGCTTGCGAAGTCTTCACCACGGGTTTCCACCAGCGCTGTCGTGCAGACCCCGATCAGCTTCGGATTGGTGCGGGTCTTGAGGTTGAGGATCGCCTCCTCCAAATGGTCCGCCCCACCGAGGATCGTCGCGACCTCATCCATCGCCGTTGTCTGCAGCGGGATCGTCTCCTTGAAGTGCCGCACGAAGAGCACCAGCGCGAAGCTGGTGCAGCCTTGGCTGCCGTGAAACAGCGGCATCGCACCCTCGACGCCAAGAAAGGCGAAGGCCGCGCCCAGTGGCTGCGACGACTTCAGCGGGTTGACCGCCGCCGATTTGGTCTGGGGAAGGATGCGGACCATTGGCTTACCTCAACACTCGCCGAAGTCGCCGGCCGTCGTGCCGGCGAGTTTTTTGAAGGCGTCGACGGTAGCTCTTGCTCCCTCTTCTCCCAGCATCTCCTCCTCCACGGCAGGCAGGCAATCCCACGGTGCCGGCTCCCGCACCTGACACCAGATCGGGTTGTGAATGGCGAGGTCGATCTGGCGTACGAGTTCCACCATGCCGTCATAGCCGGCATAGGGATGGTGACGCTCCTGGTTGATATCGAGCCAGGGGATCTTGGCCTTCAGCGCGATGAATTGCGTGCGCCCGCCCGACAGCATGATGTCGGCCTTGTGCTCTGAGAGCATGGCGTAAAGCTCGCGCGGCGCCATCGACTCGAACATGTGGTTCTCGTCCTTGAGGATCTGTTTGATGCGCTCCTTGTCTTCCACCGTCGATTTCTTGACCGAGGTGCCGACGATCTCAATGCCGATTTCCATCAGCGCATGGACGACCGACCAGGACTTCACACCGCCGGTGTTGAGCAGCACGCGCTTGCCTTCGAGCCTCGGCCGGTAAGCCTCAAGCTTCTTCCACGCAATTGCCTCCTCTTCTGCAATCAGCGCCTCGGTGCGGTCGATGATCTCCGGATCGGCACCCTTCCTCACGAGCAGGTCAGCGATCTGCCGAAGTGCTTCCGAGGTGTCGGTGATGCCGTAGAAGGAACCCTCGAAGAACGGGATGTCCCAGCGCTCCTCCATCTTGCGGGCGAGATTGATGAGCGCGGTCGAGCACACCATCATCGCCGCCCGGGCGCAGTGCGCGGAGGCAATGTCGAGGTAGCGTGCGTCGCCCGGAATGCAGGCACGCACCCGGATGCCGAGCTTGTCCAAAAGCGGCTTCACCAGCCAGAACTCGCCGGAGAGGTTGAATTCGCCAAGGATATTGATGTCATAAGGGCCGGCATCGTCGGGCTCCACCGTGCCGATGACATGATCGAGCAACGCCTCGCCGGCAAGCTTGTTGCCAAGATTCTTGGAGCCGACGAAGCCTGGCGCATTGATCGGCACCACCGGCAAGCCGAACTTTTCCGCGGCGCGCTTGCAGACGGCCTCGATGTCGTCGCCGATCAGCGCCGTCACGCAGGTCGAATAGACGAAGATCGCCGGCGGCGCATACGCTTCCTTGATCTCGCGGATCGCTCTGAAGAGCTTCCGCTCGCTCTGCCCCATGACCAGGTCGAGTTCGCTGAGGTCGGTCGTGAAGCTTGTGCGCCACAGCGTTGGCCCGGACGAAGCCGCGCCGCGGTTGTCCCAGGAATTGCCCTCGCAGGCGAGCGGCGCATGGATCAGATGCGCGATGTCGGTGATCGGCTGCAGCACAATCTTGGCGCCGTCGAAGGCGCAGCCGCCGGCTGCCGCCCCGGGGGTCAGCGGCTTCGAACAGCCCTTTTTGCGCGCCTTGGCATCCTTGCCGTGGTTCTTCTCGCAGGCGGGCTCGTTGAAGACATCCTGGATTTTGGCACTGAGCGAGGACATGGCGCCGGTCTCCAAAGGTCATCGGAAGACGGCCGGCCTCGACGAAGGCCGGCCGCTGCTCTTAGCGGGTGAGATCATACGAATAGTCCGTCACGCCCGGCTCAATCGTCTCGCGATCGAGCTTGTCGAAGATCTTGTCGAGAATCGTCGTTAAGACGCGCAGCCCGCCTTGGTAGCCCATGAGCGGGAAGCGATGGTGATGGTGCCGGTCGAAGATCGGAAACGTCAGCCGAATCAGCGGCGTACCGGTGTCGCGCTCCAGATACTTGCCATAGGAGTTGCCAATTAGCAGGTCCACCGGCTCGGTGAAGAGCAGCGAGCGCATCGCCCAGAGGTCTTTGCCCGCCCAGACCTGGGCATCCTCGCCGAAGGGCGAGGATGCAAGCAGTTCCTTCATCTCGGCTTCCCAGGCCGCCGTACCGTTGGTGGCGAGGCAGTGGATCGGCTCGCCGCCGGTCTCCATGATGTACCGGGTTATGGCGTAGACGAAGTCAGGATCGCCGTAGATCGCGTATTTCTTGCCGTGCAGCCAGGACTGGCTGTCTGCCATGGCGTCGATCAATCGGCCGCGTTCCAGGCGGATGGCCTCGGGGATTTCCTTGCCGGAAATCGCCGACACCTTCATCAGGAACTCGTCGGTCGCCTGGACGCCGAGCGGGTAATGGAACGAGGCCGTCGCCTGCCCGACTTCCGCGCAATAGTTCAGCGTATCGCGGGTGTTGTAATGCTGTAGCGACAGTGTCGCCTCGGCGTTAAGCGCCGCCTTCACGTCCTCGATCTTGGTGCCGCCGTCATACATGCGGAACTCGCCGTCCGACGGCGTGTCGAACTGGTCAGAGGCGTCCTGGATGAAGGTGTAGGACACGCCCATCAGGTTGAGCAGGCGCCTCACTTCCCGGTTGTTGCCGACGCAGAAGCCGTCGAAACCCGGAATGATGTTGATGGTGCCAGCGGCTTCCGTGCGCTCCTTGCCATCCCAAAAATGCTCCAGCACGCCCTCCACCATGCCGTCATAGCCATCGATATGGCTGCCGACGAACGCCGGCGTGTGGGCGAAAGGCACGTCGAAGTCACGCGGGACTGAGCCTTCGTTCTTGGCGTTCTCAATGAAGCCGTGCAGGTCGTCGCCAATGACCTCCGCCATACAGGTGGTCGAGACGGCGATCATCTTTGGGTCGTAGAGCGTGTAGGTGTTGGCGAGCCCGTCAACCATGTTCTTCAGACCGCCAAACACCGCCGCGTCCTCGGTCATCGAGGAGGAAACGGCGGACGCAGGTTCCTTGAAATGGCGCGACAGGTGCGAGCGGTAATAGGCCACGCAGCCCTGGCTGCCATGGACGAAGGACATCGTCCGCTCAAAACCGGCTGCCGCGAACACCGCGCCGAGCGGCTGGCAGGCCTTGGCCGGGTTCACGACAAGCGCTTCGCGAGCGAGGTTTTTTTCGCGGTATTCCCAGGTCTTGGTGAACTCGCGTTGATCAGCAACGCCCTGATCCGGGTGCGGACATTCGAAATTCAGCTTCTTCGCGGCGAGCATCTGCCTGTATTCCGGCTCGCGAAACAGGGGAGCATGATCGAGAACTTTTTCGGCCGACTGCGGCATGGTGGTCACCTCTTCCATCTGGCCGCGCCATACGGCGGCACAGGGATGTCGAGACGTTTCAGGTCTCCCGCGGATCAAAGCCTGCGGGCGTTTATCGGCCTCCCTGCCCGTGGGAGGCCAGGTCTCATTCGGCGGCCATCGCCGCCAGCGGCACGGCCTTTTTCTTCCAGGGGGCGTCGTAGAGGTCCCAGACCGGGTTGTTGATGGCCAGATCCATGTCGCGGGCGAAGATGGCAAACCCGTCATAGCCGTGATACGGGCCGGAATAATCCCAGGAGTGCATCTGACGGAACGGGATGCCCATCTTCTGTACCGGGTACTTCTCCTTGATGCCGGAGCCAACGAGATCAGGGCGGATCCCCTCAATGAACTTCTCCAACTCGTAACCGGTCACGTCGTCATAGATCAGCGTACCCTTCTTCACGTAATGGCCAGTGCGCTGATAGTCGTCGTTGTGGCCGAACTCGTAGCCGGTGCCGACGATCTCCATGCCGAGATTCTCGTAGGCCGTGATGACGTGACGGGGACGCAGGCCGCCGACATAGAGCATCACCGTCTTGCCCTCGAGGCGCGGCCGGTACTTGGCGATGACCGCATCGACCAAGGGCCGGTACTTGGCGATGACCGCCTCGGTCTTGTCCTCGATTTCCGGCCCGAAATGCTTGGCAATCTTGCGCAGAGAGGCTTCGATCTGGGAGGGGCCAAAGAAATTGTATTCCATCCAGGCGATGCCGTACTTTTCCTCCATGTGCCGGCAGATGTAGTTCATCGACCGGTAGCAGTGGATGAGGTTGAGCTTAGCCTTCGGCGCGCGCTCGATCTCAGCGAGCGTGGCGTCCCCCGACCAGTTGCCGACCACGCGCAGCCCCACCTCCTCGAGCAGGATGCGCGAGGCCCAGGCGTCGCCGCCGATATTGTAGTCGCCGATGACGTTGACGTCGTATGCGCTGGGCTCGAACTCGACTTCCTTCTTGTCGAAGACCCAATCGCGGATCGCGTCGTTGGCGATGTGGTGGCCGAGCGATTGCGAGACGCCGCGGAAGCCCTCGCAGCGCACCGGCACAATCGTCTTGGCGTGCTCCTTGGCCTTCTTGCGCGACACCGCCTCGATATCGTCGCCAATCAGGCCGATCGGGCATTCGGACTGCACGGTGATGCCCTTGTTCAGCGGAAACAGTTCCTCGACCTCGTCGATGACCTGTTCCAGCTTCTTGTCGCCCCCGAAAACGATGTCCTTCTCTTGGAAGTCGGAGGTGAACTGCATCGTCACGAACGTGTCGATGCCCGTCATGCCGGTGTAGTAGTTGCGGCGCTGCGACCAGGAATATTGACCGCAACCGACTGGTCCGTGCGAGATGTGGACCATATCCTTGACCGGACCCCACACCACACCTTTGGAGCCGGCATAGGCGCAGCCGCGGATTGTCATCACGCCCGGAATGGACTTGATGTTCGATTTGACGTCGCATTCGGACAGGACCTTGCCCGCCTCGCCGATCTCATCCCTGCGCGTGGCAACACTGAGGTGCTTCTTGCGGCGCTTCGCCGCCTTATCTGGATATTGCGACAGCACTTCCTCGATAAGCTTCTCATGGAGAGCGCCGTTATTCTCGTGGTCCAGGCTCATGGGCCCTGCCCCTTTCAAGGTTCGGGTGACGCCTCGCCGAGGAGGCGCCGTTCGTGGAAAGGCACGCCGGGTCAAGGTCGGCGCCTCCTGTCGGCAGCGGCGGTTACCGGGCGGCCGCCCGCGTCGCTTCCTTGGCCTGAAGCTCGGCAAGCATCTGCTCGTCGGTCTTCATGATGCCGAAGTCGAGCAGCATGTCCTCGAGCTCTTCCATGGTGATCGGGGTCGGAATGGTGCCCTGGCCCGAATTGGCATGGATTTTCTCGGCCAGCGCGCGGTATTCCCCGGCCTGCTTGGAGTCCGGCGCGTACTGGATCACTGTCATCTTCCTGAGCTCGGCGTGCTGGACGATGTTGTCGCGCGGCACGAAGTGGATGAGCTTGGAATTGAGCTTGGCCGCCAGCGCCTCGGCGAGGTCGAGCTCACGGTCGGTCTGGCGCTCGTTGCAGATCAGGCCGCCGAGTCGCACGCCGCCCGCATGGGCATATTTCAGGATGCCCTTGGCGATGTTGTTGGCGGCATAGAGCGCCATCATCTCGCCGGACATGACGATGTAGATTTCCTGGGCCTTGTTCTCGCGGATCGGCATCGCGAAGCCGCCGCACACCACGTCGCCGAGCACGTCATAGGAGACATAGTCGACATCGTCATAGGCGCCGTTCTCCTCGAGGAAGTTGATCGAGGTGATGACGCCGCGGCCGGCGCAGCCGACGCCCGGCTCGGGGCCGCCGGACTCCACGCACTTGATGCCTCGGTAGCCAACCTTGAGTACGTCCTCGAGTTCGAGGTCTTCCACCGAGCCTTCCTGCGCCACGAGATGGAGGACGGTGTCCTGCGCCTTCGCGTTCAGGATCAGGCGGGTGGAGTCGGCTTTGGGGTCGCAGCCGACGATGAGGATCTTCTGCCCGAGGTCGACAAGGGCGGCGAGCGTGTTTTGGGAGGTGGTGGATTTGCCGATACCTCCTTTCCCATAGAATGCGATCTGACGCAGACCTGCCATGTTGCTTCCTTCCTTCGTTTCAGCGATCGCGATGTCACCCACGACATGAATATCGGTCGACAGCTCCTGCCGCGCCGCGACGAGGGAGTTTCAAAACTCGTGCCAATTTGGCGATCGAGCCGAAGAACGAACTTTGCGATTGCTTTTCAGCTACTTAGCCTGCGGCGCAACAAGTGACGGGCTCAACAAGCCTGTGTCGCAGACCCGACAAACACGACAGAAGGTGTCGGATGGCGTGACCTGCGATCGCTATACGTTGACCTCGCTGGAGAGCCATAAGGGCTGGCGATCTATCAGCGTACGAACAGCTGGATCAACGAGCGTCGAAATGGAGGCCTTTGCACATCCAAGCTCCCCCAGTGGAGAAGTCCTCATGCCGGATATCTGTTGCCTTTCCGTTTGCGGAAGAACGCAACGAGCGAGATCGCCACCAGACGGCATCGGGACCTGACGATCTTCACACTGGATGATGGCGACCGCAAAGGCCGATGACTTCACCGCCCGCATGTTCGACGCCATCAATGGTATGATGCTCGATGTTCTGGCCGCCGTGGCCCGCAAGGACTACGAGGACCGCCGCCGCCGTCAGGCCCAGGGGCAGGCAAAGGCCAAGGTTGCAGGCCGCTACAAGGGACGCCCAGAGAACACTGTCCGCAATGCCGGGATCATCTCGATGCTCAAGGTCGGGGCATCACGGTCGAATATTCAGGCTGCTACCAGGTGCAGCCGAGCGACAATCGCCAAACTCGCAAAGCGGGCGTAGAACATAGGGCCGCATAGCGTCCTTTGCAACGGGTTCAAACAGGCTCGGATTAGGAAATCAAATCTGCTTCGACCTGCTGGGTGTTGCGGCAAGCCTCGACATACTTTCTTGAAGTAAAACACCAGGACAATTCCAGATTATTCTGGATAACTCGCTGGTTATGGCATGCGGACGTCGACTTTAGCCAGCCTTTAATGATATCTTGTTAGATTGGCAATCGGCGCTTTCGCAACTATGCAGTGGCGTCTAAGAGTCGGTCCGAGCGATTCATGAGCTTTGACAAAGCCTTGCGATCCTGCGGGTCATGAGCCGGATCATGGCGAGTTGCACGAACGCCAGCTGCGTGCGCGTGAGGTTCTCAAAATCCTTGACCAGCCGACGGCAGCGGCCGAGCCATCCAAAGGTTCTCTCGACAATCCACCGCTTCGCAACCACCACGAAGCCTTTGGCGGCATCCGAACGTTTGACAATCTCCAGAACCACCTTGCCGGTCCGTTTCGCGGCCGCGGCTGTTGCTGCGCCACTGTAGGCGCCATCGGCAAACAGGCGCTCCAGGAACACGAACACGCGCCGCACACTCTTCAGAAGCGGCAGAAAGCCATCCCGGTCCTGCACGTCGGCCGGTGTCACATTCAGCCCAAGCATCAGGCCCAGCGTGTCGACGATGAGGTGACGCTTCTTGCCCTTGACTTTCTTGGCCGCGTCATAGCCGATCGGATCGATATGCCTCCCCCTTTTTCGGCGCTCTTGACGCTCTGGCTGTCGACGATCGCGGCGGTGGGACTGGCGTGGTGTCCCTCAAGTTCGCGGACCTGCTGGTAGAGCGCGAAGTGCAGGCGGTCGAGCACGCCATCGCAATGCCAGCGCACGAACCAGCCGTGCACGGTGCTGCGCGGCGGCAGGTCTCTGGGCAAAGCCCGCCATTGGCAGCCTGTGCTCAAGACATACAGAACGGCATTGAGGATCTCGCGCAAGCGCTCCGGGGCTGGCCCGGACTTCGTGCGACGGTGCAGAAACGGTCGCACCAGATCCCATTCGGCATCCGTCAGGTCGCTCGGGTAGCGCAAACCTGGGCGAGCGTAGAGACCTCGGTTCTCTGGGGTCCACATGGGCGCCTCCGCAAATCGGCGCCACCAGTGAATCACAAGTCATTGCTCGGATTCAAATTTCACTCGGACAGGCTCTAAGAGATCCCATGGGCGTGGATAGCGATCTGCTTTCTGGCAGAGTGAGATTGCAGAACCACTCACATTGGAGGGAGTCCATGCCCGTCGATCACGGATCCACGCCGACTGCTATCCAGATTAATCTTGGCGCCATTTTCGTCTCGTTAGAGCTCAGTCGGTCCCTTTGGCTGATCACCTCCTTGTCCCCTGGGGCCGGTGAGAAGATGTCCAAGCACAGCGTGCGCGGCGGCGATGTGGCCGGCCTGCTGATGCGGTTTGCGCAGTTGCAGGAGAAAGCGCGCGCGCGAACCGGTCAGATGTTTCCGATCATCACTGTTCAGGAAGCGGGTCTCGATGGGTTCTGGATCCATCGCGTGCTTCAGGATGAGGGGATCGAAAGTCACGTCGTTGATCCCGCCTCGATTGCCACCTCACGCAGGCAGCGACGGGCCAAGACCGACAAGATCGACGGCGAAGCCCTGGTCCGGACGTTGCTGGCCTACAAGCGCGGCGAACCGCGCGTCTGTGCCATGGTCAAAGCGCCCACGCCGGAGGAGGAGGATCAGCGCCGTATCGGCCGGGAACGCAAGACGCTCATTGCCGAGCGGGTTCAGCATGTCAACCGGATCAAGGGACTGCTATTCGCCCAGGGGATTGGCGACTACGAACCCCTACGGCGTGACCGTCGCGAGCGGCTCGAGGGCCTCACGACGGGCGATGGCCGGCCGCTGCCGCGGCATCTTAAAACCCAGATCGGGCGTGAACTCGACCGGCTCGAATTGCTGCTGGAGCAGATCAAGGCCGTGGAGGCCGAGCGCGATACCCTCCTGGCTCGGATCAGAGAGGTCAGTGCCGCGCAGCCAGCAGCCCTGTTGCTCGGCCTAAAGGGCATTGGAGCAGAGTTTGCTGCTCTTCTCTGGTCGGAGGGGATGTTCCGCAGCTTTAGCAACCGCCGGCAGGTCGCCGCCTATGCGGGCTTGGCGCCAACTCCGTGGAAGAGTGGATCGGTTGATCGGGAACAGGGCGTATCGAAAGCCGGCAACGCGCGGCTGCGCACAACCATGATCCAACTGGCCTGGCTCTGGCTGCGTCATCAGCCGGCCTCGGCGCTCAGCCGCTGGTTCCATCAGCGGATCGCGCGCAATGGCGGCCGCCTGAAGAAGCCGATGATCGTGGCACTGGCCCGCAAATTGCTCATCGCCTTGTGGAAATATACGACCGCCGGCGTCGTCATCGAGGGAGCTGTCGCAACCTGATTGTCGTTGACCCACCCCATCTTCCGGGGCCTGATCAGTCCCGGCAGATCCAGGAGGGACGAACCGCAGAACGGACTTGGCTTGAAAGGCCGTCTAAGAGAATGGTCTCGCCCTCCTGAGCCGCGCCCGTCGTATGCGGGAAGGTGGTGCCGCTGCAAGAAGAGAGCAGCGACCGAATGTGAGTTTGAACCGAGCCGGGCACGGCTCGCGTCATGCAACGGCTCAGAACCTGGATCTGGAACAATCAATCGGAGGTTGCCCCATGAACGGCTGACTTAACAGACTTGACTCATCCAAGCCCATGTGAGTCTGACTCAGAAAGACGGGTTTGATTTCAGGGTCTTGCGAGCCGCCTCGTCAGCATCCGAATATGGGCGATAAAGGTCCAGGCGACGGCACTCTCGATAGAGGCTTCAAAGTCCTTGGCCAGACGACGGCAGCGTCCAAGCCAAGCGAATGTCCGCTCCACAACCCACCGGCACTTGAGCACCTGAAAGCCTTTGGCCACATCCGAGCGTTTGATGATCTCGATGGTCCAGCGTCCGAGAGTGGCGATCGCGTCGCGCAACTTGTCGCCCGCATAGCCGCCATCGGCAAAGACATGGCGCAGCCAGGGATGCAGCGCCCGGATGGAGGTGAGCACCTCCACCGCACCATCCCGGTCCTGGATGTCGGCGGTATGGACCCTCAGCCCAACCAGATGGCCTTGCGTGTCGGTGATGATGTGGCGCTTGCGCCCCTTGATCTTCTTGCCGGCATCAAAGCCGCGCGGGCCTCCGGCTTCCGTGGTCTTGACCGACTGGCTGTCAATCACGCCGGCTGAGGGGCTCACCTGACGGCCGTCCTTCTCGCGCGAGGCCGCCACGAGAGCATGGTTGATCCGCTCGAAGGTGCCGTCTCGTGACCAGGCATAGAAGTAGCCCTGCACGGTCGAATACGGCGGAAACTCCTTGGGGAGCTGGCGCCACTGGCAACCGGTCGAGGCGAGATAGAGGATGGCCTCAACCACGGCCCGCAGGCAGGTGATGCGGGGACGCCCGATCTGCCGGGCGGCGGGCATGAAGGGTTCGATCAGCGCCCATTCGGCATCGGTGAGGTTGCTTGCATAACGCAGCCCGTCTCGCCGATACTGCCGGCGAGTGGCCTCGGTCCAAACCATCGTGACCTCCATCGAATCTTCGCAAATCCGACGGAATCACAGGGGCTTGAGGCCACTCAACCTTTTTCAGTCAGCCTCTAAATGACATGGTGAGGCGGGCAAAGTGAGCGCAACGGCCGAGGAAATGTCGACCATTCGTTCGATTTCACCTTTCCGTTATCCAGGCGGAAAGGCATTTCTTTATAAGTATTTACTTGAGTGGCTGAAATCTCTTCCTGCAGGACCTCGGTACTATGCCGAGCCGTTCTGCGGTGGTGCTGGCGCGGCCGTAATCCTTCTGAAGCTAGGCGCTGTTGACCAACTCCACCTCAATGATGCTGATCCTAAGGTTTACTCTGCTTGGAAGTTTATCCTCGACGAGCCCGAGCGCTTTTCCGAAGCAATTCTTAGAACGCCTGTCGACCTCCAAACATGGCATGCGTCCCGCAAGATCATCGAAAGTTCCAGTGAGCCCAGCTTCGAGCTTGGTTTCGCGACGTTTTTCCTCAACCGGACGAGCCGCTCGGGTATAGTGATCGGAGCTGGGCCGATTGGCGGCTACGATCAGCGGGGCAAATGGAAGATCGACGCCCGCTTCAATCGGGATGCCTTGGCCGAACGCGTACGCTGGTTAGGCACAATGAGGGACCGCATCCAGCTCACTCAGGAAGACGCTTTGAAATTTCTTGCCAGATCGACCAGGCGTTTAGCGATCAACCAGACACTTTTTTTCATTGATCCGCCTTATATCACAGCAGGCGGCCGCCTCTATCTGAATGCGATGGACGAAGGCAAGCATATCGCTTTAAGCGACATGCTTCAGGGTGGAACCCTGCCGCACTGGGTGCTGACTTATGACGATCATCCGTTGATCCGAACACTTTACAGCACGCAGGCTGTTGAGGACCTTGCGGTCACTTACAGCCTGCAGAACAAGCGCAAAGAGCGCGAGGTGCTTATTAACAATCAAGCGGCTTGTGCACAATCTATATAGTCACCAAGCCACTGGGTGAGCACGTCAATATTGTCGGCATCATCGACTGGTACGCCTTCCATTGACAGCTCCAAACCTCGCAAAGCACGACGCGGCAGCCGCAGCCTGTCAAGAATGGCCCTATGCATGAGGGATTGGCTCTTCCAAAACGCCTCATTCAGCACCCTGTAGGGAATGAGTGTGACGTACTGACGATTTCCCGTCATGTGGTCGAGCATATAGGCTGTACTGAAGACACGCGCATGATCAGTCACCGGTTTGCCTGGCCAGTTTTTTCCACTCGCCGTCTGCCCGAAAAAGAAGGCCGGCGGCGGCGGCATGCCCTCGGATGTCCAAGCAATGACATCGACACCGCCGTCCTTCTCATGAGGCGAAGTAGGGACCAGGGGGGGTTCTAACACTAAACCCTCCCCCTGCCGCCGCCGCCCGGGTGAGCAGCTCCACAATTGTCTCGCCGGTTTGCCGGGGCCAGCCGACACTGAAGGCCGGGCCAGTCGCTAAGCCAGCCAATCCCAGGGTCGCGACGATTTGGAAGACACGGTTTCTTAGTCGCGTCAGCAGTTCGCCGCCCGGCGGAGTGCGAAGGATCGCCGACCCCGTCACATGGGTAGTGATCAGGCATATTAGATAGAATGCGTACTTGGGATCGCGCCAATTGCCATCGAGAAGAAGCTCGTCGCCAGAGGCGGAAAGATCAAACGGATAGGTTTCGCCTAGGTTACGCTGCCGAAGGTTGATCTCGTTCTCCAGGCGTTCAACAAGCTGCTCTCGCCGCTTGTCACGTTCGCCGATGTCGTCTTCAGCTGTTTCCTCCAGCGTTATTAGTGAGCCGAGCAGAGCGTCAACCCGCGCGACACCGAAGGTGTCGAAGAGTGCGGTCAGCTCCATCCAATCGACGAGATCATCGTCGCCCAGGACAAGCGTGGGCGGATCAATCGGAGTGGCCATCTGAGACTACTCCGCCGTTGTGCCGGCCATAGCCGCATCAATGCTGATTCTGACGATATTGGCGCGCTTCACAACCGACTCGGCGATTTTCTGAAGCTCAGGCTGTAATTGAGGATCGAAGCCTTCCAGAGTTAAAACGGCACTGTTGCGGTAACCTCGGCAGTATAATCCAGAGCGGCCAATCGAGGAGCCGCCCTGTTGTCTTTGTTCAAGCGCCGCCGTTTCCCAGTCGAGATCATCCTGCTGTGCGTGCGCTGGTACTGCAAGTACGGGATCAGCTATCGCGATCTGGCAGAAATGATGTCCGAGCGCGGTGTCAGCGTTAATCCAAGCACGATCTTTCGCTGGGTTCAACGCTATGCCCCGGAGATTGAGAAGCGGGTGCGACCAAACCAGGGACCTCGCTCAGGCTCATGGCGGGTGGACGAGACCTATGTGCGCGTGGGGGGCGCTGGCGATACTTGTTTCGAGCGGTCGACAAACACGGTCGTCTGATTGCCTCCATGCTGTCCGGCCGGCGTGATACTGGAGCCGCTTATCGCTTCTTACGCAAAGCTCTGAGGATAGTGAGCAACTATCCTCCCTCCTCCATCACGACCGACAAACTGGCATCCTATCCGAAGGCCATCCGACGCTTGCAGGACGAAGGGCTGCTGTCGCAGGACGTCGAACATCGCACCTCGAAATACCTCAACAACATCATCGAGGCCGATCATGGCGCGCTCAAGCGCGTCATCCGGCCGACGCGCGGCTTCCAGACGATGAGAACCGCCGCCGTGACCCTGATGGGCTTCGAAACCATGCGCATGATCCGCCGCGGTCATTACAACAAGCGGGGATGTCGAGCGACAGGCGAAGTCCGTCTCATCAATCAGCTCTTCGGTCTTGCTGCCTGAGCGGCCCGTTAAACCGGGTCCGTTATGCCGTTTTCGAGTTACTGCAACGGTGCCTTCGATCCGCAGCAGGCCCAGGCCATGGGCCTGCCGGTGCGGCTTTTGCACTACGGCTTTCTTTCGCTGCTCTCTCTGACGATTGTGGGGGCCCTCGCCTCAACCGGCATCATCCTGACCATCGCCCTGCTGATCATGCCAGGCGCCGTGGCGTTTCTGCTGACGAAGCGGTTCGGAACGATGCTGGTCGTATCGGCGCTGGTCGCCGTGGCGGCATCATTCGCCGGTGTCTATCTCAGCTTTTTCATCGACAGCGCCCCCGCTCCGACCATTGTGCTGCTCATGGCCGTCACCTTCCTTGCGGCATTCGTCTGCCGGCATGGCTTCAGCATTCGTGGCCGTATCCATGCCGCAGAGTGACGATCACATTGGGGCAGTTCGCGCGCTGCCAAGGAAAACGCAGAATTCTGGCTTAGCAACCGGCCGAGCAATCCACCAAGGTTCTGTCGCAAACCCGGATTGGAGCCGCAAGATAGGAGCGAATCTCGGTCGTCATTCATGTGACAGAACCGGCGGGCTTGGTTTATATCTCAGATTATAAGGCAGAAGCCCAGATCGAGAGTTAGCGTGACATCCCCCAGCTGAGTGCAGACCTTCAGCATCCGCTAGTGATCCGCCTCGCCAGTTCCCGTCGCGCGCTCTAGGCCGCGAATGTGCGCTTGGAGGAGTGTCGTTGCCTTTCCGAACTCGCGCTTTTTCAAGGCGTCAAAGATTTTCCAATGCGCGAGGCTTGAGCCCGGCCGCCAGCCAGCAGAACGGGTTGCGGAAAAAATGATGCGGGAATTGGCCAGCTGAAGGTCATCCAGCATGGACAGCAGCCTGGGCATCGCGCAAGGGGCGACGAGCTCGCGGTGGAATGTTCGATTGGCTTGCTCCCATTCGGTCATGGTCTGAGCCTGATCCCCGGCGACGAGGGCCCGCTCGATCCTTTCGAAGCAAGCCGCGTTGAGCCTTGGCGCCGCGAAGGTGAGCGCCAGCGTCTCGAGGGCGGCGCGGATTTCAACGATCTCCTGCACCGATTTGGAATCCAGGGCGGCCACCCGAATCCCTCGACGCGGTTCGCTGATGACCAAGCCTTGAGCGCGAAGGAGCTGGAAGGCTTCGCGCGCGGGAACGTGACTCGCATCGAATTCTTCGGCGATCCGATCCTGACGCAGAGGAGTTCCGGGAGCGAGCTCGCCGGAGACGATCCTCTCGCCCAAAACGCGCGCGATCCGCTCTGCAATCGTCTCAGCCATGCTGTCCTCATAGATAATCTATGAAAAATTCGGGTGCATCAGTGTTGATCATGCGTATAGTGCACCCAACACGATGCGCAATAGTAGATTATCTATGATTTGGCGAACTGCCCCGCGCCGCAATTGCCTGGGCTGTGGTTGTTGAAAGAGGACCTGATGCCAGCACCATCGACCAATCCGCGACTGACACATGTCGGAGAGACCAGGCCTTGGACGCTCGATGGCGCCCGCGAACTCTACGCGATGCCGTTCAACGATCTTCTGTTCCGGGCCCAAACGGTGCACCGCGCGAACTTCGATCCCAACCGCGTGCAGCTCAGCAAGTTGCTCAGCATCAAGACCGGCGGATGCCCCGAAGACTGCGGCTATTGCAATCAGTCGGCGCACCACGCGACCGGACTCAAGGCGTCGAAGCTCATGGAGGTCGAGCGCGTCATCGCCGAGGCGCGCAAGGCCAAGGAGGGCGGCGCCACCCGCTATTGCATGGGAGCGGCCTGGCGCAGCCCTAAGCCGCGCGACATGGACATGGTCGTCGCCATGGTGCAGGGCGTGAAGGCGCTCGGCCTCGAAACCTGCATGACGCTCGGCATGCTGACGCCTGCGCAAGCGGAGAGGCTCGCCGATGCAGGCCTCGACTACTACAACCACAACATCGATACTTCCGAGCGCTTCTATCAGGAAATCGTCACCACGCGCCGCTTCGAGGATCGCCTTGAAACGCTGGGGCATGTTCGCCAGGCCGGCATCAAGGTCTGCTCCGGCGGCATCCTCGGCATGGGCGAGACCGCGGACGATCGCATCGACATGCTGGTGACGCTGGCGAATCTGCCTGTGCCGCCCGAGAGTGTGCCGCTCAACCTGCTCATCCCGATGCCGGGGACGAAGCTGGCCGATGCGGCGCCGGTCGACCCGATCGAATTCGTCCGGAGCGTCGCGCTCGCCCGCATCCTCATGCCACGCTCTCATGTCCGCTTGAGCGCAGGGCGGACTGCCATGACGGTCGAGATGCAGGCCTTGTGCTTCTTCGCCGGGGCCAATTCGATCTTCGTCGGTGACACACTGCTGACCGCCGCCAATCCGGGCGACGACCAGGATTCCGCCCTGCTGCGCCGCCTCGGCCTGACGCCCGTGGCGCCGGAGGCTGCATGATGCCTGACCGGCTCGCCCGCTACGAAACGAAGCTGAGGCAGCTCCAACAGAAAGGGCGGTGGCGCGTCCTGACGGGACCGGGTGGCATCGATTTCACCTCGAACGATTATCTCGCTCTTGCCGGATCGCCGCGTCTGACCGCCGGTGCGATCGCCGCGCTCGAACGCGGTGTCCCGGTCGGAGCGGGTGGATCGCGCCTTCTGCGCGGCAATCATGCCGAGCATGAAGCCCTGGAAGCCGAAGCCGCCGCGTTCTTCCAATCCGAGCGGATGCTCTATTTCGGGAGCGGCTATGCGGCCAATCTCGCCGTTTTGTCGACCCTGCCGCAACGCGGCGACATTGTCGTCTATGACGCGCTGGTTCATGCGAGCGCGCATGCCGGCATGGCGGCGGGGCGAGCCGAACTTGTCTGCGTGCCGCACAACAATGCGGACGCGTTCGATGACGCCATCAGCCGATGGCGCAAGGCCGGCGGAACGGGACATCCCTGGATCGTTGTTGAGAGCCTCTATTCCATGGACGGCGATAGGGCGCCCTTGCCGGATTTGGCCGAACTGGCCAACCGGCACGATGGCTTTCTTGTCATCGACGAGGCTCATGCCACCGGAGTCCACGGCGCCGGGGGTCGGGGCTTGGCGGCGGAGCTGGAAGGACGTGAGAATGTCGTGGTGCTGCATACCTGCGGCAAGGCCCTCGGCGCATCCGGCGCGCTCGTCGGCGCCAGCCGGGTACTCTGCGATTATCTCGTCAATCGGGCCAGCCCCTTCATCTATGCGACGGCGCCGTCGCCGCTGCAGGCTGCAAGTGTCCGCCAGGCGCTGAACGTCGTGGCGGCGGAGCCAGAGCGGCGGGAGAAGCTTCAGGATCTGGTCGCTTTCGCCAACAGACTCGTCGCCGATCGTCTCGGTTTTGCAGGCAGCGGCTCGCAAATTCTGCCTGTTGTCGTCGGTGACAACCGCCGCGCCATTCGGATCGCCGAACGGATGCAGGCAGACGGCTTCGACATTCGCGCGATCCGTCCGCCCACCGTGCCGAAGGGCACCGCGCGCCTGCGCATCGCCATCACGCTCAACGTCGATGCTCCAATGATCGCCCGCATGGTCGAGCGATTGGCCCAAGTCATGGCGGAGGAGAGGCCATGAGCCTGCGCTTCGTCGTCACCGCCACCGACACGGGCGTCGGCAAGACGGTGTTTTCAGCCGCTCTGGCCGATGCGCTGGGCGCCTGCTACTGGAAGCCGATCCAGGCAGGTCTTGACGAAGAGACCGACAGCGAGACCGTCCGCCGGCTCGGCCGCCTTCCGCCGCAGCACATCCTTCCCGAAGCCTGGCGCCTCAAGACGCCTGCTTCGCCGCATCTGGCGGCGGACATCGACGGCCTGGCGCTCCGCCCCGAGGCACTTCACCTGCCCAAAACAACTTCGCCCCTCATCATCGAGGGCGCTGGCGGCCTGCTCGTGCCCCTGACGCGGCGCGAGGTTTTCGCGGATGTCTTCGCGCGCTGGCGGCTTCCCATCATCCTTTGCGCCCGGACCGGGCTCGGAACGATCAATCACACGCTGCTGTCGCTCGAGGCGATTCGCCGCCGCCAGATCCCCGTCCTCGGCATCGCCTTCATCGGTGACGCGCAACCGGACACGCAACAAATCATCGCCGAGATGGGCGGCGTTCCAAGTCTCGGTCGGCTGCCTCGGCTTGATCCGCTAACCCCTGACGCGCTGCGCGAGAGCTTCCGCAGGCATTTTGATGTGTCCCAGTTTCAGGAAAGGTGCGTGTGATGCTCCGCCCTCAGCCATCTCCGGTCTGGCGTCCCTTTACCCAGCACCTGCTCGATCCCGTTGCCAAGAGAATCGCCAGGACGGAGGGTGCCTATCTCATCGATGAGGACGGGCGCGCGATTTTCGATGCGATTTCGTCCTGGTGGGTGATCACTCACGGCCATCGTCACCCGGCCATCATGGACGCGATTCGGGTCGCTTGCGAGAGATTCGATCAAATCATCTTCGCCGAATATACCCACGAGCCGGCGGAAGAGCTGGCGAAAGGACTGATCAGGCTCGCCCCGCCGGGCCTCGCCCATGTGTTCTTTTCCGACAGCGGTTCGACATCGGTCGAAGTCGCCCTGAAGATGGCGTTGGGTTTCTTCTACAATCGCGGCGCTCCGCGTTCGCGCATCGTCGTCATGGAACACAGCTACCATGGCGACACCGTCGGCACGATGTCCACCGGCGCGCGTGGCGTCTTCAACGCGGCCTATGGACCGCTGCTCTTCAATGTCGACACCATTCCCTTTCCCGAACCCGGCCGCGAACAGGACACACTCGATGCATTCGAGCAATTCTGCCGCGGCGGCCAGATCGCGGCCCTGCTGGTCGAGCCGCTGGTGCTCGGCGCCGGCGGCATGCGGATGTATCCACCGCATCTGCTGACCGAGCTGAAGCGGATAGCCGAGCAGCACCAGACCCTGCTGATCGCCGATGAGGTGATGACCGGCTGGGGACGAACCGGTACCCTTTTTGCGTGCGAACAGGCTGGCATCACACCGGACATCCTGTGTACGTCAAAGGGCATGACCGGCGGTGCAGTGCCGCTGGCAGCGACGCTTTGTTCGACTGAGATCTTCGACGCCCATCTGTCCCACGATCGGAGCCGGATGTTCTTCCATTCGAGCTCCTACACGGCCAATCCGATCGCCTGCGCGGCGGCGCTGGCCAATCTCGGCGTCTGGCAAGATGAGCCGGTCGCAACGCGAATCGGAGCATTGGCGCGGATGCATCGGGAAAGGCTGGCGCAGTTCCGGTCCGATCCGCGTTTTGTCAATGTCCGCCAGGCGGGCACCATCGCGGCGTTCGATCTCGATGTCGCGGCGTCCGGGTACCTTTCCGAGGTCGGTCCACGGCTGAGAGCATTCTTTCGCCAAAGAGATCTTCTCATTCGTCCGCTCGGCAATGTCATTTATCTAATGCCGCCTTACTGCGTGACGGCCGACGATCTCGACCGGGTCTACGCCGCGATCGATGAAGCCGCCTCCACGATCGTGAGGGTCAGGCCATGACCAGCTGGCGTTCAAGCCGCGCCGCCGGCTTTGGTCACCACGTGCCGCACAGGCGCGTCGAGAATACCGAAATCGAGACCCGCCTGGGTCTTGAATCCGGCTGGATCGAACGCCGAACCGGTATTACTGAGACGGCTTGGGTGCAGTTGAAAGATCGGCGGTCATGGATAGGGCCGGATAACCGGCTAGGCTCTGGCACAGTTCAAGATCACCCAAGCCGTCTCAATAGGACACGGCGTTGGGCGGCTCCTGACGAAGCGCTGACTGACCTTGCGGCGAAAGCCGCCGCCCTCGAAGACGCGGGTATCGCGCGCCATGAGGTGGCATTCACCCTTCTTGCCACATCGACGCCAGACCATCTCTTACCGCCATCCGCGCCCTTGCTGGCCCACCGACTCGGCTTGTCCCATTCGGCAGCCGTCGATCTCGCCGGTGCCTGCTCAGGGTTCCTCTCTGCGTTGACGCTGGGCGACGGCTTTGTGAGGACACACGGCAAACCCGCCCTTGTCGTGGCCGCCAATATCTTGAGCCGCCGCATCAACATGGAGGAACGGGCCAGCGCAGTCATGTTCGCGGATGCGGCCGGCGCGATCGTCCTCGCTCCATCGCGCATGCCGAATACCGGGATCCTTGGCGTCGATCTCACTTCAAAGGGAAACCACTACGATCTGATCTCGATTCCAGCAGGCGGCAGCAGACGGCCGTTTGCCGCAGGCATGGATCCGCGCGAACTATTGATGACCATGCGCGATGGCAGAGCGGTGTTCACCCATGCCGTCCGCATGATGACGCAATGTTCTGTCCGGGCGACGGAGCGCGCGGGGCTCACGGCGGCGGACATTCATCGCTTCGTCCCGCACCAAGCCAATGCCCGGATTGTCGATGCGGTCTGCGACCAGATCGGTCTTGCGAGCCACAAGACGGTGTACACGATTGGCGAATTTCGAAACTCGTCAGCTGCTACCATCCCCTTGTCCCTGTCACTTGCCAACCGGGAGCGCCCCTTCGCGTCCGGCGAACGCTTGCTCTTGTCAGCCGTTGGGGCGGGCCTGACAGGTGGGGCGGTCGTCCTTGGGATCGACTAAGGCGATCGCGCTGGCGGCGCAGGGAGGTCAGCCTCGACGACGGAAACGCTGTCGCATGATCGACCCGAGCGCATGGTTGCGGCGGTGCAGCCGAGGGCCTCATACGCTGCCGACTCCATGCAGCATGAAGCCCATCTCGAGTTGACGATCTGTCGGCATGGATTTGGTCCTGGTCGGGGATTCGCAGCCTGGTGCAGGACGTCATTCAAGACATTGCGAGAGACAACCTGATCGTTTGCTAAACCGGACAGAACAGCAATCAACTAGCCCGGCTAATTCACGGCGCCCCTTTTAATGTCTGCTGTGCGAGCCTTGCTGGTGGTTCCGACCGGATTTCAGGCATGACTTCACCACCGCCGAGCCTTCGGCTGGGCGGACGAGGATGGCGGGTTTGCGGGTGGACGGGACAGGGCTCAGGTCAGGGGCGTGTGCGCCCCTGCGATCAGGTGACGAGACGCGGCATCCGGCCGAGGACCACCCGCAGGATCGTCTGGTCAGGACAGGCGCTCGGCAAGTGCAGCCGGATCTGGGTTTTCAGTTCCACCACCCGGGCGGCAATCTTGATCAGCCGCAGCCGCAAGGTATCGCATTGCGCGATGCGCCAGAGTGAGCGCTTCGGCATCAGCACGCGCAGACCCCACATCAGCCAATAGGCGCCCGCGTGCAGAAACAGCCGGAACTGGTTCGCCGTCGCTTTGGTGCAGGAGGTGCGATCGGCCGAGAGATGCGCCTTCCAGGCCTTGATGTGGTTTTCCGCCATGCCGCGCCGGCAGTAGATCCGCTCGTAGAGGGTTTTGGCGCGGCCACCGGGAAGATTGGTGACGATGAAGCGCGTGTCGCTGCCCTGCGCGCCGGCCTCGACCCGGGCGATGATGCGCTCGACCCGGCTCCAACTTTGAGCCCCATCGAAGAACTCCGTGAAGCGCCGCACCTTGCCGTTCAGAGGAGCCGCGGCAAAGCGCGCTGCCCGGCGTCAATTAGCTTGAGCCGCTCATCCTAATTGACGCGCAATCAAAAGCCTTGACCACCAGCGACAATTAGGAAAGCATCACCATGGCTCGCAGGCGCTCACCATAGTTGACGCACCGCTCATCCTAATCGTCGCGCTATAGCGCGCCCTGGCGCTCGCCTCCAGGCCCGTGACGTGCCGGCGCAGAGTGGAGGTCGTCGCCACGCCGAGAATGAAGTCGACGCCGTTGGCGCGGCACCAATCGATCACCAGCGGGCCGCAGTAATGGCTGTCGGCCCGGATCAGGATGCGGGTGCTGGGCCAGTGAGCGCGGATCGCCCGGATGAGCCGGCGCAGGTGAGCTCGGATCTCGCTGCCCTTGGGTCGCTTGGCCGGGCGCAGCACGGCCGTGACGAAACGGCCTTCACCATCGAACACCACCATGGGCTGGAAGCCGTATTCGTCGTAGTGGCCATTGAACAGGCGCAGTTGCTGATCGCCATGGACGGCATCGAAGGTGTCGTCGAGATCGAGCACGATCTGCTTCGGGGCGTGTCGGAACGAGGCGCAGTACAGCTCGACCAGGGCTCGCCCCATGCGCACCAGAGCGCGAGCATCGGGCATGTTCTCCAGGCGCGAGAGGGTCGGCTGGGAGGCGAGATGGCGATCGGATGGCAGCACGTCCTGCGCCATCTTGAAGATCGGGTCGGAGCGCAGGCTGATGGCATCGTTGCCGTCCGCGTAGCCTGCGGCAATCATCAACAGGCGGAAGCGGATCAGATCGGGCAGGCGATGAACGACCTGATCCTGCGATCGCGGGTCATCGATGCACGCGGCGAGCCGCTCGGCCACCCTGAGCTGCTGGTCCACCTCGCGCAGGGCGAGAACGCCGGCGTCGGAGGACAGCATACCACCGTCGAATCGGGCCAGAACGGTCTTGCCGGTAACAGGTGACAGGCTCGGCAACGGAAGCGTAGAGTGGTTCATGGCGGGTGGGTTCTCCCGGAAATGACGCGGATCGGCTTCGACACCCAAATCCTAAGTCATCTCAGCGGCTTGAGCCACACCCGCCAACCCTCCATGAATTTTCCAGGCTAAATGCAATACCGTTGACTTAAGCTGCCGATGGGGTGTGAAGTGACGAGGGGGGTAGCTTGCGGAGGGTTCAGTCATGACCCGACCTCCAGCGCGCCTGCCGGACAGCCCACGGATCAGCGATCTCGTCACACTCGGGGTGCTGACGACGACCGTTCCGGCGGCCTTGATTGACGCTGTGCTGGTCGCGACGCAGCGACAGAGCCAGCGGCATCGACAGCTGCCAGCGCCGTTGGTGGTGTACTATGTGATGGCGCTGGCCTTGTATGCACAGGCCTCCTACGGCGAGGTGTTGCGATGCCTGCTGGAGGGGGTGCGGTGGCTCCGCCTGGGCGGGCTCGACGCGCTGGGGGCGACCAAGTCGGCCATCACCCGTGCGCGGATCCGGCTGGGGGTCACGCCCGTGCGGGAGTTGTTCCAGCGGGTGGCCCATCCCATTGCGGACCCCGGCACGCCCGGAGCGTGGTACCGTGGTCGCCGGTTGGTCAGTGTGGATGGCACGACCATTGATCTTCCGGATACGCCGGAACTGGAGGCCCAGTTCGGCCGCCCTGCCGCCTCGCGGGGCGCCAGCAGCTTCCCGAAGCTGCGCCTGGTGGGGCTGATTGAAACCGGCACCCATGCCATGTTCGCCGTGGCGGTTGGCCGCTACGACACCAGCGAGGTCCGCTTGACGCCGCGCGTGTTGCAGCACTTGCAGCCGAACATGCTGTGTCTGGCTGATCGGGCCTTCGTCGGCTTTGAGCTGTGGCGCTTGGCGGTAGCGACGGGCGCCGACTTGCTCTGGCGGGTGCGCATCAACCACAAACTGCCCTGCCGCCAGCGCCTTTCCGATGGCTCGTATCTGAGCCGGCTTTACGCCTCGCCCAAGCAGCGTCGACACAATGAGGGGGGACAGGTCGTGCGCGTCATCGACTACCGCCTGGAAGGCATCGCGGACGCGGAGCCCCTCTATCGGCTGGTCACCACGCTCCTCGACCCGGCCGTCGCGCCAGCGACGGAGTTGGCAGCGCTGTATCATGAACGGTGGGAGTGCGAGGGGACCTTCGCCGAATTCAAGGTGAGCCTGCCCGGGCAGCGCCTGATGCTGCGCAGTCGCCGGGCGGATCTGGCCGAACAAGAACTCTATGGCTTTCTGCTCGTCCATCTGGCGTTGTGCGGCAGCTGATCCATGCTGCCAGCCGAAAGGCCGGGTGCGACCCGGACACGTTGTCCTTCCTCCACACGGTGCGGATTGTCCGGCGGCATCTCCCGTTTTATGCCGCGTTTTCCCCCTCAGCGACAGCATCAGATGCATGAGATGATCCTGATCGAGATCATCGACACACCGGCCGAGCCCAGTCGAGGTCGCCACAATCCACGTGTGGTGAAACGCAAGATGAGCAACTTCCCGACCAAGGCGCGGGCTGGGCCGCCCCTGACCGCGCCGATCGTCCGCTCCAGCGCGCTTATCCGGATTGTCGCGCCAATGGTGGAGGACACGGTGCTCCTGTCAACGGCTCTCCCGCAGACTGCTTCCAGACCACCAGGCCAAGCCTGCGGCCGCCCTTCATGGCATCAGCACGTTCGCGACTGGAATGTCAGTCGACTGACACGCACGGCGTACTGCCAATCCCATGATCTGGAGGTGTACCGCTTCAACCAGTGGGTCGCCCGGCTGCGCCGGCGTTTGGTACTATAGCTTAAGTCAACGGTATTGCGGCTAAATGGTCCCTTAGGACGCTGCTTGAAACGCAGTTGGTGCAGGAAAGTCGCGGACATAAACCAGTCTGATCTCAGGGCCGTAACACTTCCCATTTACGAAATCACGCCGGAGGGATTAGAGGCTATCAACCGGGCGTTATCAGGTCAGACAAAATTCGACGCAGATGAGCCACTGGGCGGTCTGTCGTTGTAATGCTAAGGGCTTGGCAGCCAACTATTTGCCAATTCAGGTTATCAAGTTCGCGGCGAGAGCGTGTAATTCCATGCGGGACAGACGGCATGCGGCCTCAGGTGGAGGCGACGCATGACCTCGTCGGAGACCCGCTCCCCGGTCTCATTGCCACCACGCTTGAGGCGAGCATTCACCCGCAGCCCGGCTGCCGTGACGGTTCCGGCAATGTAGCGGACCATCGTCGCAAAGGTCCGCAGCGGCACGCCAGCCCAGTTCAAGCTGATGAAGCTGAAGAGCCGGTGCTCAATTGGGTTCCACTTCGAGCAGCCGGTGGGATAGTGACACACCGTGACCTCGAGCCCGCAGGCATCGCAGAGCTGTTCTTGCAACTGGGCTTTCCAAACTCGGGAGCGGCAACTGTTCGAGCCGCCCGCATCGGCCAGGACGAGGAGACGCCCGGCTTCTGGAAAGCGCTTCTGTCCTTCGCTCTCCCACCAGTCACTGATCGCCTCAACGGCAAAGCGCGGGGTGTCAAAGCAATCGCCGATGCACACATAGCCGCTGTTGGTTGTGATCTCGTAGATGCCGTAAGGAATGGCCTGACCGACTGCATCCTGCGGCCAGTCGTGCACCAAGACCGGCTCGGCTCTCCGGCACCACGTCTGGCCCGGGTTCTTGAAGTCACCGACCAATTCCTTTTTTTTTCGAATCCACGCTGATGATCGGCTCACCTGTGGCTGCAAACTGCGCGCGCTGTTCGGCGATGTGCTGGAATTGCGCATCGCGCTCAGGCGGCGTGCTGTGCGCCTCGGTACGCCGTGCATTGGCTTTGGGCGAGTAGCCCAATTGGCGCAGCAGGCGCGCCACCGTGGGGCGGCTGGCCGGGTGTCCTGCGACGGCAAGCTCATGGCTCAGATGATGCAGAGAACTCCGCTTGGCTTTGGCGTGCCGACCCATCGGGTCACCCGCTGTCTCGCCTTCGAGCAACTCCTCCAAGGTCTGTGGGAGTTCAGGATCCTGGACCTCTCGGGTGGGACGGCCACCACCGGCGACCCGCACGCGCTCGGTGGGGCGGTCAACAAGCCCGGCCTCGAGTTCGCGACGGCCGCGCCGGATGGTATGGGGGCTCAAGCCCGTGATCTGGGCAAGCCGCTGAGTGCCGCCCCAGCCGATCCGCATCGCCTCAAACGCGATAAACCACCGGCGCTGCTGTTCGTCGAGCCGGCTGGCAAGCAGGTTGATCTGCCGATGAAGCATGCGGTCCGGATGGGGCTTGCGCGAGTGACACTTGGGGCATCCACATGGGTGAAGGGAGGGTAGCGACATCGGCAGCTCCGTTCAGAACGGATGGTCCTTGTTCCAACAACGCACCAGTTGCCCATTTGGGCAGGTTGTTGCCTGCCAAGCCCCTAGTACTACTGTGTCATAAACTGACGGATCGAGGTATAGTCGGAAGAGCCATCATACGGAGGGCGTGTGATGAACCTTCCTATCCCATCAGAGACGCGCGAGGCGCGGTTTGCCGCGTATGTTGATGCCCTTGCAGAAGGGCTCGGCCATGCCGATCGGATTGCCCCGATGCAGGCCTACTGTACCGGGCTCCTCCTGCCGGGTGAACGCAAGAGCATCGAGCCCATGGCGGCGCGGCTCGCTCCCGACCGCGCCCAGGCGGCCCACCAATCCCTGCATCATCTCGTGGCGCAGGCCGAGTGGTCGGATGAGATCCTGCTGGCGAGCGTGCGCGAGCAGGTGTTGCCCGTCATCGAACGGCATGGTGCCATCCGCGCCTGGATCGTCGATGACACCGGCTTTCCCAAGAAGGGCACCCATTCGGTTGGAGTGGCCCGGCAATACTGCGGACAGTTGGGCAAGCCGGACACCTGCCAGGTCGCTGTGAGCCTGTCACTGGCCAACGCTCACGCGAGCCTGCCGATCGCCTATCAGCTTTATCTGCCCAAGAAATGGGCGCTGGACCCGCAACGGCGCGCCAAGGCCGGCGTCCCGGATCCGATCCGGTTTTGCAGCAAACCCACCATCGCGCTCGCTCAGATCCGGGCGGCCCTGTTGGCGGGGGTGTCTCCGGCGGTGGTGCTGGCGGATGCCGGCTATGGCTCTGAGACGGCGTTTCGCACCGCGCTGACCAACATGGGTCTGACCTACATCGTGGGGATTGCGTCGAGCACCAGCCTGTGGGCGCCCGGCACCGGACCCGTGCCGCCGCAGCCCTGGAGCGGGCGCGGGCGTCCGCCCACACTGTTGCGACGGGACGCTCAGCATAAGCCGGCCTCAGCCCTGAAGTTAGCGAAAGATCTGCCTCGAAGCGCTTGGCACGTGGTCACGTGGCGGGAAGGCTCCAAGGCTCCGCTGACCTCGCGCTTTGCGGCCGTCCGTGTTCGGCCGGCGCATCGCGACTACTGGCGTGCGACGCTGCGGCCAGAGGAGTGGTGTCTGATCGAATGGCCTGACGGCGAGAAGCGGCCGGCTAAGTACTGGCTCTCGACCCTGCCGGAGGACACCCCGCTGCGGGACCTTGTTGATGGGGCGAAGCTGCGCTGGCGTATTGAGCGGGATTATCAGGAACTCAAGCAGGAGATCGGTCTGGGACACTTTGAGGGGCGGGGCTGGCGCGGGTTCCATCACCACGCCACCCTGTGCATTGCGGCTTACGGGTTCCTGGTCTCCGAGCGGAGCCGGTTTTCCCCCTCAGCGCCCGTCCGCCTCGCGATCCGCAAAGCAGCGCCACGCCCCTCAAAGGCGGGCGGCCCCTATGGCCGCGCCCATTCGTCCCGAACGTCACGTCGCCCAGTCGATCGCCACCATCCGGGCTGAACTCATCTGCGCTCTCGTGCGAAGGCTCCCACGATGTCCCTGCTGCCACACAAAGTTTATGACACAGTAGTATTAGTTGTCTAGGGGATCTTTGGCTCACAGCTGAATCCATTTGGTCTTTAGGTTCTCGTATTTCTCCAAGGCATGCAACGAACGATCCGAACCATTGCCCGATTGCCGGACACCGCCAAGGGGTGCTGTGATATCCGCTCCCGAGTAGCAATTGATGTGTACAACGCCCGACTTTATTCTGTTGGACACTCGATGCGCCTTCGACAGATCGCGCGTCCATAGAACCGAAGAGAGGCCAAACACCGTTTCGTTCGCGATTGCGATTGCTTCTTCCTCGGTGTCGAACGACCGCGCAACAAGAACGGGCCCGAAAATCTCTTGCTGAACAACATCCATCTCGGTGGCCACATCGGTCAGGATTGTAGGTTCATGATAGAAGCCGCCGCTTTCGGCATGGAGCTGGTTGCCGCCATGGTATACAGTGGCACCCTGTTCGGCGGCGCGAGCAATCGCGGCCCTGGTTTTTGCAAGTTGAGCGGCATTGGCGAGCGCCCCTGTTGTGAAGGCCAATGACAGCGGGTCGCCGATCCGCATGGCGGTAGCCTCAGCCCGCACAGCCTCCATGAAATCCTTATATACGGATCGTTCGACCGCTAGACGCGAAGCTGCCGCGCAAACCTGACCATTATTGCGAAAGATAGATGCTGCCGTCTCTCTTGCCGCACGCTTGAGATTTGGCGCATCGGCGAAGACCAGATTTGGAGATTTGCCGCCAAGCTCCAAATAGACGCGTTTCAAATTCGAGCGCGCAGAATACTCCAGCAGCCGACGTCCGACGCCCCCTGAACCAGTGAAACCAAGTACATCAACATCCATGTGCAATCCGAGCGCCTCGCCCACGATGGCGCCACGTCCGTTCACCGCATTCAGTACGCCAGGCGGAATGCCCGCCTCTGCTGCGAGCTCTATCACCCGCAATATCGAAAGGCTCGCTTCCTCGGAAGGCTTTACGACGACGCTATTTCCAGCCGCCAGGGCAGGTGCCAGCTTCCAGCTTCCGATCATTAGCGGAAAGTTCCATGGGATGATCACGCCCACCACGCCCACCGCCTCTCGGTGGATAAGTGAGAGAATGTCATGGCGCGTCGGGGTGATCTCGCCATTTCGCTTGTCGATGGCTTCGGCATAGAACCGGATAGTGTCTGCAGCGGACTGCGGTTCTCCCTTTAGAGCCATACGAATATCGGTGCCGTTGTCACGGACCCCAAGCACCGCGATCTCTAGCGCATGCCTATCGATCAAATCCGCCCATTTGAGCATAATCCTTTTGCGTTCGCGCGGAGCCATACCCGACCAACAGCCTGTTTCGAAGCTGCGCCGCGCGGCGGCAACCGCCCGGTTCATGTCTTCTGAGTCTGACGCGGCGAGAACCGTCAACTGGGTTCCATCAATTGGACTGATCACCGGCATTACTTCGCCGCTCGCCGCAGAAACCGCCTTGTTGTCGATGAAATTCAGACCGACTGGCGCGGGCAACGCCCGCAGCAAATCAATGGTAGATTGTTCAAGGCTCATCCGTCTTATTCCACTCTGATTGGCTTAAGGGCGCCGATGCAGGTCCCGCTGCATCAATCCGACACACCCCGCCGGCGATTGTGCAATTGCCGCGCCGCAAGCCAAAATGAACCTTGCGGCCGGCTTTATGGACAAGGATGGTAAGCCGCTTTATCGCTGAACGGTGCCTTCGCGAAGCGGCGGTTGTAGTCGTCCATGAACCTGGACAGGAATGCGGTGGCAGCCTCAATCGAAGAGATCCCGTCCAGGCGCAGCTCCTTGACCAGCCGGTCCTGCAGGGTGCCGTTGGCGCGTTCCACCCGTCCCTTGGCTTGGGGCGAGTTGGCGCAGACCAGCAGAGTGCACTGTGGTCTGCGCTCCTCGAACCACCAGTGCTGCGAGCCATCACTCTGGACGAGCTCGCCGAGGCAATCGCGCCGGGCGCGCGGCTGATGCACGGGTTTGAGCCGCTGCCGGCGATCCTGCCAGAGGCCCTCGGCCAGCATCCAGCGCGGGACCGTCTCGACACCCAGGCTGATCCCGTGCCGTTCGGCCAGCTTCTCACAGGCCAGTGTCGGGCCGAAATCGGCATAGTTGGCTTTGATGAGCGCCAGCGCCTCGGTGCGCACCGCCGCCGGATAGCAGCGGTTGCTGGGTTTGCCACGACGCGTGGAGGATCTGTCGCAACTCTTTTTTTCCTAGCGCAGGGCTATGGCCCGCACTGGCGGAAGAGGGTGAGGCAGGATGTTCAAAGGTAGGCAATTTGATCGGTCAGTGATCCTGCTCTGCGTCCGATGGTACCTGGCTTACGATCTGAGCCTGCGAAATCTTGAGGAGATGATGGCGGAGCGCGGTATTGAGGTCGACCATGCGACGATCCATCGGTGGACGGTGCGCTACGCCCCGCTCCTTCTGGAACAATTCAACCTCCGCAAGCGGGCCGTCACTCGGAGGTGGCACATCGATGAAACCTATATTAAGGTCCGCGGACGGTGGACCTTTCTCTACCGCGCCATTGACAGCCACGGTGACACCATTGAGTTCTGGTTCAGCGAGCGATGCAATCTCGCTGCCGCCAAACGCTTCCTGAATAAGGCTCTCAAGCGACATGGCCGTCCCGAGAGGATTGTCATCGACGGCAGCCAGACCAATCGTGAAGCAATCCTGTCCTGTGATACGACAGACAGGCTGCCGGATCGATCACGACGTCAGCTGAAGCCGATCCGGATTCTCCAGAATCGCTACCTCAATAACCGCATTGAGCAGGATCATCGTGCCATCAAGCGGCGGGTGCGTCCGATGCTTGGGTTCAAGTCCGTGGACAGCGCCCGTGCGATCTTGGGCGGGATCGAGATGGTTCACATGATGCGCAAGGGACAGGCGACGTATGCCCATAATTGGCAACCATCGCTCGCCGATCAGTTCGAGCAGCTTGTTGCATAAACGTTTCATGCGGCTTTGGTATCTTTCTGTTCTCAGCCATAACTTGCGACAAAACCTGTCCGACACTGTCAGACATGCGACATAGCCGTATGAGAGCCATCATGCTGTTGTGAAATCATTCTCTCCTTTGGCACGGTATATGCAGAGCCATCCACGCTGAGCTGCGAACGCGGCACAGACTGAGGAGAAATCGTCCCATGATCACGCTGACCGACAATGCCGTCGCCGCCGTGAGGACCGTGCTTTCCCGAGCCGCCGAGCCGGCGTCAAGGTGTTCGTGGACCCAGGCTCCCAACCCGGCGATGTCACGGGGTCTGGATCCTCTGGCTTTGTCTTCGCCAATCCCAACCACGGGAGATCGGCAACCCTTCGTCGATGCACGGTTTTGGCGCCTCCGTCGGTGAGGCGCTGAAGAAGGCGCGCTGGCAGGTGCAAGCGCGGATCGGCGCAGAGTTCGTCCATGAGATCGCCTTCACCTCGGGCGGGACCGAAAGCAACAGTGCGGCGATCCTTTCGACGCTCGATTATCGAAGAAAAAAGGAAATGGTGTTATGATCCCGAAGAATGGTGACATCGGTCTGCAGATGCGGGCTTCCGTGCGGGAGCTGACGGGCCTCTCTCCGTCGGCCACCGACCCGATGGACATGGATAGCACGATCGGATTGGCTACGGAAAACGCTCTGGCACCGGATGAAGACATGGCCGGCGGGCTGCCACTGCAGCAGAATCTGGCGTCCGCCGAGATGTCCGTGCAGGCGTTTGGGGAGCAGGGGCATGTTTGGCCGCCGGCCGCGCCGTTGGAAGCCGTTGCCGGACCAGGCGGTAGCGCTCGTGGGCTTCCTGCCGCCGACTGCGGAGCCAGTGACAATCCGGAGGATAAGCAGGACTCAAGCATCCTCGACCACGTCCTCGACCAAGGGGAGCCACCGGCCTGGCTGCAGGACCATCTTGGCCTCCTCGACCAAGCGGAGCCACCGGCCTGGCTGCAGGACCAGCGTCAGCTCTTCCCCCTCTTCCCCCGCAACGAAGCCGTTGCCGGACCAAGCGGTAGCGCTCGTGGGCTTCCTGCCGGATACCAGCCGTTGTCCGGGGCTGCCGGGAGAGCAACCGGCGGTCCAGCACGAGCTTATGGAGGGCGATCGGGAGCGTGGCAAACGCAAGAAGCAGGCCAGCGAGCGTGAGGAAGTCGACAGCGCGGCTCAAAGGCCGCGATTGGATGTCCCGCCGCAGCGTCCGATGGCGCTCGACGCAACAGAATTGCTGGGCGACGAGCATATCACGCAGGATTACAATCTCGTGCGCGCGCAGTTGCAGGGGGACAATCCCGATTTGGCCGCCCGGACCCGGGGCGTGCAGCCCGCGCAGTCGAAAGAAGGGCTGCCAGCGCAAGAGCCACGGCGCCTCGACAACTTCGTCGGCGATCGGCGGGCACTCCCGAACCGACTCGAGGGGCAACGGACAATCGCCGTGGAGGAGAGTCATCCGGAAACGGCCTCAAGCTCGAAACCGACACGCAGTCGCGAGAAGCTCGATGAAAAAACCGCCGAGCTTGCGAGCAAAGCCATGGCGACGAGGTTTAAGCTGTCACGCGAGGATTGCGAAGCCATTGGTTCGCTTGCTCTGAAGGCCTTTGTAGACAACGCGGCGGCGCTGGCGACGCTGGAGTTCGGCGGCGAGAAGCTCAGCAAGGGCGATATCCTCACGATCCTGCGCAATGATGGTGCCGCGCAGGCGGTGAAGGCGCTGCGGGATAAAGCGAATGACCTAATGAATATGCCTAAATCGAAGGTTTTGGCAGCGGCGAGCAAACGTGGCGCAGCTGCCGCAATTCGAAAGCTTAAATGATATTATGGCAAAACATTTTCATTTGCGAGCTTCTCGAAGACAAACCGGCTTGCCTTCGGTCTCGCTCTCTTCGAGCGATCGCGCGTTCGCCAGATGCGCGGCGGCACCGTCAGAATTAACCTATGGGTGACCGGATCGAGGCATATGTGAGGGATGAAAAATGCTCGTCATCCTCGCTAGGCCCGCCACCGCTTCCCGGCTGAAGTGATCAGCTACGCGATCTGGCTCTATTTCCGGTTTCCCCTGAGCCTGCGCATGGTCGAGGAGATGCTCGCGGCCCGCGGCATCGAGGTCAGCCACGAGACCGTGCGGCAGTGGGCGCTGAAATTCGGGCAGGGTTATGCCAATCAAATCCGGCGGCGTCTGCCCGCGCCTGGGGACAAGTGACCCCTCGACGAGGTCGTGATCAGCATTGCTGATCCGCCCCCATGGAGAGGTCCGGTTGGAATGTTAATGGAGCGATGGCCTTTCCGCCAGCACGGATGACGCAGTTGGTTGAGGGTTCGGCGCGGCTCGCACCGACATGGCCGGGACGAACACCTCTGGGGCCGGCGGCTTGTATCCGATGGATCCATGAGGCCTCAGAGTATTGTACAAAGCCACGACGGAACGCCCACAGGACCGAAGAGCGCGAGGTTCTGTATCCGTGGCATCCCTGGGCCGGGTGCATCGTCCAGCTTGATGAGATCGTCGAGAAGGGCGCTGGCGATTGTGTTCGCTGCCGCCACGATGGTGATCCGTCCCGCAGATTGGAACTCCCTCTCTGGATGTTCGATCGGGCCGTGTGCGCGCCGATGCGGGTTGAGCTTGCTCCTCAGGTGGAGATCGCCGCAATCCAGGCTTTGATGGCGCTGCTGGCAGATGTGCCGAAGCGAGCACCGTCGACTCCCACGGCGACGACGGCAAACTGGATCTCTCACGACGGGAATCGGGGAGAGGCCCATGCGACGCCAGAGCAGCCCTCATTATGTCCTTCGGTCCAGACCAGAGCAGTTCGACCTGTTTGCCCCGCCAAGCGACGGCGGCCCGCCGCGGATGCCAGACTGGCAGACCCTGCCTGCGGAGACGCAGCAGGCGCTGACGAACCTGATGGTTCGCCTGATCCTCGAACACGTCCGCGACGGCCGTCTGGGACAGGCAGAGGAGCGCGGTCATGACTGACAAGATCCAGCCCCACCATCTGGAGCGCAAGGCGATCCTCTATGTTCGTCAGTCCTCCGCCCATCAGGTTCTGCATAATCGCGAGAGCAGCACCCTGCAGTACGCCATGCGGGATCGGCTGACCATGCTGGGCTGGGCGCAAATCGAAACCGTCGACGACGACCTCGGGCGGTCAGCGGCCGGCACCACCGCCCGCGCCGGCTTCGAGCGCATGGTGGCCGAGGTCTGCCTCGGCAAAGTCGGCGCCGTGGCCGCCCGCGAGGTGTCGCGCTTTGCCCGCAACAGCCGCGATTGGCAGCAACTGATCGAGATGTGCCGCGTGGTCGACACGGTGCTGATTGACCAGGAGACGGTCTATGCCCCGCGGCAGGGCAACGATCGGTTGCTGCTCGGGCTCAAGGGTTCCCTCAATGAGTATGAACTCGATCTCCTGCGTCAGCGCTCGCTCGCGGCGCGCTACGAGAAAGCCAAACGCGGTGAACTCCTCGTCACGGCGCCGGTCGGGTTCGTGAAGGCTGGCGACCGCTGGGAGAAAGATCCGGACCGGCGGGTGCAGGACGCGATCTTGCTGGTGTTCGACAAGGTGGCGGAATTGGGCAGCGCCCGCCAGGCTCTGCTGTGGTTCCACGAGCACGGGCTCGATCTGCCGGCCCGGCAGCCCAACGGCGATGTGGTCTGGCGCCGGCCCAATTACGCGACCATCCACCGGATGATCGAGAACCCAATCTACGGTGGCGCCTATGCCTATGGTAAGACTCGCGTTGCGGGCTATGACAGCTCAGGCATGCGGGGCAGAATTTGCCGCAAGCCCCGCGCTCAATGGCTCGCTCTGAAGCCCGGTACTCACGAGGGCTATGTCGATTGGGAACAGGCGGAGGCGATACGCAGAATGGTGAGCGACAACGTCCCGACCAGCCGGCATCATGGCGCACCCAAGCACGGCGACGCCCTGCTGGCCGGGCTCGTGCGGTGCCGGCGCTGTGGCCGGAAGCTGACGGTGCGTTACTCCGGCATGAAGCACAACATCCCACGCTATGCCTGCTGCCGAGGCCACCTCGACAACGGAGAGCCGCGCTGCATCGCCTTCGGAGGCTTGCGGGTGGACGACGCCATTGAGGCGGCTCTGCTGCAGGTGGTTCAACCCGGTGCGATTGCTGCTGCAGTCGCGGCCGAGGCAGAAGCCAGCAGCCGGCGGGATCAGGTCCGTGAGGCGCTCACCCGCGATCTCGAAGCCGTCCGGTACGCAGCGGACCGCGCCTTCCGTCAGTACGATGCCGCTGATCCGGGCAATCGCCTGGTGGCCGGGGAACTGGAGGCGCGCTGGAACAGGGCGCTGGCCCGAGTCGCCGAGGTCGAGGCGAAGATCGCCGCCCATGATGCGGCCCTGCCACGCGCTATGGAGATCACACCGATCTCCCTGGCCAGTTTGGCCGATGACCTGCAGGCTGTTTGGAGCGCCCCGACCACGGATGCGCGGCTGAAGAAGCGCATTGTGCGCACCGTCATACGCGAGGTGATCGCCGACATTGATGCGGATGCTGGCGAGATCCTCCTGATGATCCATTGGGTCGGCGGCGTTCACACCGAACTGCGTCTGCCCCGGCGGCGACGCGGCCAGCGCAACAGCACCTCACCTGATGTTCTTGCCGCCGTCCGGCATCTGGTTTTAATCGCCAATGACGATCTCATCGCCGGCCTCCTGAACCGGAATAAGCTTGTGACTGGCCATGGTAATCGCTGGACGCGGGAGCGTGTGACGGCGCTGCGTTCCCACCATCGTATTCCAGTCTACCGGCCTGCCCCTGATGGGGTCGAGCCCTGGCTCAACCTGACCCAGGCGGCCGCGCATCTCGGCGTCAGCCCCAAGACGCTCAGACTGGCCGCCGAGCGTGGTGAGATCACCGCCATCCATCCGCTTGCGGATGGTCCCTGGATCTTCAGCCGCGCCGATCTTGATGGATCAGCGGCGAATGAGGTTGCACAACGAGCGGTGCGCCCGGCAAAATACCCCACGGGACAGCATCCCGATCAACAAACTCTCTTTCCATCAAGGACATAGACAGATGGGTGTTGTGATGCAGGGTTGTAGTGCCGCCGCCAACTCTCGATCACGATCTTTGCCTCCTTGAGCGAGTAGAAGATCTCGCCATCGAGCAACTCATCTCGAAGCCGGGCATTGAAGCTCTCGATGAAGCCGTTCTCCCACGGACTGCCTGGCGCGATGTAAGCCGTCTTCGCTCCCACAGCCGTAATCCATTCCTGGACGGCTTTGGCGACGAACTCTGCGCCATAGTACATGGGGAAGCAGCGCGGCGGAGCTGGTCCGGGTTGCGCAGCCGCGCTGCCCGGGGTGGTCATGGCCAGCCGACAGGTCTCACAGTGATGTCGCTGAACACACACTGGAGGCCGACCGACCATGACCGAGCTCAATCGTACACCTGTCCCTGCCACTCTGGTAGCAATCGACATCGCCAAGCACCGCCACGAGGTGCTCATCGAGGCTGCCGGCCATCAGCGGCGTCGGCGGCTTACCATCTTGAGCAAAAAGGCGGAGTATGACCGCCTCGTCGAGATCATTATGGCTTACGGCGGCCCAGTGCTCATCGGCTTTGAGGCCACAGGCGATTACCACCGCGGGCTGGCCTACCGCCTGCTCTCAGCCGGCTTCGAGTTGCGGCTGGTCTCGTCCGTGGCGCTCGCCCGCACCCGGGAGGCGCTGCACAATGGTTGGGACAAGAACGATCCCAAGGACGCACAGGTGATCCTGCACATGCTCCGGATTGGAGCGACCCAACGCTATGTCGATCCCCTGGCGGCCGGGATCAACGACCTGCAAGAGCTGTCAAAAACCCATGAGGCGATCTCCAAGGCCAAGACCGAGACCTGGCACCGGATCCTGACCCATTACCTGCCTCTGTACTTTCCCGAGATCGAGCGTTTCGCCGGCAACAGCCGCTCCGACTGGTTCCTGGCCCTGCTCGAGCGCTTTCCCACGCCCTCCAGCATCATGGCCCTGGACCGGGAGAGCTTTGTGGAGGAGGCATGGCCCGTGATCGGCCGCAAGGTCTCCAAAGCCCGGTTGCTCAACGATATCTATGAGACCGCACGCTCCTCTACGGCTCTGCCCGTAGCAGAAGGCTCTGCGGCCATCGCCATGTTCCGCATGGTTCTGGCCGAGGTCCGTAGTCTGATCCGACAGAGGGATCAGATTGAGAAGCTCGCTCATGCAATGCTGGCTGATCACGTTGACTATCAGCGGCTGTGCACGATCCCGGGAATTGGACCAATCCACGCCCTGACCATCCTGGCGGAAGCCGGTGATCTGCGCCGCTTCGGGCACCACCGCCAGTTCCTGAAGTTCTGTGGTCTTGATCTGGCCACCTGCAAGTCGGGCACGTTCCGTGGCCGCACCAAACTGTCGAAGTACGGCAATGCCCGCTTGCGCCGGGCGTTGTGGATGGCCGCTCAGGTCGCAGCCCGCCAGCGCGACAACAGCTTTCGGGATAAACTTGGCCGCTACACCGAGCGCGATCGTCACGATGCTGATCTGCGCCGCAAGGCCGTGACCGCTTTGACCGCCAAAATGGCCCGTGTGGTGCACGCGGTGATCAAAGGCGGGGCAGAATACCGGCCGTTCTTTGAGCGTTGCGCGTTCGAGACGATCGTGATCATGGGTTCCAGATGATCGTGATCATCCATTCCAGGGCGAGCGTCCGGTGCCGGGTGGAAGGACCTCTCTCTGTGTGGGCCGTGAGGGCGCGCAAGCGACCCTGTAGATAATGTTTGGGCCTTCCACCTGGGGTGTATCTCGTATTGAGGATGGTGAGGACCACGGCAGTGCGAGCTCCGCTGGATCCTGTGTTTGCTATGGGAGAGAACAATCCCGTTGACGGTGGAAGCCACCTGGCTCAATCTGTTTGAAGCGCCGATCCAGCAAATCGGCGTGCTGAGATCTGTTGGCCCAGTGTCCCTGCTGCTCCCCCACATAGGACGTTGTCTGACCGAATGTGCCCGGGCACGCCGCGCAGGATGAACAGGTCCGAGAGCACATCAATCACATCGACCGCTTTCAGTTTGCGGTTCACCCGGATGGCCAGGCACTCATGGGTGAACTCGTCGACCACGTTCAGCATCCGGTACTTTCTCCCGTCATGGGTGCGGTCCTCGACAAAGTCGTAGCTCCAGACATGGTTGGGCCGCTCGGCGCGCAGCCGGATGCAGGATCCGTCGTTGAGCCACAGACGCCCTCGCTTGGGTTGTTTGGCAGGCACTTTCAGCCCCTCCCGTCGCCAGATCCGCTCGACCCGCTTGTCGTTGACGACCCAGCCGGCGGTCGAACGCAGGAGCTCTGCGATCTTGCGGTAGCCGTAGCGGCCGTAACGGCGGGCAAGTGCGATGATGTCGGCCGTCAGCCGGGCCTCATCGTCTCGTCCTTGCGGGATGCGCCGCTGCGTCGAACGATGCTGTCCGAGAACACGGCAGACCCGGCGCTCGGACACCTTCAGGGTCGATCGGACGTGCTCGATGCAGGCGCGGCGACGGGCGGGGCTCAGAAGTTTCCCGAGGCGGCCTCTTTCAGGATCTGCTTGTCCAGGGTCAGATCGGCCACGGCGCGCCGGAGCCGGGCATTCTCCGCCTCCAGATCTTTCAGGCGCTTGACCTGATCGGATTTGAGCCCGCCGAACTCTTGGCGCCAGCGATAGTAGGTCACCTCGTTCACGCCAATGGCACGAACCGCATCGGCAACCGATTGGCCTTGTGAGACCATCACATCAACCTGACGCAACTTGGCAACGATCTCTTCCGGCTTGTGACGCTTCTTGGGCATTCGGGTCCTCCTGTGAGCCTCAAGACATACTTCAGGGTGGACCAATTCAATGGGGGTGGATCACTTGTGAGGTATCTACGACGAATGCCGACAGTTATACTGTTGGCAAAAGCTCAGACCTACTTCTGTAGGCCCGAACTGCCACCAGCCATTCATCGGCAGGCAACCGCGCACGATGAGAAAGCTAGCAGTTCACGTTCGAAGCGCGTTCAGATCAGGAGCGTGCTACGCCGATACGAGAGAGGCAGCCTTAAGGAAACTGAAGCTGTCGACGAGTTGAAGATCCTCCGCTGAGACCAACCAAGTTTCCGGTACTCCTCTCCCCTACCCGCTTCGCCGCAGATAGCCGCGGCGCCGCTTGCGCTGGAGCCAAGTCTCAAGGGCTTCCACGGCGCATGATCGGTTTTCGTAGAGCTCGACCCTCCGCTGGCCTGGTCGCCCAAGGCGTCCCCATTCCCGGATCAGGGCAGCATCCCCAAACAGGCTGGGCTCGATTGACAGGACATAATAGCGGGCCATGTTGCAGCTCGGATCGCACCGGTGCAGGACAAGGTATTGGATTGTGTCGTGAGTCATGCGCCAGTGTCGCGCCGGCCCAGGCCCGAGGTCCAATCAAAGTCCTGAATCCTTTGCGCATCAACGATTCACGTTCGTGATGCACCCTGCTACAACCGCTCTCTGAGCCTGGGCACGCTGACCAATCCGTCATCCCAACACGCACGATTTCTCTCTCCTCATGACATTCTGCGCCTTCTCATGGCGAGGAGCTCGACGGCGAGATCGATCTTGCCGGCTTTGACCATGCGGGTGAGCGCGCGGAAGTAGCCGCCTGGGTTCTTGATCCGGCTCTCGCCGCCATTCCTGGCCACATCGTCCTCATAGAGCTGCAGGGTGTAGATCACGGCAATCGCCGCCCTGACGGTGCCGATCTCCTCCACGGCCTCGGCCCAGGCGCTCTCATGCGCCCCGAGAGAGGCGCGCAGGTAGCGCCCGGCCGAGACGATGTCGGCGAGATCCCGCACCGGTTGGCCGTAGTCGCTCAAGGTCGGGCAAGCCTCAAGGATCAATTCCGGTGATAGGTGCTCCGGGGTTTGTTCGGTTGAACGAACCGCCTCAGCTTTCTTCGGAAAGCCCTTGTTACAAGGCTCACTAGGAGATCCATTGTTGTTATTAGTGTGCCGGAATCTGGTTCCTCCATTGCCCGCATCTAAGAAGGCTTGTTCAGCGCGACTTCTCAACAGGCTCCACTCGTCGAGCAGATCCGCCGGAAGAGAAGCTTTCGACCGTGCCGGCGTCCTGGCTTTCAGCGTTCTCAGGTCGTCCTCCAGACTGGAGCGATCAAGGTCTGGATAGTGCTCGGCAAGGGCATTGAGGGCCTCTTCCGTTGCACGCCTGCAGATGGTGACCTCGTCGAAGGCCTGCTTTTGAGCCTGACGCAGCTGCTTCTGCTCGATCAGCAGCGTAGCCCACTCCCCTCTGCGGGCATAAACCGGGGTCAGATCGAACCCGAAGGCGTCGATGATCTCCCCAGCCAAGTCCTTGACGGCATAGCGCTTCCCGTTCGGCGAATCCTTGGGAACAATGAGCCCAAGATCCACGAGCTTGCGGATGGACTTCCGAATGGCCCGATCTGTCAGCGCCGTCCGTCCGACCAGATAGTCGTTCGACGGCCAAACCAGCAGTCGCTCCCACTCCTGCTCGCCCCAGCAGGCGACGAGCTCGGATAGGACCACTCGAGGCGTGGTTGGCAGGTTCAAGGCTTTGGCTGCATCCCGAGCTGCCGCCGATAATTCTTTACGCGTCACCGTGCGCCCGGTTTCGAGCGCGAGGTCTCTCGCGACCAGAGCGGCATGTCTCAGCCGCCGGCCTCCTGACGATGCAAGCTGCATCGCACCCTCCTTGTTGAGGGCAAAGCGGGAGCGTTCACCGAAACCGATGCTCTTGACAGTCAGTTTGTCGGGATGGCATAAGGAATGTGCTGATTATTCCCAATGCCCACCCTCGCGGTGGTCTCCAAAGGCCCTCGAAGTGTCCAGCTTCGTGGGCCTTTTGCTTTGCCTGGTTTACGTCACGACATTTCGCTCCTTTTGGGCAAATGTGGCCTCGAGGGCATGGGTGATTGCTTCCTGCCGGTTCCTGAAACGACCGCTCTCGATCGCTTGATCGATCGCAACCTTAAGGGGCCCGCGCACCCAAACGTTCAACTCGTGGTCTCCCCGCTCCCGGCGAGACTTACGAAAGCGCTGAACACGTTCGGTATGCTTTGCATCAGGCATGGCATTCACCCATTCCAGTCGTGCCATCACTAGTGATGCCCGATTCCATTTTGGCTGTGGAGTCGCGCGTCAAGAATCCATTCACAATAGATCGATTCAGCGGTGGGAAACTTCTTTACCGAGAATCATTTAGCCGAAAAAGGCGAGTCAATTCGCATGTAAAGGCCCGGTTCCGGGTGATTCCAAGTTACGCACTTGATTCGATATTGCGTAGTATTCAGGGCGAAGTCGGACTCGGGATCCGGCAGTATGATTCGGGCGCGCGGCTGGAAGGATGGTTAATGACTATTAGTCGAGCCGTTCCGACGCTTGGATATTTGCACTAGATTCTAGGCCGCCATTGGGAGGTCAGTCTTGGTCGGCCGCGGCAAACCTTTGTCCATGCGCCGGCGGATCTCCTGGCGATTGGAATGAGTGCCACACGGGAAGGCATAAGCGTGATTGCCGTTATGGCGCATCTTGCGGAAAGGGCCCTCCTGCAGTGCTCTTCGGATGTAATCGGCTTCCTTTTCTCCTGGCGCCATGGCGGGAGCTCCATGGGATCTGAGAAAGTCATAAGCGTAAGCCGCTCCCCGTTCGCCGTTCCGAAGCTTTGACAGAGCCCTCGGCGAAACGATGGACCCGTCCTGAGTAAGCCAATGAGTGCGAGGCGTCCCGCGGCCGAGATAGGCACTTGAGCCGTATGCCTGATAGATTCTGCCTACGTGTCCGACGTGGATCAGATCTCCCGCGGCATTCGTCCGAGGAACCGGATCGCTGTAGGACAGGCACAGATCGTAGTACGACCTTCGGTCAGGCCGCTGTTTGTCTTTTGCCAGCATCCCAAGGGCGCGCCTGAGGAGCCACGTTTCCCATTCCCCGCGACATGATCCTTCAGCACGAAGCGTCCGAGCTCGCAAAATTTGGCATCGGCTGGTGCCCCGTAGGCAGCGGCCGCCTTTGGCTGCATGGGAACCGAGAAGACGGCAACGCCAACGAGTTCTTCCTGGAATGCGGCAATCCGCTGGAACATCCCATAAGCCGCAACGGCTGCTGGGTAAGAGCCTGAGTAGTGATGCCTGATGACGAAGTCTCTAGCGATTGCATCCCCTACAGGAGCAACTGAGAACTGGCTGGGGTCGATCGGCTCCTGGGAGGGGCGATAGGACGCGCGGCGGCTATTCCACCGCATCGAGTGATCGAAGAGCGATAGCTGGGTCATTTCCGAAGATGGTTTGGGAGAGGGAGCTTTGAGAGGTGGTCAGGGCGGGTCATACCGCGACGGCCGAAGCCGAAAACAGAAAACCCTGCGTAGCGGGGGCTATGCTACGCAGGGTTCCCGGAGGACAGGATCAGTCAGGTCGATCCTTGAGGCCAGAGGTAGGGTCCGGCCCTTAACAAAAGCTTACGGATGAGGCGGATCCACAGGCAGGAGCTTGAAAGGTGTGATGGCACTATCGGGGATCGGCGCACTGTATCTCACCTGACCGGTGATCTTGAGCACGGACGCCCAAGGGATTTCGCCGGCATCCCATTCGGCCTGGGTGTGTCCCAGGGCTAAGTAGGTCGCCAAAAGTTCTGCAACAGCTTTCTGAGCCAGAAGCGTTTGGACAGCATGCCGGCCTTGCGGAACGCTTGTTGCGGCGTCAGCGTCAGCACCCAGGCTGCGGCCTCGGCGGCCAGAGCATCGATGGAAGCCGCCTGCCGGTTGGCCGCGATCAGCCGCTTGAGCTCGCGCCAGAGTTGATCCATCGGGCTCAGTTCGGGCGCCTGCCGGGGCAACCACACGAACCGGATGCGCAGCCGGTCGGCCAGGGCTTGGGTCTGCGGGGCAGTGTGGGCGCTCGCCCGATCGGTGAGCAGCCAGAGCCAGCCAGCCTTGCGGTAGCGGCGCCGCAGCGCACGCAGGAACGCCTGGGCATCGGCCTGACCGGCACGGGTGCGGATCAGCACCACCCGACGCGCGCTTTGCAAGTCGATCGCCCCGAACAGCACCCGCTTGGCATTGCGGCCGGTGATCGGCACGAGGGCCTGCGTGCCCTTGAGCGCCCAGGTCGCGCGCAGCGGCGGAAACAGCCGCAGCAGCGTCCAGTCGAGGCACAGCAGCCGATCGCTCCTGTGCCAGCCCGCCTTCAGGCGTCGGGTGATCCCCCCTTATATGGGCCGATCCGTCAAGCGCTGGCAGGCGGTGTGCCGGATCGAAGTCAGAGTTTGACCTGGCCGACAGGGTCGAACCAAAGGAAGCCGAGTTCAAAGCCTGCCATTCTGGCATGGCGGCTCTCAGCTTGGGCGAGGCGGGCGGTCAAGTCCCGCAGCCGCTTCGCGGTGCGCCGCAGGCGCAGGGCTTGAGGGCCGGCCGAAGCTCCAAGCCATCCTGGAGACTGCCCGAGGGCAACTCGCTCCGACACTGTCCGTCTACTCAAGGGCGGGATTCGACAGTTTGCGGTGACCTCCGAGGCTGAGCCCGATGGCGCTCATGCGAACCGTTCGTCCGCATCACCTTATATCCGGTTGGGCCCAAGCCCTGACCATAATCCCGCATGCGTCGGGAACGGGCTCCGGGGTGAGCGCGACCATTCTTTTTCGCGGCATTGTTCCAGCCAGGGGGGACAACGCGGTCGCACTCCCCTCAGACATCACGCGCTGACACTCCCGCGCCAGTGCGCAAGCGGGTTCAGGGCTTCACGGCCACATCGGCTGGCAGGGCGCCTGTTTCGACATAGCGCCACAACAGGATCAGCAGCTTACGGGCGAGCGCCACAATTGCAATGCGTCTGACCCGCCCGGTGGCCGACCCCACACGGCTGCGGAACCAGACCGCGAGTGCACTGTCAGGCTGGTTGCGCAACCACAGCCAGGCGAGTTCGATCAGCGCCTTGCGGGCGCGGGCGTTGCCCGCCTTGGTAATCCCTTGCTCGCGCGAGCGGCGGCCGCTCGCAAACGGGCTGGGGGTCAGTCCCGCATAGGCAGCCACGTGGCGCCGGCTGGCAAAGCATCGGTAGAACACCTCCTTGGCGAGGACAGTTGCAATCTCAGAGCCGATCCCCCTCAGATGCAGCAAGGTCCCAAGCTTGGACGAGGACGCGGCTCGTGCCGCCGCCGCGTCGGCATCGCGCCTCGTCTCGACCTCGGCCAGGTGCCGCAGGACCAGTTCGAGCCAGTCGAGCTGACGCGCGATCTCCGCCGACAGCCGCGGCGGCAGCGGCCGGCCATCCCCCGTGATCAGCTGCGCCAGGCGCGAGCGGCGATCCGGCCGCAGCGGCTCGTAGTCGTCGATCCCTTGCGTCGCGCACAGCCCCTTGATCCGGTTGACCAGGCGAATGCGCTCCTGCAGCAGCGTGGCCCGCTCGCGGCTCGGACGACGCGCATCCTCCTCGTCCGGGGACGGTGGGCGGACCATGGAGCAGACCTTCGGCTCGCCGCGGGACCAGGCCATCAGCGCCCGCAGCAGAGCCTGGGCATCCAGGCGGTCCGTCTTGGCCCGCCGGGCCCGGCGGTCGACCTGCAGCGAACTCGGGTCCATGACATGGCTGCTGACGCCGTGCGCCTCGAGAAGGCGGTGCAGCCAGAACCCGTCGCGGCCGGCCTCGTAGCAGCACGATACATGTGGGCTCACGCCGGTGCGTCGTTCCACGCGGGTCCGGATGCGGGCAAGCAGGTCGAGCACCGCCTGTCCATCACCGGCGGGAAGCCGATGCAGCTCGATCTTCGCGGCATCGGGGGCATGCAGCGCCACCAGCCAGGAGCGGCGGCTGAGTTCAAGGGCGAGATAGATCGTGTGGGTGCTGTCCGAGACTGAAGCGTCGGCTGAGGGAGAGGAGAACATGAGCGGCCTCCAGGGTGAGGTGAGGTGACCGCCTTACTTCACCAGTTCGGCGGTCGCTGGCCCATGAGATCTTTTTCTGCGGCAGGTGAGCCGCGCGCGCGACATAGACATAGCGCGGCCGCTTCCAACGATAGCCGGCTTCGTGCAGCCGCCGCCGCAGCGTCTGGCGGCTGACCGCGAGGCCCTTCGCGGCCAGGTCGTGGGCCAGCAGCGGCACCGTCCAGCTCGTAGCCTGGTAGCCGCAGCGGCGCGGGTCGCGCGCCAGGGCCGCCGCCAGCCGCTGCGGCGTGAGCCTCGGCTGACGGCGGGGACGTCCGCTGCGCGGCCGGTCGATCAGGGCCGTGGCCTCATGCTCGGCTCGGTACTGGACGAGCCAGCGGTGCACGCTGGAGCGGTTGACCCGGCAGCGGCGGGCCGCCTCGGCGACGGGATGGCCCTCGGCCACCAGCAGCAGCGCCTCGAGGCGGCGATACACCCGGGCCTCACGGGCACCAGAAAGCGCGGCAGTAAGCCGCTTGCGATCCGCCTCGTCGAGCCACGTTTCGGGAGAGTGATCATGGTGTTGCATGCTCTCCAGGGAACACCCGCAGTGCTTGCGTTGCAAGTCTTATGAAGACCTACTTAGGATGTCGTCGGCCATGATTTGCGCTTCCTGATCCATATCTGACAGCAGGCGCGCCGGGTCTATGACCGTCGTGTCGACCTCAAGGACAATCCAGTCGACCGGCCACTCCTCACCCCGATTGCAATCAGCGTAATTTTTGGCGATCCAAAACTCATCGGTCAGGAAAACGACCGGCACATCCTTACTCGAATGCATGCTTGGTCTCAGGCCGTGGTCTTTGATCTGGCCGTGGTCAGCGGGATTCCAAATGCCGTGATTATCGGTGGCTTTGGGATCGTATCGATAAAGAGGGGTTGCGTGGAAAAGCGTCTGAGGGAGAGCAGTTGTCATCAGAAAACCAGAACCCCGCGCAAGCGATGGGATAGCTGCACGGGGTTCGCTGGATTAAGGTCATCTGAGCAAGGACCTTAATGTGAGGATGGCATGGTATGGTTAATGGCTGCTTAAAGCAGATCTAAGCAGGTTTCAGCGGGGTGGCCATCGGATGCTGGATGTGATTCCATCTTCTTGTTTGGTTTGGAATGCGGATCATGGCAGGCAAATCCCCTGTTGTCGCAAGCGCCGCGCAGCGGCGTGAGCTCATGGCTCTGAGCCACTCGCGGGATCGGGGCGAGGCCGACCGGGCGCGGGCGCTCCTGCTGACCCTGGCCGGCTGGACGAGCCCGCGGATCGCCGAGGCCTTCGGCGTGCGCGAGGATACGGTGCGGCTCTGGCGCAGCGCTTTCATGACGGGTGGGGTCGACGCGCTGCGGCGCTCCGTTGCCCCGGGGCCGGCTCCAGTCAAGGCCGAGCAGGCGCTCGCGGTGGCCGAGGCGGTTTTGTCGGGACCAGTGGCGGATCGCCCCAACTGGACCTTGCCGCGGCTGGCCGACGAGATCGAGAAACGCTCCGGCGTGCGCATCTCGCGCTCACGGCTCTCCGTCGTGCTGCGCCAAAAGGGGCTTTCCGCTGGCGCCGGCCGCGCCACACCCTGAAGGGCCGCCAGGATGCCGACGCCGTGGATCGCGCTGGCCTGCGCCGCAAGCTCCTGAAGGCGCAGGCCGAGGCCGGCGACATCGTGCTCTTGTTCGGCGATGAGTCTGAGGCGCTCACCCATCCCTATTTGGCTCATGCCTGGGCCAAGAAGGGCGCGGATCTGCGCATTCCCGCGCCCGGACAAGCCGCCAAGGTGGCGATGCTCGGGGTGCTCGACTGGGCGCCGCGCGACCTGATCGTGCGTACCAGCCGGAGCAAGCGCAGTACCGACTTCATCGCGCTTCTGGACCAGATTGACAGGCAGTATGGCCCGATGCCCGGCCGTGCGCAGAAGCCGATCGTGCTCGTCCTCGACAACGGCCCGATCCACACCAGCAAGGCAACGCGCGCTGCCCTCGCTGAGCGGGCCTCCTGGCTCACGGTCGAATGGCTGCCAAAGTACGCCCCCGAACTCAACGACATCGAGGAGCTCTGGCGCGATCTCAAGCAGCATCATCTTGCTCACCAGACTTTCTCAGGGCCGGAAAGCCTCGATGCCGCCATTCACCAGGCCACCATGAAACTCAATCGCGAGCGAAATCGCCATCCGTTGCCCAACCACCGAATCGCTGCTTAGTAAGCAATCCTGCCTTGTCCTTGAGGAGGTCGATGGCGGCCGACATCTGAGTTGCGTTCCCTGGAGGCGCGAACCCATTGAGCCACGGGAGCGCGAGAGGTCGCGCCTGCTGAAGGCCCGTCAGGAACCGGCGTTGCTTGTCCGTCGGGCTGGCGCTTTCATAGTCGCCGTCGTGGCGGATGCCCACGAAGGCCACGTATTTGCGGGCGATGTCCTGAGTCTTGCAGAGGAAGGCCTGCTGCGCCCCTGTCCGTTCCTCGTGGGTGGCGACGAGCCAGCGTGGGAGATCCGGGGCGGCCTCCTCGTCAAAAAGCCCGAACTCGTTGAGGTCGCAGAACAGCGCCACGCGGCTGGAGTATCTCTTGGTCTCGGAATCGTAGCGCCGCATTCCGGTCGTCATGAGGCCGGCTGCAAAGGGCTTCGGTACGGGAAGGGTGTCCTCGTCTCCGACTTCCATCGTGGGGTCGAGCGGATCGTCGTACTGCTCGCTGTCCCCCTCGCCCATCCGCAGCCGGATCTGACGCTGGCGCTCCCCGATCTGCTCACGCAGGCTGGGATCTTTGTCGAACCACGCCTCGAACTGCTCCCGGATCGGGCTAGCGAGTCCGCGGACCTGGCGGCGGCAGCGCTCCGGATCGTTCCGACGCATGGCGTCGATGTCGCTGAAAATGCGCACGATCGAATTGCCGACATCAACGAAGACCTGGTGGGTCTTGGCCGATGCCTTGTGCGCCCGTTCCCCTCGCCCGCTGATCTGTTTCACCGGACCGATGGACCGTTCCTGGCAAGCCAAAATGTTGAGATCGGTCTGCGGAACGTCGGTACCGACGCCCAGAGCATTCACATTGACCAGAATGTCGAAGCCGCCCGCACGGGCCGCATCGAGGAGATCGTCACGCTTGATCTTCCGACCGGGCTCCTCGCCCTCTTTCAGTCCCTCCTCGGCGCCGTTGCGCCAGACGCGAATTTCGCCGGCCACGACGAAGGCCACGCGGGGCTTCTCCCCTTCCCTGCTGTGACCGGGAGGGAGGCTTTCTTGAGCAAGATACCCGGAGAACTCCTTGGCAAACTCAACGCTGTCGCAGTGGATCATTGCCAGGGTAGCGCTGGCGGCACGCTTCGCCCAGATCCTGGCGACAGCCGCCACGATCAGAGCGGCGATCGCCTTGTCGCCCTCGCTCGCCCCTTCCTTGAAGAAGCGGGAGAATGCCTGCTGGGAGGCTTGGTCCACTGACTTGTTTTCAGCAAGCAGCGCGAGGGAGGCGCTCTCAATGAGCCGGACGGCATCGGTGCCGAGATGAGCCTCGAATTCACCGGTGGCGATATCGAACCTGGTGGGAACCGTGCGGCCCGTTGCCAGGACCTCATCATAAGTGGCAACGTCGATCAAATCGTGCTCGATGCTGGCCCCGAACGCGTCCAGCGGGTCCTTGCCATCGGTCCGGAACGGTGTGGCGGTCAGAACAATGCCGGAGCCACCGGCGTGTGCGATGCGTGAAAGGACCCGAGCAAGTTCCTCGGCCGCAGCCTTGTGACCCTCGTCGATAAGGACTACCCCTCCTCTCTTACCGAACCGCTCGAGAGAGCGCAGGAAGTCTTCGTCATCGAGCTTGTTGACGAGGGACATGTTCGTGGCGGGGATCACATCCGCGTCAAGCGAATTCCGAACCATCGGCCCATCGCCGATGACTTCGTTCTTGGCGACGTAAAAGGCGGTCTGGGCGCCTCTGACAGCCGGAACGCTCTGAAACTGGGCGTAGTTCTGGCGCAGCAGGGAAACATCGGGGTGGAGAACAAGGATCGGCTTGCCTAGGTCGATCGCGTCCTCGGCGGCCCCGGCGGCCAGAAGACTCTTGCCGCTGCCAGTCGGTGCGAGCACCGCGCCTGAGCATCCCCGTCGAATAGCCTCGCGCACGGATGCGGCGATCCTGGCCTGATAGGGCTCAGCCTGCTTGTCCCCGATCCGCCGGCTGAGTTCCGAAACAGAGGCTTGAGGCAAGGTATCGGCAGAGTTGGAGATTGGCCGCATCGGTCAAGGATCTGAAATGCAATGGGAAACGAGTGAAGGGGCGGACCAATCATGCGTCATGATTCGCAAATCAGAACGCGGTCCACCGATTGCCCTGATTATACCCTGAAGGGTTGCGCGGGGCAGCGCTTATTGTCACGTTGGGTGCAGACAAATGCGTCTGATTGGATCGAAGGCCCGAATGCCAAGACGGAAGGTTCCACCCGTGTGCAATCTCTATAGCTCTTACGCAACACAGGCCGCGATGCGGCAGGCCTTCGATGTAACCCGCGACAGCGCAGGCAACCTCCCTCCCCTGTCAGCCATCTTTCCAGACCAGATGGCGCCGGTCATCAGAAAGCATGACGGCAAGCGCGAGCTGATCCAGATGCGCTGGGGCTTCCCCCCTCCCCCGAAGATTGGCAATCATCCGGTGACGAACGTGCGCAATGTCGGCTCACCGTTCTGGCGTGCCTGGCTCAAGCCGCAGTACCGAGCCCTTATTCCCCTGACATCGTTCTCAGAATATAAGGATACTCGCCCACGCAAAACGCCTGTTTGGTTTGCCCTGAATGAAGAGCGTCCCCTCGCCGCCTTTGCTGGCATTTGGCGACCATGGACCGGCGTCGGTGGAACAAAGGCTGATCCTGTTGAAGGTGAACACCTGCTCTATTCATTTCTGACATCGGAACCGAATGGCGTGGTGAGCCCGATCCATCCGAAAGCGATGCCGGTGATCCTGACCACGCCTGAGGAATATGACATTTGGCTCAATGCCCCAACTGAAGAAGCCCTAAAGCTCCAGCGACCTCTTCCCGATGACGCGTTGCAAATTGTTGCAGAGGGTGAAAGGTCCGATCAAGCCAAAGTGCCAGGGTGACCGATCGCAGCCACAACGGGATTGTACAATGCTAACCCAAACTTGATGGCGAGTGACGCTCACCAAGCGGCAGTAAATCTGACGAATAGCAATGGGGGGGTGCCGTCCGGGAGGTGGTAGACTTTTGAGGGTGGCGTAGTCTCCGGGTGCTGCAACCCACACAGCGGGATTCGGGCGTTGGAGCGCTCCGGTCCCGTGGGAGACCACGCCATGACGGACCTTATCAGCAAGACAGATGCTGCGCATCCTGCCGGCCAGCCGCAAGCCCGGCTTTTCGACGATTGGATCGACCCGATCGAGACCGGCGTGCGCGAGCGGGTGCGGGGCTGGATCGAAGCCCTCATTCAGGCGGAACTCGAGGCGGCTCTGGGCCGGCCGCGCTATGGCCGCAAGGAGCGTCCCGCACCACCCGCCTCCACTCACGGCTATCGCCATGGCAGCCGCTGCCGCAGCCTGACCGGCACCTTTGGCCAGACAGAGATTTCGGTGCCGCGAGCGCGCTTGCGTACCGAGGATGGCCGCACCACTGAGTGGAGAAGCGCAACCCTTCGGGCTTATCAGCGGCGCACCAAGGCCGCCGATGCGCTGATTGCCTCAGCGTATCTGGCCGGCACCAACACCCGGCGGGTCCGCCGGGCCTTAGCCGCCCTGTTCGGCGGAGCCATCGGCAAGGACACGGTCAGCCGGGTCTGGCGCAAGGTGCAGACCGACTGGCAAGCCTGGAACCAGCGCTCGCTCGCCGACGAGCCGATCGTGCGGCTGATCCTCGACGGCACGGTGGTGCGGGTCCGGCTCGACAGGAAGGCGACCTCGATTTCGCTGCTGGTGGTGATCGGGGTGCGCGAGGATGGCCAGAAGGTGCTGCTGGCGGTCAAGAACATGGGCGGGGAGACCACGGCCGCCTGGCGTGCGGTGCTCGACGACCTCGTGGCACGCCAGCTGCGCCGGCCGGCCTTTGTCATTGTGGATGGCGCGCCGGGCCTGGAGCAGGCGCTCGCGGCGGTGTGGGAGGGGGTCCCGCTGCAGCGCTGCACGGTGCATAAGCACCGCAATCTGCTCGCCCATGCGCCCAAGCGGCTGCATGAGGAGATCACGGCCGATTACACGGATATGATCTATGCCGCCACGGCCGAGGAGATGAAGGAGCGGCGCAAAGCCTTTGTTCGCAAATGGCAGCTGCGGCATCCGGCGGTGGCCGACAGCCTGGAGGAGGCCGGCGAGGCACTGTTTGCGTTCACAAAGCTGCCGCCCTCGCAGTGGAAGTCGGCCCGAACCACCAATGCGATCGAGCGGCTGCATGAGGAGTTCAAGCGGCGGATCAAGACCCAGACGGTGCTGCCTTCAGCGGCGACCGCGGCCATGCTGTTCTGGGCGCTGCTGGCGTCCGGCCAGATCACGATGCGCAAGGTCGATGGCTGGAAGACGCTTCCCAAAATCTCATCGAGCCAGGAGATGATTGACGTTGCTGCTTAACCCCATATCCTAAGCATGCTGGAGACTGCGCCACTCCAATTTCTACAGCCCTCGCGCCGCTGCCTCCTCGATGCCCGCCGCGCACTCACTGCCTCCTGCCGCTCCTGATAACCGCAGCAGAAGCGGCACAGCTATGACGGAATTTAGGTGATGGGGCCGATCAGGCGGCGCTGTTTGTCGGCAGCGGGATGACCTCGCTGCCGTCCTGGAATCTGACACCGGCGATCACCTTCGGCAACTGGTTTTCGCCCATCAGCCGGCGCCAGGTTTTCGCAGCCGCCATGATGAGTTTGAACACCATCAGGCGAGCAGTCGTTGGAGACAGCGCGCCCTTGGTGCGCACGGTGCGGTGCCGCACGGTCGCAAACACGCTCTCAATCGGGTTCGTCGTGCGCAGATGGATCCAGTGCTCAGCCGGCCAGTCGAAGAAGGCTAGCAGCGCCCGCTGGTCCTTGCGCAGGCACTCCACCGCCTTCGGATAGCGTGCGCCATAGGCGTCCTCGAACAGATCGAGGGCGACCTCGGCCTGAGCGCGGGTCGGGGCGAGATAGATCTCCCGCAGGGCCCCCTTCATGCCGGGCTGCACGGACTTGGGCACCTTGTTGAGCACGTTCGCGGTCTTGTGCAGCCAGCAGCGTTGATGATGCGTGCCGGGAAAGAGCTCGTCGAGCGCCTTCCAGAAGCCGAGCGCGCCATCCCCGACGGCTATCCGGGGCGGGATGGCCAGGCCCCGCCGCTTGATCTCGACCAGAAGCTCACGCCAGCTCTGGGCGCTCTCGCGCACGCCGGCCTGGAAGCCGATCAGCTCCTTCCTGCCCTCCGGTGTCGCGCCGATCAGCACCAGGATGCATTCGGCCTGATCCTGCATCCGGGCCTGGAGGTAGACGCCGTCGGCCCAGACGTAGACGTAGCGGCGCGCCGACAGGTCGCGCGTCTGCCAGCGCTCGTACTCGCCCTGCCATTCGCCGGTCAGCCGGGCGATCACCGAGGGCGAGAGGTTGGGCGCATCCTGGCCGAGCAGGGCGGAGAGCGCCTCCTGGAAGTCGCCGGTCGAGAGCCCGCGCAGGTACAGGATCGGCAGCAGCGCATCCAAGCTTTTGGTGCGCCGCGCCCATTTCGGCAGGATCGCCGAGGTAAAGCGGATGCGGTCGGCATCATCCGTGGCGCCGCGGTCGCGGATCTTGACCCGGCGGACCGCCACCGGGCCGATGCCGGTCTGGAGCGTGCGCTCAGGCCCATGGCCGTGCCGGACCAGGCGCTCGCGGCCGTCCGGCAGCTTGAGATCGCGCATGCTGGCCAGATAAGCCTCGGCCTCGCTCTCGATGGCTTGGGCCAGCAGCTTGCGCGCGCCGGCTCGGAGAAGATCGGTCAGGGGATCGTCGATCGTGTCGGGCTGACGAAGGCGGACAATGCTGGTAGTCTCGTTCATGACGTATCGCTCTCCTGGAGAGGTTCAGGCAGGCTCGACACCCGCCTCGATACGTCGCCTTTCTCAATCCGTCATCACCCATGTATGGATGCCCCCGTTCGCGCAAGGGATTTCTGAACAGCTTCGGCATGTGATCGGGTGCGGTCATGTATCAGGCCTTCTGTTGCGGCCATGATCATGCCGCTGGCCGGTATGGAGATACGCGGAGCAGGTGCAGATCAAATTCCCGAGCGCGAAGCTCTTTGGGTGATAATGCTTTTCCTGCTCCCGATCTGACCGATCGTTTTGCCCTTACTGTTCCTCGACCTCCTCACACGCCTGACGCACCGGCAGGATCGATGCCGGATCTCCCGATCACGACGCCGTTGCTGCCGGAACTCTGAAGTCCTCGCCTTTCGTCAGCATGGCCCAGGCGGACCGCGCCATCTTGTTCGCCAGCGCAATGGCCACGAGCATCCTCGGCTTGCGCGCCAGCATGCGGGCAAGCCAGGAGCCTTCCGGCGCGCTCTTGCGCCCTGCGCTCTTGACGACAGCCATCGCGCCGATGATGAGCAGACGTCGGATATCACGCTGGCCCATCTTCGAGGTGCGCCCGAGCACCTGCTTGCCGCCGGTGGAGTGCTGGACCGGGACAAGCCCGAGCCAGGCGGCGAAGTCGCGTCCGCGTCTGAAGCTCTCCATCGGCGGTGCGAAGGTTTCGATCGCCATTGCGGTGATCGGCCCGATCCCGGGCATGGTCTGCAGGCGTGACGTCGTCACCCCACGCGCGGCCTCGCGTTTCAACACCCTCTCGAGATCCGCGATCTTGCCGTCGAGGGCTGCGATCTGGTCGAGATAGAGGCGACCGAGTTCGACGACCAGTGGCTGAAGGGTCGTGTTGACGTCCTCGATCACATCGCTGAGCAGCTTCACTTTGGCTGTTCCCTGTGGCGCGACGACGCCGTGCTCGGCGAGATGCCCCCGCAGCGCATTGATCAGCTGCGTGCGTTGGCGCACGAGAAGATCCCGCGTGCGGAAGACCATCGCTCGCGCCTGCTGTTCCTCGGTTTTGACTGTGACGAACCGCATGGTCGGGCGTGCCGCCGCCTCGGCGATGGCCTCTGCGTCCGCCGCGTCGTTCTTCTGGCGCTTAACGAAAGGTTTTACATAGACCGGCGGGATGAGCCGCACTTCATGCCCGAGAACCTGAAGTTCGCGGCCCCAGTCATGCGCTGTGGCGCAGGCCTCCATCGCAACAATGCAACGTGGCTGCTTGGAGAAGAACGTCAGAACCTGCTGGCGGGTCAGTTTCCGGCGAAAGGCCACGCTCCCATCGGCGCGGGCGCCGTGCGCCTGAAAGACACGCTTTGCAAGGTCGAGACCAATGATGTTAACGTCTGTCACGGATGCCCTCTCCATTTGTGAATGATCCTCAGATCACCACCTTGGCACATTGTGATGCCGTCAGGAGGGGGCATCCACTCCATCAGGTTCCACCATAGCTGTGCTTCCTGTCTCTCGGCCAGTGTCCCCGATGCCAGGCTGTTCCAGGGCAGTCGGGAGTTTGAACCGCGCCGAGTTTTCCGGAGGCTGATTGGCTTGGATTCTATGCGGCCATCGGCGTGAGCTCAAGCTGGGCATAGTAGGTGGCTTCCGCCTCGGCGGGCGGAATGCTGCCGATGGACTCGAGCAGGCGCCGATTATTGTACCAGTCGACCCATTCGAGGGTGACGAATTCGACGGCCTCAAAGGAGCGCCACGGACCACGCCGATGGATCACCTCAGTCTTGAAGAGGCCGATGACGGTTTCCGCCAGAGCATTGATGCTCCTATAGAGGTCAAGAGGTCGAAGGGACCGTCGTACGCGTCGCCAACACTGCCGACCGATGGCTCAATCCCCGCCTCGGCGAGGCGCTCGGTGTACTTCAGTGACACGTATTGACCCCCTCTATCGCTGTGGTGAATGAGGTTGGCTTGCCAGGGCTGCCGGTCATGGAGAGCTTGCTCGAGAGCATCGAGCATCGAGCATCGAGCATCGAGCTCGGCCCGAGCCGAGCGTGACGCACGCCAGCCCACGATCCGGTGGGCGAAGGCATCGATCACGAAGGCCACATAGACAAAGCCCGACCCGGTCGCGACAAAGGTGAAGTCGCTCACCCATAAGGCGTTCGGCCGCGGCGCCGTGAACTGCCGGTTGACCCGGTCGCGCGGGCAAGGGGCAGCGGCGTCGCTGACGGTGGTCCTACGGCAGATCGGCTGACCCCGTAGACCTCACGATGCTCGTCGATGAAGGCCTTCATGGCTTGAAGCGGCGGTCGAGCTCCGCCTGGGCAAAATACGCGCTGGCCTTGCGCAGGATCTCGTTGGCCTGGCGCAGTTCGCGCACCTCCCGCTCAAGGGCCTTGATCTTCTTCTGCTCCGCGCTCATCGGCCCCGGGCGAAGGCCCTGGTCGCGTTCGGCCTGGCGCACCCAGTGGCGCAGCGTCTCACGCGAGCAGCCGATCTTGGCCGCGATCGACAGGATCGCCTCATACTGCGAGGCGTACTCGTCGCGGTGCTCGAAAACCATCCGGACCGCCCGCTCGCGGACCTCTGGTGAATACGGGGGTGTTCGCTTCGTCATGGCTCCATCCTGTCAGGTGTTGGAGCCTCCGGGAATCCCGGCGCGGTTCAGTTCGCCGCTTATCTCGGCCTTGTGCCCCGGCAGCATTCAACCGGCGGCAAGCCGCGGCTGGGCTCGATCTCCAAGATGGGCAACCGGCACCTGCGCAAGCTGCTGGTCGTCGGTGCGCACGCAGCGCTCTACAGCATGAAGTTCGGCAAGACCAGGACGACCATGGCGGACTGGGCCCGGATCCTCTTGGCCAAGAAGCCGTTCAAGGTAGTCGCAGTCGCACTGGCCAATAAGATGGCCCGGATTGCCTGGGCGGTGATGGTCAGAAGCACGGCTTACGAGCCTGGGAGCCATGGAGCTGTCGCGTCGGCGGCATAGACAACCAGTTCAGACTATTCGCCCCTGAGGGCATCCAGTTGGCACGGTGATGATGAGATGATGTGAAGCCAGAGCGGATATGGACCGCCGGAACTGGAGAACCCGTGGTGTTGTCTTGCGTCAGCCAAGCGCGATAACGTGAGAGGGACCAGCTTCAGCGTAAAACATCAGGGCCTGCGGTCATGCAGCACCGCGTGCAAAGGCCGGAGACATGACTGCACCCGCCCCGCGAGGCCCAAACGTCATCAACAATCACATTGCCAAACGGGCGCCATCCAGACATGACGATGCCGTCAGAACTAAGGCCGGATCCGACAGTGGACCCCCCTTTGGAATCCTACCTGTGCTTCCTTTCTCGAAGGACCTCATTCTGTGTGAACCGGAGGGCCACGCCAGAGAATAACCAGGGTCACATTTTAGGCATGATGAGCTAATGCACAGCCATACTCACGTATGATTTTCTTCTTCGTGACCGAGTCGTATTTATCTTGGCGAGGTCTATGATCCTAAGTTTCTTGTTTCTCGCACGCAGGAGGACACGCAGAAGGACGAGCCGCGTGCAAAAATCCTCGATTATCACAATCATTGACGATGATGAATCCGTCCGAGCCGCGATCAAGGGGCTTCTAAGGGCGATTGGATACACGGTATACACATTTTCATCCGCCGAAGATTACCTGGGCTCGCCTCGTGTGAACGACACGTCGTGTCTTATCACGGATGTTCAGATGCCGAGCATGAACGGATTAGAGCTGAAACGCCACTTGGTAGGCGAAGGTCAGCGCACGCCCATAATTTTCATAACGGCTTTCCCCGAGGAGCCAATCCGGGCGCGTGCACTGGATATGGGAGCGATCTGCTTCCTGAGCAAACCTTTCGATCCACAAGTCTTGATTGACTGTCTTGATCGAGCTCTGAAAGAAACCTGACAGTGCTACTGAGGGCCAGTTCCAAACATAGGCTGGACAGGGATGGATAAGCTCAGCCGTACGGCGAGCCACTATCCACCTAAGGTCGATTGTTTCCTCCGCCGGAATCGCCAGCTACCCGGTTCGTTTTTGCTGACAATACAGCCGAGCTTAATTATGCCAGGGTACCTCGGTCACAGGCATTCCCTTGCGTGAAATCAAGCTGTTCTGTTCTCCACTTTCACCGCGCAAGGTGCTAATTTAATTGCGATCGTCTGGTAGTTGGAGAGATGCCTCATGTCGCACCGTTCAGCTCCAGTGCCTGCGAACGCCGAAGAGCCGGTCATCTTTATCGTGGATGACGACGAATCCCTGCGCGATGCACTCGGAAGCCTGTTTCGCTCTGTCGGGCTCAAAGTCGAGATGTTCAGTTCCGCCGCCAAACTACTGCGCAGCACCTTTCCGGACGTGGAAAGTTGTCTGGTGCTTGATGTCAGGTTGCCAGGACTGAGCGGCCTCGACCTTCAGGCGGAGCTGGCCAAAGCAAATATTCACATTCCCATCATCTTCATAACGGGCCATGGTGACATTCCAATGTCGGTGCAAGCCATGAAGGCTGGAGCCGTCGATTTCCTGCCCAAGCCGTTTCGCGATCAGGACATGCTGGATGCGGTCGCCATGGCGCTCGAGCGCAATCGTCAGCAGCGACGGGCCGCGAACCAGCTGTCGGACCTGCGGGCCTGTTTCGAGACCCTGACTCAGCGCGAGCGCGAGGTGATGAGCCTGGTCGCCGCCGGCCTGATGAACAAGCAAATTGCGGGGGAACTGGGGATCAGCGAAATCACTGTCAAGATCCACCGTGGCCAAGTCATGCGGAAAATGGGCGCACGTTCGCTGGCCGATCTGGTGAAAATGGCCGAGGTGCTCAGAGGTCACTCGTCCTCACAGTAGGCCCACGGGCACGGAGACAGTGCGAGGGGGCCCGCGCTGAGATGACAAATTCCCGCTCAATGAACAGCGGGGAGCCATGGCAGGCCGTATTCGAGAACAACCCGACCATACTTCATCACCGATGTGCCCGGCACCATCCTATCCATCAATCCCTTTGGCGCTGTGCAGCTCGGCTACACTGTCGGCAAGCTGACTGGGCGGTCTGTGCTGAGTCTCTTCCATGAGGCCGATCGGGAGACCTCACGCGAGACACAGATGGAGCTGGCGCATGTCACCGGCGTCACGACGGTAGGGCAACAGGCGGCCTTGATCGTCCCTGAGATCGATCTGCCGTCCGAAGCGACGGCTGAGTTTAGCGGAGGTGAAGAGAACGACTGAGCCTCTGGCGACACGCACGAGGCCATCGCGCCTGTAAAACCTAAGTATTATATCATTGGAGTATATTCGCTTCATACTCTTGGCACTTACAGCGGCTTCGTAATCAGAGAGCTTTCCATTCCCCACATCGGGAAGGTTGGCCACTTGTCCAAAGTTCCGATCATTTCGGTCATCGACGATGACGAGTCCGTTCGGACCGCGATGAACAGCCTTCTGAGCTCAATTGGAATGATCGTTCATCTGTTTGAATCCGCTGAAGACTTCTTGCAGTCCGCGTACGTGAGCGATACGGCGTGTCTGATCACGGATGTTCAAATGGCGGGCATGAGCGGAATCGAGCTGCACCGATTCTTGATCGCCCAAGATCAGGGCATACCAACAATTTTTATCACGGCTTCCCCCGAGGAGAGCATTCGGCCGCGACTGCTGAAAACTGGAGTGGTTTGTCTCCTGAGCAAGCCGTTCGACGAGCAAGCGTTACTCCAATGCCTCGATACCGCTCTGAAGAGAAATAGGGATGAGGATGTCACGCAATAGTTTCCCAGTCGCTGGTCCTCAGGTCAGCGAGCCAGTACGAAGGGTCAAGCGGCTTGCAGTTCACTTTACGCCTGTTGCCATTTAGACGGTCGCTCGAGACGCCGGGGTATAGAGCTCGAAGCCAGGCAGCCGCACCCGGTCTTTTGGTCTGCGAGACAGTCTCCAGGATGGCGCCAATTGAGCAAACCTGTAGCGTACAATCCTGCGACGGTAACCTAACGTCAGTCAACATGACAGCCGAAATCACCTAGGGCTTGGCAGCCAACTATTTGCCAATTCAGGTTATCAAGTTCGCGGCGAGAGCGTGTAATTCCATGCGGGACAGACGGCATGCGGCCTCAGGTGGAGGCGACGCATGACCTCGTCGGAGACCCGCTCCCCGGTCTCATTGCCACCACGCTTGAGGCGAGCATTCACCCGCAGCCCGGCTGCCGTGACGGTTCCGGCAATGTAGCGGACCATCGTCGCAAAGGTCCGCAGCGGCACGCCAGCCCAGTTCAAGCTGATGAAGCTGAAGAGCCGGTGCTCAATTGGGTTCCACTTCGAGCAGCCGGTGGGATAGTGACACACCGTGACCTCGAGCCAGCTATGACGGAATTTAGGTGATGGGGCCGATCAGGCGGCGCTGTTTGTCGGCAGCGGGATGACCTCGCTGCCGTCCTGGAATCTGACACCGGCGATCACCTTCGGCAACTGGTTTTCACCCATCAGCCGGCGCCAGGTTTTCGCAGCCGCCATGATGAGTTTGAACACCATCAGGCGAGCAGTCGTTGGAGACAGCGCGCCCTTGGTGCGCACGGTGCGGTGCCGCACGGTCGCAAACACGCTCTCAATCGGGTTCGTCGTGCGCAGATGGATCCAGTGCTCAGCCGGCCAGTCGAAGAAGGCTAGCAGCGCCCGCTGGTCCTTGCGCAGGCACTCCACCGCCTTCGGATAGCGTGCGCCATAGGCGTCCTCGAACAGATCGAGGGCGACCTCGGCCTGAGCGCGGGTCGGGGCGAGATAGATCTCCCGCAGGGCCCCCTTCATGCCGGGCTGCACGGACTTGGGCACCTTGTTGAGCACGTTCGCGGTCTTGTGCAGCCAGCAGCGTTGATGATGCGTGCCGGGAAAGAGCTCGTCGAGCGCCTTCCAGAAGCCCAGCGCTCCGTCTCCCACAGCAATGTGAGGCGCAATCGACAGACCCCGCCGCTTGATCTCGACCAGCAGCTCGCGCCAGCTCTGGGCACTCTCGCGCACGCCGGCCTGGAAGCCGATCAGCTCCTTCCTGCCCTCCGGTGTCGCGCCGATCAGCACCAGGATGCATTCGGCCTGATCCTGCATCCGGGCCTGGAGGTAGACGCCGTCGGCCCAGACGTAGACGTAGCGGCGCGCCGACAGGTCGCGCGTCTGCCAGCGCTCGTACTCGCCCTGCCATTCGCCGGTCAGCCGGGCGATCACCGAGGGCGAGAGGTTGGGCGCATCCTGGCCGAGCAGGGCGGAGAGCGCCTCCTGGAAGTCGCCGGTCGAGAGCCCGCGCAGGTACAGGATCGGCAGCAGCGCATCCAAGCTTTTGGTGCGCCGCGCCCATTTCGGCAGGATCGCCGAGGTAAAGCGGATGCGGTCGGCATCATCCGTGGCGCCGCGGTCGCGGATCTTGACCCGGCGGACCGCCACCGGGCCGATGCAGGTCTGGAGCATGCGCTCGGGGCCATGCCCGTGCCGGACCAGGCGCTCGCGGCCGTCCGGCAGCTTGAGATCGCGCATGCTGGCCAGATAAGCCTCGGCCTCGCTCTCGATGGCTTGGGCCAGCAGCTTGCGCGCGCCGGCTCGGAGAAGATCGGTCAGGGGATCGTCGATCGTGTCGGGCTGACGAAGGCGGACAATGCTGGTAGTCTCGTTCATGACGTATCGCTCTCCTGGAGAGGTTCAGGCAGGCTCGACACCCGCCTCGATACGTCGCCTTTCTCAATCCGTCATCACCCATGTATGGATGCCCCCGTTCGCGCAAGGGATTTCTGAACAGCTTCGGCATGTGATCGGGTGCGGTCATGTATCAGGCCTTCTGTTGCGGCCATGATCATGCCGCTGGCCGGTATGGAGATACGCGGAGCAGGTGCAGATCAAATTCCCGAGCGCGAAGCTCTTTGGGTGATAATGCTTTTCCTGCTCCCGATCTGACCGATCGTTTTGCCCTTACTGTTCCTCGACCTCCTCACACGCCTGACGCACCGGCAGGATCGATGCCGGATCTCCCGATCACGACGCCGTTGCTGCCGGAACTCTGAAGTCCTCGCCTTTCGTCAGCATGGCCCAGGCGGACCGCGCCATCTTGTTCGCCAGCGCAATGGCCACGAGCATCCTCGGCTTGCGCGCCAGCATGCGGGCAAGCCAGGAGCCTTCCGGCGCGCTCTTGCGCCCTGCGCTCTTGACGACAGCCATCGCGCCGATGATGAGCAGACGTCGGATATCACGCTGGCCCATCTTCGAGGTGCGCCCGAGCACCTGCTTGCCGCCGGTGGAGTGCTGGACCGGGACAAGCCCGAGCCAGGCGGCGAAGTCGCGTCCGCGTCTGAAGCTCTCCATCGGCGGTGCGAAGGTTTCGATCGCCATTGCGGTGATCGGCCCGATCCCGGGCATGGTCTGCAGGCGTGACGTCGTCACCCCACGCGCGGCCTCGCGTTTCAACACCCTCTCGAGATCCGCGATCTTGCCGTCGAGGGCTGCGATCTGGTCGAGATAGAGGCGACCGAGTTCGACGACCAGTGGCTGAAGGGTCGTGTTGACGTCCTCGATCACATCGCTGAGCAGCTTCACTTTGGCTGTTCCCTGTGGCGCGACGACGCCGTGCTCGGCGAGATGCCCCCGCAGCGCATTGATCAGCTGCGTGCGTTGGCGCACGAGAAGATCCCGCGTGCGGAAGACCATCGCTCGCGCCTGCTGTTCCTCGGTTTTGACTGTGACGAACCGCATGGTCGGGCGTGCCGCCGCCTCGGCGATGGCCTCTGCGTCCGCCGCGTCGTTCTTCTGGCGCTTAACGAAAGGTTTTACATAGACCGGCGGGATGAGCCGCACTTCATGCCCGAGAACCTGAAGTTCGCGGCCCCAGTCATGCGCTGTGGCGCAGGCCTCCATCGCAACAATGCAACGTGGCTGCTTGGAGAAGAACGTCAGAACCTGCTGGCGGGTCAGTTTCCGGCGAAAGGCCACGCTCCCATCGGCGCGGGCGCCGTGCGCCTGAAAGACACGCTTTGCAAGGTCGAGACCAATGATGTTAACGTCTGTCACGGATGCCCTCTCCATTTGTGAATGATCCTCAGATCACCACCTTGGCACATTGTGATGCCGTCAGGAGGGGGCATCCACTCCATCACATTCCGAAATAACTCAGGGTGAGGCCGAGCGGATGTGGGCCAACAGCACCAGATCCTCCCGCTGGCGCGGGCTGGCTGGACGCGATCTCCAGGCAAAGTAGCCACTCTGGCTGACACCGAGGACCTGGCACAGACGGGTGACGGGGAAGCTCTCTTTCGCCACATCGATGAACTGGAACTTCATCGACTTCCCTCCTTGGCGAAAATCTATGGACCGGCCGTGCGTTGCAAGAGGGCTGCTTCAGATTGGATGAGAGACGGTTTGCATCAATCTATCCGGCCTCTGGGTGGAGCACCTGCTCCGGGCCATCATGGAAATCCGCGCGCACTGGGTCTTTTTAGCGGTGAGACCTCAACGGGCCATTTTTTCGCTCAGGCTTCCAGTGCGCCCGGCGACCGTTCATCCATCCTGTCACATCCTTCCCGCAAACCTCGGTGGGAACTCGATAGCCGAAACGCCTGCGGCTAAAACGACCTTACGGCACTTGGGTGGCAATCCCCGCGTCATAGCCTCGTTCGCGGTACAACACGCTCCAGGCGATGCGCGCCAGTTTGTTGGCCAACGCGGCAGCCAGAACGTTTCGGTGCAGCCGAGGGGCCGCTGTCATCAGCCAATGGCCGAAGCGATATCTCGGCCAGTTGTGTGGGTGCTGCAGAATAGCCTGGGCGCCGCCCACAAACAGGGTGCGCAAGTAGCGGTTCCCACGCTTGGAGAGGCCGCCCAGGATGGTGCGATTGCCGGTTGAGATCTGCTTGGGCACCAGCCCCAGCCAAGCAGCGAAGTCGCGGCCTTTGGCGAAAGCCGCTCCGGTGCCGACCGCCGCCACCATGGCGCTGGCGGTGATCACCCCGACGCCCGGGATATCCATCAACCGCCGGCAGCCCGCGTCCTCTCGCGCCAGGGCCGTGATGTCCCGGGTGAGCGTCTCGATGCGTTCGTCCAGGTGCCGCCAATCCTCTGACAGATCCTCGATCAGATGGATCATCCGCGGCGAGAGCACGTCCGTGCGCTGAGACAACAGCGTGGGAAGCGCCTCGCGCAAGCCCGCGAGCCCCTGACGCACCGGAAGGCCGCATTCGAGCAGGAAGGCGCGGATCTGGTTGATCACCGCCGTGCGCTGGCCGATCCGGCGGCGGCGCACCCGATGAAGCGCTTGCAGATCAAGTTGTTCGGCCGACTTCAGCGGCACCGGCCGCATGGTCGGGCGCTGGACCGCCTCCGCAATGGCCTCGGCATCGCGGTAGTCATTCTTGTGGCCCTTAAGGAAAGGCTTCACGTACTGGGCTGGCAGCAGGCGCACGTCATGTCCGAGGGCAGCGAGCTGGCGCCCAACATGATGAGCCCCGGCGCAGGCCTCCATTCCGATCAGACAGACCGAGACATTGGCCAGGCAGGATTGCAGCTGCCCGCGCGCGATCTTGCGGCGCAGCAGGATCTTGCCGCGGGCATCCATGCCAATGAGGTGGAAAGTATTCTTGCCCAGGTCGATGCCGATCGTGGCGATGGTCTCCGTCATGGTCTGCTGTGTCATGGCATGGTTCCTTGCCTGCGGAACAATCCCGCCCTCCCATGCTCCCTCCGGGAGCACGGCCGGTCCATGCCATTAGCGGTTGCCCGTTTGAGGATCTCCCGCTCCTGACGCAGGATCTCGTTCTCGCGCCGCAGCCGCTTCAGCTCGGTCGCCATGTCCTCCTGCCGCTCCTCGGGCGGAGCGTCGATCTCGTGCTCACGGCGACGGTCGATCCAGCTGCGCAGGGTCGACAGGCCGACGCCGAGATCCTCAGCAATCGCCCGTCGGCTGCGGCCGCTGGTCAGAGCGAGCCGCACCGCCTCATCCCGAAACTCTCTCGTAAAGCGTGTGTGGGGCATGGAGCACCTCCTGGATGATAAGAAGTGCTCTCCACTTTCCCGATACTGCTGGCGAACGGTCGCGAATTTTCAATCCGCCTGTGGCGGGAGAAACAGGGCGCTCTATGATCGGCTGCGGAGGGGAGCGGCCGATGCCCATGTGGTGGTCCCAACCCCGATGGCGAACATGGTCCACGGGCTGCTGCGCACTTGAGAGTGGTGACGCCCAGGCGATCCCGGTTAGGAATGTGATGATCTCGCGCAGCCCCGCCCTCCGTTGATGTCACAAAGGAGGAGCCTGCCATGCCGCGCAAATCGCCGTCCCACCTGCAGCGGGATCTTGCCCCGATCCATCCCCATGCGGCCGCCGTCGACATCGGCGCCCGGATCCATGTGGCAGCCGTCTCGTCCCGCTGCGATCCCGAGCCGGTGCGCACCTTCGGCACCTTCACGGGTGACCTGCAGCGCCTCGCCGACTGGTTTGGGCAGTGCAGGGTCACCACGGTGGCCCTGGAATCGACTGGGGTCTACTGGATCCCGCTCTACGAGATCCTCACCCAACGCGGCTTCGCGGTGGTGGTCGTCAATGCCCGCGAGGTCAAGCAGGTGCCGGGCCGCAAGACGGACGTGTGCGACGCCCAGTGGTTGCAGCGCCTGCATGAGTACGGGCTCCTGCGGGCCAGCTTCCAGCCGCAAGGCGAGATCGCCACCCTGCGCTCTTATCTGCGCCAGCGTGAGCGCCTCCTGGAAGCTGCCGCTGCCCACATCCAGCACATGCAGAAGGCGCTGACCCAGATGAACCTGCAGCTCCATCACGTGGTGGCCGACATCACCGGCCAGACGGGGCTGCGCATCATTCGGGCCCTGGTGGCAGGCGAGCGTGATCCCGACCGCCTGGCCGCCTTGCGCGACGGGCGCTGCAAGACCCCGCTCGCGACCCTGCGCGCCGCGCTGGTCGGCAACGACCGGGAGGAGCACATCTTCGCCCTGGCCCAGGCGCTCGAACTGTATGAGGTCTACCAGACCAAGGTGGCCGCCTGCGACGAGCGCATCGCGGCCGTGCTGGAGCGCCTGAAGGCGGCCAGCCCGCCCCCGGCGGTGCCGCTGCCGCCGCCCCGCCGCGCGCAGCCGCAGGCCCATGAGCCGGCCGTGCCGGTGCGCGCGGCCCTGCATGCGATCCTCGGGGTCGACCTGACCCAGATCGATGGGATCGGACCCTACCTGGCGCTCAAGCTCGTCAGCGAGTGCGGCCCGGATCTCGCGGCCTGGCCGAGCGCCCAGCACTTCACCTCCTGGCTGGGTCTCGCGCCGCACAACAAGATCTCTGGGGGCAAGGTGCTGTCGAGCCGCACGCGCCGCTCCGGCAGTCGGGTCGCGGCACTGTTGCGGCTGGCCGCGGGCGCGATCGGGCGCACCCAGACAGCGCTGGGCGCCTTCTACCGGCGGCTGGCCGCGCGGGTCGGCAAGGTCAAGGCGATCACGGCGACAGCGCGCAAGATCGCGGTGCTGATCTACAACACGCTCCGTCACGGCATGGCCTACGCCGATCCGGGGGCGGCGTACTACGAGGAACGCTATCGGCAGCGGGTGCTGAGCAATCTTCGCCGCCGCGCCAAGTCGCTCGGCTACGTCCTGGAAAAGGCAGAGCTCGCCTCAACCGAACTCGTTGTTTCTTAGGAATGGGCTGGAGCCCTTGATGTAGGGATTAGCGTTCTGGCTTTAGGGGCAGCACTATCATTCCGGAGGTCCCCATGTCGCTCCGCCCGACCCTGTGCCGTGATGTCCCGACCGCAACGGCAGCCGTCGCCCGTGCTGCGTTCCCGCATGGCAGCCCCTATCTGCGCCTGCGTGACCACCTTGGGACGATCTTCTCCGACGCCCAGTTCGCGTCCCTCTTCGCCCCGTGCGGGCAGCCAGCCGAATGCCCGTGGCGGTTGGCGCTGGTGAGCTTGCTGCAGTTCGCTGAGAACCTCTCTGATCGGCGGGCGGCTGATGCGGTCCGCAGCCGCATCGACTGGAAGTATCTGCTGGGCCTGGAACTCACCGACCCTGGCTTCGATGCCTCGGTTCTGAGCGAATTCCGCAGTCGTGTGGTGGCGGGAGGCTTAGAAGAGCAGCTCCTCGATACGCTTCTGGTTCTGTGCCGGGAGCACAAGCTGCTGGGCGCCCGAGGCCGCCAGCGCACCGACTCCACGCATGTGCTCGGAGCCGTCCGTTCCCTGAACCGTCTCGCCTGCGCGACCGAGACCATGCGGGCGGCCCTCAATGTCTTGGCCTCCGCGGCTCCCGCATGGTTGCGCGCTCATGCCAATCCCGCCTGGATCGAGCGGTATGGCAGGCGGGCTGACGACTATGACGTCCCGCAAGGCGAGGCGAAGCGGCGCGCCTACGCTGAACAGATCGGGCACGATGGCCATCGGTTGCTCGCGGCGATCACAGCCCCTGACGCACCAGCATGGTTGCGCGAGATCCCGGCTGTTGAGCTGCTGCGGCAGGTCTGGGTGCAGAATTTCTGTCTCACCGCCCCGGCTCAGACCGGAGAACCTGAGGATGGCCTATGCTCTGAGACCACTCCCCGGGTGCGGTGGCGGACTGAGCATGAGGGATTTCCACCCTCCCTGCTGATGGCCGGATCGCCCTACGATCCAGAGGTCCACTATGCCAATAAGGGGACGACGACCTGGATTGGCTACAAGGTTCATCTGACCGAGGCTTGTGACGAGGGCGGCCCGCACCTGATCACGCATGTGGAGACTACGCCGGCACCGGTCGTGGATCGCGACGCTCTCGAAGACATCCATGCGGCGCTCGAAGCCAAAGGTCTGCTGCCCGACACCCATCTTGTCGATGCTGGTTACGTCGCGGCCGATCAACTCGTCGCCAGTCGCCGGACCTATGGCGTCACGCTCCTGGGGCCGGCTCCCCAGAATTATCAGTGGCAGACCCAATCCGGTGATGGCTTCACCTTGCAGGACTTCATCTTCGATTGGGATCGGCAAGTCGCGATCTGTCCGGCCGGGCACGAGAGCCGGAGCTGGCGTCCCGATTACTGGCAGGGACGAACCGCCTTCAAGGTGCGCTTCTCGACAACCCACTGTCGTCCCTGTCCGGTGAAGGCACAGTGTACCCGAAGCGAGCGGCGGCTTCTGACGCTGCGCCCACAAGAGGAGCACGAGACCCTTGCAGCGGCTCGCGAGCGTGAGGCGCAGCCTGCCTTCGCCAAAGAGTACCAGAAGCGCGCCGGCATCGAGGGAACGATCTCGGCCGGGGTCCGGGTCCTACACCTGCGGCGCTCCCGCTACATTGGGTTGGCCAAGACGCATCTGCAACACGTGCTGACGGCCGCCGCCATGAACCTCATTCGGCTCGGGGCTTGGTTCGCGGACACGCCGCTCGCACGAACCCGGCAGTCCACATTCACCAAGCTCATGATGGCTCCCGTCCCAGCATGAGGCATTCGCCAGCAGTATCTTTCCCGAAACAAGTCCACTTTGGCAGCCTGCAACCGCAGATGCTGCAGGAACAGATAGGCGATCAGCGTCATTAGCGCGTGTCGGTGCAGCCCGCGCCACGAGCGGCCCTCGAAGTGATCGAGCCCGAGTTCTTCCTTGAGCTGCTGGTGCGCCTGCTCGCACATCCACCGGGCTTTGATGAGAGAGGCCAGCTGCTTCAGGGCTGTGTCCGGTGGCAGGTTGGACAGGTAGTATTTGCACTCGCCCGACGAGCGATGCTCGCCCACCAGCCACACCTCGTCGCCGGGCAGATGCTGACCGGTCCGTCCCTGAAGACGCACCTCAGGCCCATCAGCCACCCGCACGCGCACGGCTGCGAACTTCGCCTTCAGCGGACCCTTGGTGCCCCGCCGCCAGGTGACCTGACGCCAGGAGGCGGTGGCCAGCATGGCTTCGGCCGCGATTGCCTCCTGATCTGGGATGAGCCGCGTGCGGGGTCGGCCGCGCGATGGCAGGGGCGTGATCATCTGCACGTCCGCCGTGTAGACCTTCTGAATGCGCGGAATGCCCACCGCCCAGAGCAGCCCTAAGGCTGAGAGCGCCTGCCGGAAGGGCGCACTGATGCCATAGCCGGCATCCGCCAGCACGGCTCCGAAGCTCACGCCTGCCTGCAGCAGACGCTTGAGTTCCTCCAGCGCGATCTCCGGCTTGGTGCGCTGCGTCCAGAACGCCTCGGGCACGCCGGCCTGCTGCAGGCGCTCGGGATCCTTGATCCAGGTGTCGGGAAGAAACAGCCGCAGCACGATCGGGACCGGCACCTCGCCTTTGGCGAGGGTGAGCGAGACCAGGCTCTGACAATTCGCATTCTTGCCCACCACTCCGGCATATTGCGAGGTGACGCCCACGGAGTGCGTGCCCTTCTTGAGCAGCGCGGTGTCGTCGATCACCAGGATGGCGTCAGGCCCGCCGACGAGCCCGTTGGCCTGGGCCAGGAGTTCAGCCTCGAGCGGCGCCTCGTCCCACGGGCCCACCGCCACGAAGTGATGCAGTTGATCATAGTCAGCCGGCGCCACGCGCGCCGCCATCGGCTGCAGGCTCTTGCGCTCACCGGGACCAATCAGGCCAGCGACATAGAGCGGGCACATGCGCCGCCGGGCCGGGTGGCTCAGGGGCTTGAGGAAGGGTTCAAGCCAGGACTGGAGTTCATGCTCCCACGCCACTGAGGTGCTCATGACAACCTCCTGCGGATGATCCTTCAGGGAAGACGTCGGCAGGCCTCGCGGGGTTCCTCATGCCTGCCAAAGTAGTGCTAGCTGTTTGGTAGCGGAACGTTGTTGGGACCGGGTGCGTTACGCCATTGAGGAGTATACTTGGCGCTTCGATGGCCTGCGACGCCGGGCTTCTCCCCGCAGGAGGATGTGATGCACTCCCTTCATCCGCAAGCCCGCACCACCCCGGCCGTTCGCCAGGAGATCGCCCGCTCGCGCGAGCCCACCGGCGTGCTGGCTCAGCGCTTCAGCGTCAGCACCGAGACGATCCGCAAGTGGCGCAAGCGCGGCCCCAAAGACTGTCAGGACCACAGCAGTCGGCCGCACAAACTGCCCTGGAAAGCCACCGACGAGGAGCGCGCCATCGTCTGTGCTCTGCGCCAGGCCACCGGCTTTCCGCTCGATGATCTCACCTTCATCGTCACGCACTTCCTGCCGCATCTGAACCGCGATGCCGTCTACCGCATCCTCAAGGCGGAAGGCTTAGGCCGCCTGCCGCCGGCACAGCAGCACAAGCGGAAGAGCGGCACGTTCAAGGACTACGATCTCGGCTTCATCCACATCGACATCAAACACCTGCCGAAGCTGAGAACCGCCAATGGCGAAAGCCGCAAGCGCTTCCTGTACGTGGCCATCGACCGCTGCTCGCGCTGGGTGCACCTGGCGGTCAAGGACGATGAGCTGGCCACCAGCGCGGTCGCTTTCCTGACCGAGGCGGTGCGCGCCTTCCCGTTGAAGATCACACACGTGCTGACCGATCGCGGCTCGTGCTTCACCGCCGATGGCTTCGAGGACGCCTGCCGGAAGCTGAAGGTGGAGCATCGCAAGACCAAGCCCTACACGCCGCAAACCAATGGTCTCGTGGAGCGCTTCAACGGCCGCGTTCAGCGCGAGGTGCTGGGCATCACCATCGAAAGCCACCGGGATCTGGAGACGCTGCTCAAGGGCTTCAACCAAGCCTACAACAGGAGACGTCAGCGCGTGCTGAAGGGGCGATCCCCCGAGCAGGTCGTGCACAGCCGCCTGGTCGCCGAGCCGAAGCTGGCCAACCGGCGCTACAAGCCGCCCGATTCAGACGCGTTGCCGCCAGCCCTCCAGGTCGTCGCTGCCGCCAAGGAGGTCTCGCATCCAGACACCGAGACTATTCGCATACGATGCTTCTCTCCGGGAATTGCGACCTGAGCAAGCTGAGGACCACGATCTGCGAGTTTTTACGCACCCAAGGAGCAACTGGATGCACAAAGCGACGTTCCCCACGTGCCGAGATCGAAGCGCCTCTACTTCGGCGTCAGTAATTGCGACAGAGTTTGTTCATCACTGTTCACCGGCATCGGAGATGAGTATCTCTCTGCGCAAGCATCAGTGCGGAATCATTGATGTTGCCTTAGCGCTCATTGCTCTAGCCGCGGCAGTCGCCGCCTTTATGATACTGAATGATGCAGCAGAGGACCATAAGCACAAGCCAATTCCAGAGCTGCGATCGCTGTCTTGAAGTTGCTTCCTTGCAAATCTATTGATCCGGCTTGGGTGAACTTGAACTATGCGGCATAGCGGAATGACGGATGCGCAAAGTAGCTGCGGATTCGGCCGGGCGACTTGGCGAGCCGACGCATGTGGCTGATGACGGCGGGCTTGAGGGCGGGCTTGCTGCGGGCGGGTGGTTTCCGCGTCACGGCGTGCTTCAGGTCAGCGTTCAGGCCCTCGTCCGGGTTCAGCTCCGGGCTATAGGAGGGCAAGTGGAAGACCTCGATCTGCCCTGGATGCTCGGTCAACCAGTCCTGCACCGCCCGAGCCCGATGGACCGGCAGGTTGTCCCAGATCAGAAACACCTTGCCGTTGGCATCCTGGATCAGCCGGGTGAGAAAGCGGATCAGGCTCGGAGCCTTGAGCGCGCCCTCGAGCACCATCCAGCGCAACTCGCCCTTGTTGGTCACAGCTGAGATCAGGCCCAGCCCCGCGCGCTTGTGACTGGGGCGCACCACCGGCGTCCGGCCGCGCGGGGCGAAGCTGCGGCCGCGCACATCATCGGAGCGCGAGCCGGTCTCGTCCCCCCAGAAGATCGTGCCCTTCTCTCCTCTGGCTTGCGCCACGATGGCCGGATAGTCCTGTCGCAGCCAGCGCCGTACGGCTTTTGGCGACTGCTCATAGGCGCGGCGGAGTGGCTTCTGGGCCGTGAAGCCCCAGCGTGCCAGGTAGGTGCTCATCGTGCGCACCGCCAGCCGGACCCCGCAGTGCCGCTCGATGAGCTCCCGCACCGCCGCCCGGCTCCACAGGGCAAAGGGCAGGCCCAGCTCGTCGGGCGTGTGCCGGCGGATCAGCGCGCGGACCTGCGCTTCCTGCTCGACCTGGAGAAACCGGCCTGTGCCAGGGGCCGGGCCGCGCGGCCCGCTGGCCAAGCCGGCCTGGCCCTGCTCGGCGAAGCGGCGGCAGATATCGAAGACGCCGGTGCGCGTCAGACCCACCTGCGCGGCAATGGCATCATAAGTCAGGCCGCTCTCGCGCAGGCCGATCACCTGCCGGCGGCGCTCCTCTTGCGCGGCTGCTGGCAGCTTGCGCATGTCTATATGCTTCATCCAGCCAAACTGGAGTCTTCCGCAGCAGATTTCAAGAGTACCCAAGCCGGATCAATAAGTGCAGGTGTCCACCATGCTCAGGTATTTATTTCACATCTGCGACGGAGAAGAGGCTCTCGACGAGCAAGGCACCGTCCTCGCCAGCCGTGACGAGGCCCGCGCCCATGCAATTACTGTTGCAGGTGAACTCCTCAGAGATGCCGGGAAGAAGGGGTGGCGTGGAAGCGAGTGGCGGCTGCAGGTCACCGACTTGGCGGGTGCGACAGTCTGCACACTCAACTTTCTGGTTGAGGACGGCAGCACAAGCTAGTCGGCGCTGTCACATGTGGACATCAGGTACGGCCCTATCGCAACTCCTGGCTAGAGTTGAAGGGATGGAACCGAGCGTCGCTCCACCTCATGCAGCGATCAGATCGAACTGCTCTACAAGCGAGAGGTCCGAGCGGCAGGCATACTTCGCCTGCCCTTTGCACACCATGTGAACCAGTTCGATCCCGCTCAGAATCACACGGGCACTGCTGATTGACTCCAGACCCAACATTGAACTGACGCGCCCCTTGATCGCCCGATAGTCCTGCTCAACGCGATTATTGAGATCGATGCTCTGCCGGATACAGATTGGTTTCAGCTTGCGCCTTTCTTGCAGCCTGTCCGCCATATCGCAGGACAGGATCGCTTCATGGTTGGTCTGGCGATCATCACTGGTACTCCGCCCTGGTCGGCCGTGTCGCTTGAAAGCCTTGCGAAGAAAGCGTTGTGCGGCGGTGAAATTTTGCCACTCGCTAAACCAGACATTAACCGTGTCACCGGTGCTATCACTGGCGCGGTAGAAATACTGCCACTCGCCAGTGACCGGACGCCTGCGGAGGTTGAACTGCTCCAACAAGAGCGAGGCCTAGAGCACCGGACAGGAAATCCGACTCCTGGGGTTTTGGGCTGGTGCGATCTGTGATTCACTCTCCTGCACGGGAGGTGGATCATGGGCCACTGCTATTCTCTCGATCTTCGGGTGCGCGTCGCCGACTTTGTCGAGGCGGGCCATCCCTGCCGGGCGGCGGCTCGCCACTTCGGGGTCAGTGACAGCTGCGCCATCAAGCTGATGCACCGGAAGCGGCCGTCCGGCTCCCTGGCGCCGGCCCGGCAAGGCCGCCCGCCGGGAAGCGGCAAGCTGGTGCCCTATGAGAGCTTCCTGATCCAGACGGTCGAGGCCAAGCCCGCCATCACCATGCCCGAACTGGCCGCTCGGTTGCGGGAGGAACACGGGATCGTGGCAGCCCCGGCGATGCTCTCGCGCTTCCTGTGCCGGTGCGGCTTCAGTTATAAAAAAAGCCCTGATGGCGGCGGAGTGCGCACGCACCGACGTGCGGGATGAGCGCCGGGTCTGGCATACTCACCGTCAGCCGCGCATGCGCGAGCAGCCGCACCGCTTGGTGTTTCTGGATGAGACGTACGTCAACACCAAGATGACGCGTCTGCGCGGCCGCTCTCGCCGGGGCCAGCGCCTGCGCATGAGAGCGCCCTTCGGCCACTGGAAGACACATACCTTTCTCGCTGGGCTGCGGTGCAACGAGTTGTGCGCGCCCTGGATCATCGATGGTCCGATCACCCGGTTAGCGTTCGAGGCTTACATCGAGACGCAGCTCGCGCCGACGCTGCGCAAAGGCGACGTGGTGATCCTCGACAACCTGGCGGTCCACAAGAGCGAAAAGGCTGCGCAGTGTCTGAGAGAACGCGGCGCCTGGTTCCTGTTCCTGCCTGCTTATTCGCCTGACCTTATTGAGCCGGTCCTCATTGTCTTGAAAGGGTCTTGGTTGGCTCCAGCTTCATCAGCATGAAGCACGTGGACATGCGCAAGCTGCCGGCGGCGGCTCAAGAGGAGCGCCGGCGGCAAGTCATTGGGCTCCGGGAGCGCGGGCTGACCTACCGGGCGATCGCGGCCCAGGTTGGGCTGTCGCCAACCGGGGTCTTCGACATCTGCCAGCGGTTTGCGGCCGAGGGCGCGCAGGGGCTGGTGAGCAAGCCACGCGGGCGCAAGCCGGATGAGCAACGGCTGCTGGATGCCGCCCAGGAGGCCGAGATTCAGCGCCTGATCTGCCGGCACACCCCGGACGAACTGGACCTGCCGTTCGCCCTGTGGAGCCGGGCGGCGGTGCGTGCGGTGATCTGGCAGCGCTGTGGGATTGCGCTGGCCGTGCGAACCGTGGGCAAGTATCTGGCGCGCTGGGGCTTCACCGCGCAGAAGCCGCTCCGGCGGGCGTACGAGCAGAACCCGGCCGCGGTGCGGCACTGGCTGCGGCGGGAGTACCCGGCCATCGTCGCGGCGGCCCGGCAGGCGCGGGGCACCATCTTCTGGGGTGACGAAACCGGTCTGCGCGCCGACGACGTGCGCGGCCGCGGCTATGCGCCCCGGGGCCGGACGCCGGTGATCCGGGTCTGCCATCGGCGCGCCGGGCTGAGCCTGATCGCGGCGGTGAGCAATCGCGGCGCCTTGCGCTGGATGATTGTCGACGCGGCGGTGAATGCCGCAATCTTGATCCGTTTCCTGCAACGCCTGATCCGCGAGGCAAAGCGCAAGGTGTTCCTGATCCTGGACCGGCTGCGGGTGCATCGCGCCGCCCGGGTCCGCGACTGGCTTACCGCGCATCGGGCGAAGATCGAGGTCTTCTACCTGCCGGCTTACAGCCCGGAGCTGAACCCGGAGGAGTGCCTGAACGCCGACCTGAAGCAGGTTGTCACCCGCCAGGCGCCCGCGCGCAGCAAACAGCAGCTCAAGCGGGCAACGGTCAGCCATATGCGTCGCCTCTCGAAATCGCCCCGGCGCGTCCGAAGCTATTTCAGCCACAAACCCGTCCGCTACGCCGTATGCTCAAGACAATGAGGACCGGATCAATAATCCCATTGAACAGGCCTTTGCCAAAATCAAAGCACACCTGCGCAAGGCTGAGGCCCGAACGTTCGACGCACTCTGGCGCGCGCTCGGTGACATATGCGATTTGTTTGAGCCGCCAGAATGTTGGAACTTCCTCAGGGCTGCCGGATATGCGTCCGTTTAACAGTCCGATGCTCTAGTGATCCGTCCAGCGCTGGATGATGGCACGATCCATCGCCACGCCACGTCCGGCCATTGGGGGTGTCATGTCTGGATGGCGCCCGTTTGGCAACGTGATTGTTGATGACGTTTGGGCCTCGCGGTGCGGGTGCAGTCATGTCTCCGGCCTCCAAGCGCCGTGCTACATGACCGCAGGCCCTGATGTTTTACGCTGAAGCTGGTCCCTCTCACGTTATCGCGCTTGACTGACGCAAGACAATGCCACGGGTTTGCCAGTTCCGGCGGTCCATGTCCGCTGTAGCTTCACATCACCTCATCATCACCGTGCCAACTGGATGTCCTAAGGGGTTTCTATTCAGACCGGTCGTGTCACGAGGATCGTCGTATCGATCGACCCAACCCAAAGTATGACCGCCGCAATCTCTCCCGATGATTGGCCCACCCACAAAGACAATCGAGCCCAATGATGAAATCAGCTAATGTCAGAACGTCAAGGCTCTCGAGGTGAACTTCACCAGCGAGAGCCGGCGAAGCGCCATCGTGCAGGAGACCGCTATGAGCCCGATCATCGAAGAATGCATCCTGATCGTGGACAGCAATCCGGATTTTTGCGAGCGGCTTGCGCAGGAGTGCCGGGTTGCCAACTACACTGTTTTGACCGCCCACACGGGCGAGCGGGCCCTTCTCATCCTCACGCATCGGCAGCACCGGATCGGCTGGCTATACTGCCGTGCTGCTCTACCGGGCTTGATCGATGGCTGGATTCTGGCAGACCAGTATCACGACGTCTATCCCAGCCGCCCTGTCATCGTCGCCGCTCACACCACATACCTCTCGGCGCGCGGCGACATCGTCCTGAACGAGCCGACAGTGACTGTCGTGTCAGAAACAATTCGGCATGTCATCGAGGGGGCAGAGGCGACTCGAGCCGCTGCTCCGCTCGGGTTCAGCGAGCATCGACGCGCTGCATAAAAGGTGCGTCGCGTCCGTGGCCCGTTGGTGAGGTTGCGAACACAGCGCGACAGCAATGGAGCTTCGAATGGCATGGAACTGTCGCATTGATACCGGTCATTCTCCCTTGCCCGACCTCTCCCCGGAGGAGATTGAGCAACAGATCATCCGCGCCTACGTCCAGCTCGTGTTCGCGGCCGGGAATACAGCCGGCGTTCGAACCACTCTTGTTGCACGGTTCTGCTCCCTTGAGGTGCGTCTCAGCGAGCTTCCGGATGCGTTCGTCTTGCAGGATCTGCCGCCATTCTGGCTCGAGATTTACTCGCATACCACCCGCTCGACAGTTGATAGTCTCGGATGCTTTGAGTTCGATGAAGCCGAATTGGCCATGGCCGTAGACTTAGTGCTGAAGGCGCGGCACCGGCGCGAGCTCTATCACTAGCAGGCTGTTGAAAAAGTCCGTGGCGGCGCAGGCTCGGCTGTGATTCATTCGAGACGGGCAACTGGAGGAAATGAATGCGCGGACGGGATGAGCGGACTGGAGAACTGTTCTCCTATGTCGATCTGGAGGCCCGGGTGCGCGCGGATCATGCTTTGCGGGCGATCCGGGAGATTGCCAACCAGGCGCTGGTCCTGCTTCAGCCTGCACTGGCGGCTCTGTACGCGCGACGCATGGGGCGGCCGTCCATCGCGCCCGAGAAGCTGCTCCGTGCCATGCTGCTGCAGGCCTTCTACTCGATCCGCTCTGAGCGCCAGCTGATGGAGCGGCTCGAATACGACCTACTCTTTCGCTGGTTTGTTGGGCTCGGCATTGATGATGCCGCCTGGGATCACTCCACCTTCTCCAAGAACCGTGACCGGCTTCTCGACGGCGACATCGCGGCTCAGTTCCTGGCCGCCATGCTGGCCCAGCCCAGGGTGAAGAAGCTTCTATCCACGGACCACTTCTCGGTCGATGGCACCCTGATCGAAGCCTGGGCATCCATGAAGAGCTTCAAGCCGAAGGACGGTGCAGGTGATCCGCCGGCCGATGGCGGGCGCAACGCAGAGGCCAACTTCCGGGGTGAGAAACGCTCGAACGACACCCATGCCTCGACCAGCGATCCGGATGCGCGGCTCTACCGCAAGGGAGCCGGCAAGGAGGCGAAGCTGTGCTTCCTCGGACATGCACTCATGGAGAACCGCTCCGGCCTGGTAGTGGGCGCCTGTCTGACGCGCGCTGATGGCTATGCCGAGCGCTTGGCCGCCCTGGCTTTGATGGAACCCTATGCCGATCGGCCGCGGGCGATCACGCTCGGCGCCGACAAGGCCTATGACACGCAGGACTTCGTCCGTGAGTTGCGGACCATGAAGGTCACACCGCATGTGGCGCAGAACGCGAACGGCCGGCGTTCAGCTATTGATGGACGCACCACCCGGCATGCGGGCTACGCGGTCAGTCAGCGCATCCGCAAGCGCATTGAAGAGGCCTTCGGCTGGATCAAAACTGTCGCTGGCCTAGCCAAGACGCGGTTCCGGGGTGTTGAGCGGGTAGAACTGGCCTTCACGTTCGCAGCCGCTGCCTACAATCTGGTGCGCCTGCCCAAGTTGCTGGCGGAGAGCCGCTGATGGCCAAGGTACCAGCCTTTGCCAAGGCGTTTGCCGGCCGCTGGCGCATCGTCGGGATGGATGTTTGGGACAACGACTTCCTCGATCTCGTCGAAGAGGCGCATCTCACCCTGACAGGCGAAGCGGACGGGGAGATTGCGTTCGGCGCGCTCAAGGGCTTCTTGGATGTCCGCTACGGCTCGCGCGACGGGGCGGCCTGCGCCGAGTTCTCCTGGGAAGGCAACGACGACAACGACCCAGCGTCTGGGCGTGGATGGGTCGTGCTCGGGACAGCAGGCCGTCTCGTCGGCCATTTCTACATCCACGACGGTGATGATTCAGGCTTCGTCTGCGAACGCAGCTGACTTCTTCAACAGCCTGCTAGGGGCTTGGCAGGCAACAACCTGCCCAAATGGGCAACTGGTGCGTTGTTGGAACAAGGACCATCCGTTCTGAACGGAGCTGCCGATGTCGCTACCCTCCCTTCACCCATGTGGATGCCCCAAGTGTCACTCGCGCAAGCCCCATCCGGACCGCATGCTTCATCGGCAGATCAACCTGCTTGCCAGCCGGCTCGACGAACAGCAGCGCCGGTGGTTTATCGCGTTTGAGGCGATGCGGATCGGCTGGGGCGGCACTCAGCGGCTTGCCCAGATCACGGGCTTGAGCCCCCATACCATCCGGCGCGGCCGTCGCGAACTCGAGGCCGGGCTTGTTGACCGCCCCACCGAGCGCGTGCGGGTCGCCGGTGGTGGCCGTCCCACCCGAGAGGTCCAGGATCCTGAACTCCCACAGACCTTGGAGGAGTTGCTCGAAGGCGAGACAGCGGGTGACCCGATGGGTCGGCACGCCAAAGCCAAGCGGAGTTCTCTGCATCATCTGAGCCATGAGCTTGCCGTCGCAGGACACCCGGCCAGCCGCCCCACGGTGGCGCGCCTGCTGCGCCAATTGGGCTACTCGCCCAAAGCCAATGCACGGCGTACCGAGGCGCACAGCACGCCGCCTGAGCGCGATGCGCAATTCCAGCACATCGCCGAACAGCGCGCGCAGTTTGCAGCCACAGGTGAGCCGATCATCAGCGTGGATTCGAAAAAAAAAGGAATTGGTCGGTGACTTCAAGAACCCGGGCCAGACGTGGTGCCGGAGAGCCGAGCCGGTCTTGGTGCACGACTGGCCGCAGGATGCAGTCGGTCAGGCCATTCCTTACGGCATCTACGAGATCACAACCAACAGCGGCTATGTGTGCATCGGCGATTGCTTTGACACCCCGCGCTTTGCCGTTGAGGCGATCAGTGACTGGTGGGAGAGCGAAGGACAGAAGCGCTTTCCAGAAGCCGGGCGTCTCCTCGTCCTGGCCGATGCGGGCGGCTCGAACAGTTGCCGCTCCCGAGTTTGGAAAGCCCAGTTGCAAGAACAGCTCTGCGATGCCTGCGGGCTCGAGGTCAGCTATGGTGGAACCTGATGGAGTGGATGCCCCCTCCTGACGGCATCACAATGTGCCAAGGTGGTGATCTGAGGATCATTCACAAATGGAGAGGGCATCCGTGACAGACGTTAACATCATTGGTCTCGACCTTGCAAAGCGTGTCTTTCAGGCGCACGGCGCCCGCGCCGATGGGAGCGTGGCCTTTCGCCGGAAACTGACCCGCCAGCAGGTTCTGACGTTCTTCTCCAAGCAGCCACGTTGCATTGTTGCGATGGAGGCCTGCGCCACAGCGCATGACTGGGGCCGCGAACTTCAGGTTCTCGGGCATGAAGTGCGGCTCATCCCGCCGGTCTATGTAAAACCTTTCGTTAAGCGCCAGAAGAACGACGCGGCGGACGCAGAGGCCATCGCCGAGGCGGCGGCACGCCCGACCATGCGGTTCGTCACAGTCAAAACCGAGGAACAGCAGGCGCGAGCGATGGTCTTCCGCACGCGGGATCTTCTCGTGCGCCAACGCACGCAGCTGATCAATGCGCTGCGGGGGCATCTCGCCGAGCACGGCGTCGTCGCGCCACAGGGAACAGCCAAAGTGAAGCTGCTCAGCGATGTGATCGAGGACGTCAACACGACCCTTCAGCCACTGGTCGTCGAACTCGGTCGCCTCTATCTCGACCAGATCGCAGCCCTCGACGGCAAGATCGCGGATCTCGAGAGGGTGTTGAAACGCGAGGCCGCGCGTGGGGTGACGACGTCACGCCTGCAGACCATGCCCGGGATCGGGCCGATCACCGCAATGGCGATCGAAACCTTCGCACCGCCGATGGAGAGCTTCAGACGCGGACGCGACTTCGCCGCCTGGCTCGGGCTTGTCCCGGTCCAGCACTCCACCGGCGGCAAGCAGGTGCTCGGGCGCACCTCGAAGATGGGCCAGCGTGATATCCGACGTCTGCTCATCATCGGCGCGATGGCTGTCGTCAAGAGCGCAGGGCGCAAGAGCGCGCCGGAAGGCTCCTGGCTTGCCCGCATGCTGGCGCGCAAGCCGAGGATGCTCGTGGCCATTGCGCTGGCGAACAAGATGGCGCGGTCCGCCTGGGCCATGCTGACGAAAGGCGAGGACTTCAGAGTTCCGGCAGCAACGGCGTCGTGATCGGGAGATCCGGCATCGATCCTGCCGGTGCGTCAGGCGTGTGAGGAGGTCGAGGAACAGTAAGGGCAAAACGATCGGTCAGATCGGGAGCAGGAAAAGCATTATCACCCAAAGAGCTTCGCGCTCGGGAATTTGATCTGCACCTGCTCCGCGTATCTCCATACCGGCCAGCGGCATGATCATGGCCGCAACAGAAGGCCTGATACATGACCGCACCCGATCACATGCCGAAGCTGTTCAGAAATCCCTTGCGCGAACGGGGGCATCCATACATGGGTGATGACGGTGTGAGAAAGGCGGCGTATCGAGGCGGGTGTCGAGCCTGCCAGAACCTCTCCAGGAGAGCGATACGTCATGAACGAGACTACCAGCATTGTCCGCCTTCGTCAGCCCGATATCATTGACGATCCGCTGACGGATCTTCTCCGAGCCGGCGCGCGCAAGCTGCTGGCCCAGGCCATCGAGAGCGAAGCCGAGGCTTATCTGGCCAGCATGCGCGATCTGAAGCTGCCGGACGGCCGCGAGCGCCTGGTCCGGCACGGCCACGGACCTGAAGGCACTGTTGCGGTAACCTCGGCAGTATAATCCAGAGCGGCCAATCGAGGAGCCGCCCTGTTGTCTTTGTTCAAGCGCCGCCGTTTCCCAGTCGAGATCATCCTGCTGTGCGTGCGCTGGTACTGCAAGTACGGGATCAGCTATCGCGATCTGGCAGAAATGATGTCCGAGCGCGGTGTCAGCGTTAATCCAAGCACGATCTTTCGCTGGGTTCAACGCTATGCCCCGGAGATTGAGAAGCGGGTGCGACCAAACCAGGGACCTCGCTCAGGCTCATGGCGGGTGGACGAGACCTATGTGCGCGTGGGGGGCGCTGGCGATACTTGTTTCGAGCGGTCGACAAACACGGTCGTCTGATTGCCTCCATGCTGTCCGGCCGGCGTGATACTGGAGCCGCTTATCGCTTCTTACGCAAAGCTCTGAGGATAGTGAGCAACTATCCTCCCTCCTCCATCACGACCGACAAACTGGCATCCTATCCGAACGCCATTCGACGCTTGCAGGACGAAGGGCTGCTGTCGCAGGACGTCGAACATCGCACCTCGAAATACCTCAACAACATCATCGAGGCCGATCATGGCGCGCTCAAGCGCGTCATCCGGCCGACGCGCGGCTTCCAGACGATGAGAACCGCCGCCGTGACCCTGATGGGCTTCGAAACCATGCGCATGATCCGCCGCGGTCATTACAACAAGCGGGGATGTCGAGCGACAGGCGAAGTCCGTCTCATCAATCAGCTCTTCGGTCTTGCTGCCTGAGCGGCCCGTTAAACCGGGTCCGTTATGCCGTTTTCAAGTTACTGCAACGGTGCCGTTGCAGGGCGAAGCCGTCTCGCCATTCCGCGCTGGGACGTGCGCTCGGCAATCCGGAATTCCCGCCACCGAATTCAGGGGAATGCCCGATCCCGAAGCATGCCGCGGGGTGCTAGGCTCCGCCGGGAGCCAATCGTTTTCCAGTCACCCACGGAGACAAAGCCCATGGGGCGATAGCGACCCTTGTCTGCCGGCCAGCCCTCGACGCGGCCGCCGCCGACCTCGACAGGACACGCCTGGAACTGCTGAGGGCGAGGAACAGGCTCATGACCCTACGCGAGGCGCTCGACGGGGCCCTCGAGGAGGCCCTGCAACGCCAGTCCTTCGCGCCCCTCGAGCATCTCTTCCGCGCGGAGGAGGCCGCAATGGCGGCTCCGTTGCATTAACCTTGGCAGTTTAATGAAGGGCGGCCGTCGAGGAGCCGTCCTGTTATCGATTTTCAAGCGCCGTCGCTTTCCGGTTGAGATCATCCTGCTGTGCGTGCGCTGGTACTGCAAGTACGGCATCAGCTACCGCGATCTGGCCGAAATGATGCAGGAGCGCGGTGTCGCCGTTGACCCATCCACGATCTTCCGTTGGGTTCAGCGCTACGCTCCAGAGATTGAGAAGCGAGTTCGCCGATATCAGGGCTATCGATCCGGGTCATGGCGGGTCGACGAAACCTACGTGCGGGTTGGCGGCAAATGGAAGTACCTGTTCCGTGCCGTCGACAAGCACGGCCAGCTGATCGACTTCATGCTGTCAGACCGCCGCAATACCAAAGCAGCCTATCGCTTCCTGCGCAAAGCCCTGAGGACGATGAGCAACTTTCCGCCGAGATAGCGTCGTAAGTTGGGGACGGCATGAAGGGATGAAGCGGCGTATCGTGGGGGTGTTCGAGCCTCCACTTCTCCACCGAAGGAGGGATACGCCTTGTCTGATCATAACGTCTTCAAGCTCGCCCAGCCAGGGAGCTTTACCGACTCTCTGACCGACATCCTGCGCGAGGGTGCCCGCGCCTTACTGGCCCAAGCCATTGAGGCCGAAGTCGCCGATTTCCTCGCCCAGCACGCCACACTCAAGACGGAGAACGGACTGCAGCGCCTGGTGCGCCACGGCTATCTGCCATCCCGCGAGGTGTTGACCGGCATTGGCCCGGTCGGCGTGCGCCAGCCCCGCGTGCGTGACCGGCAGGCGAGCCCGACCGAGCAGGTTCGGTTCAGGCCCTCGATCCTGCCACCCTATGCCCGGCGCTCGAAGAGCCTGGAGGTGCTCATCCCGGTCCTGTACCTCAAAGGCATCTCCACCGGCGACTTTGCCGAAGCGCTCTCGGCCCTGGTGGGCCAGGACGCGCCCGGGCTGTCGGCCTCGACCATCGCTCGCCTGAAGCAGGTCTGGAGCGAGGACCATGCCCGCTGGCAAAAGCGTGATCTGTCGGCCAAGCGCTATGTCTACCTGTGGGCGGACGGCATCCATCTGGAGGCACGCTTGGAAGACCAAGCCCAGTGCATCCTCGTCCTCATCGGGGCGACGCCGGAAGGCAAAAAGGAGTTGGTAGGCTTTACCGATGGCCTGCGCGAGAGCGCCCACTCCTGGCGCGACCTGCTGCTGGACCTGAGACGGCGGGGATTGGCGGCTGCGCCGGAAATCGCGGTGGCCGATGGTGCGCTGGGCTTCTGGAAGGCGCTCGGCGAGGTCTGGCCTCTGACGCGCGAGCAGCGCTGCTGGGTGCACAAGACCGCCAATGTCCTCAACCGGCTGCCGAAGAGCCTTCACGCCAAAGCCAAATCCGCCCTTCAGGCCATCTGGATGGCCGAGACCAAGAAGGATGCTCTGGCCGCGTTCGACGCCTTCACGCAAACCTACCGCATCAAGTACGAGAAAGCCGTGGACTGCCTGGTCAAAGATCGCGATGCGCTCCTGGCCTTCTACGATTTTCCCGCCGAGCACTGGAAGCACCTGAGAACGACCAATCCGATTGAAAGTACGTTCGCCACCGTGCGGCACCGAACAATCCGGGCCAAGGGGTGTCTGTCAAACCAAACTGCCTTGATCATGGTCTTCAAGCTGGTCGAGGGAGCTCAGAAGGGCTGGCGACGCCTTGATGGACCAAACCAGTTGCCAAAGCTGATCCAGGGTGTGAAGTTCGCTGACGGCCTTGAGGTCGGTGCTTCCCAACCTGGATCTCAAGCTCAACCCGCCGCCTGATCTGTCAGGCCGTCACCAAAATCTGGCGTTATCTCCTAGCCGCCCTCATCCATCACAACTGACAAACTGGCGTCGTATCCCAAGGCAATCCTGCGCCTGCAGAAGGAAGGCCTGCTCTCGAAAGATGTCGAGCACCGCACCTCGAAATATCTGAACAACATCCTTGAGGCCGACCATGGAGCACTCAAGCGCGTCATCCGGCCGACCCGCGGCTTCCAGAGGATGAAAACCGCCTCCGCCACCATCAAAGGCTTCGAGGTGATGCGGATGATCCGCCGCGGCCATTGCGGCTTGGCACAGCGTGACGTGACAGGCGAAATCCGCCTTGTGAACCAGCTCTTCGGCCTTGCGGCCTGAATGACCGATTCGACGGGGTTCGTCTTGTCCCTTTCAAGTCAATGCAACAAAGCCCCATCATGTCCATGGCTAAAGCACTGTCTATATTGACGTCTATATAGACAGACCATCCACAGTCTCACTCACAAGCGCAATGCGTCCTTCCTCGGAAGCGTACCTCATGTAGCCTAAGTAGGTCTTCATAAGACTTGCAACGCAAGCACTGCGGGTGTTCCCTGGAGAGCATGCAACACCATGATCACTCTCCCGAAACGTGGCTCGACGAGGCGGATCGCAAGCGGCTTACTGCCGCGCTTTCTGGTGCCCGTGAGGCCCGGGTGTATCGCCGCCTCGAGGCGCTGCTGCTGGTGGCCGAGGGCCATCCCGTCGCCGAGGCGGCCCGCCGCTGCCGGGTCAACCGCTCCAGCGTGCACCGCTGGCTCGTCCAGTACCGGGCCGAGCATCAGACCACGGCCCTGATCGACCGGCCGCGCAGCGGACGTCCCCGCCGTCAGCCGAGGCTCACGCCGCAGCGGCTGGCGGCGGCCCTGGCGCGCGACCCGCGCCGCTGCGGCTACCAGGCTACGAGCTGGACGGTGCCGCTTATCGGGCGACATGTAAAACTAGATTCCTGACGACATGAAGAGCTGGACCCATCGCGCCTACTTTTGAGAGGACGAGATGAGGTCACAGGAATGTCAGAGTTCTCCCCGGGCGGAGGTCCCGCGGGGAGAGGTGATGCGAACGCCGGATGATGTGACGGCGATGCTGCGGTTGAAGGCTCTGGGCTGGGGCATCAAGCGGATTGCCCGCGAACTGGGGTGCAGTCCCATGACCGTTCGTCGTTACCTGGCCGAAGGCGGCTACCGGGTCTATCGGCGTCCCATCCGCCGGCGCACGCTGACGGGGCTCGAGGACTGGCTGGCCGAGCGCTTCCACCGCCATGCCGGCAATGCCGATGTCGTGCGCCAGGAGCTTGTCGCTGAGAAGGGTATTGACATCAGCCTGCGCACGGTGGAGCGGGCCGTCATCGGTCTGCGGCGTGAGCTGGCGGCACAGGCGCGAGCCACCGTCCGTTTCGAGACCCCGCCCGGGCACCAGTTGCAGATCGACTTCGGCGAGCGGCGCGTCCTGATTGCCGGAACCTCCACCAAGGTGTTTCTGTTCGTGGCCACTCTGGGCTATTCGCGCCGCCTGCATGTCCGTGCCTTCCGCAACGAGCGCCAGGAGAGCTGGTTCGAGGGGCTGGAAAGCAGCTTCCGGCATTTTGGTGGGGTGCCCGCTGAGGTCCTGTTCGACAATGACCGTGGCCTGGTCCAGCACCATGACGTCCAAACGCGGGAAGTGGAGTTCAATGCCCGCCTGCGCGCCTTTGCCCGGCATTGGGGCTTCCGGCCGCAGGCCTGCTTTCCGTACCGGGCCCGCACCAAGGGCAAGGACGAACGCGGCGTTGGCTATGTGAAGAAGAACGCGGTCGCCGGACGTGCCTTTGAGAGTTTCGCCGCCCTTGAGGCTCATCTCGCGCAGTGGGAGCGCGAGGTGGCTGATCAGCGGGTGCACGGCACCACCGGGGAGGTGCCGGCCGAGCGCTTTGCCCGCCAGGAAGCCCAAGCCCTCAAGCCGCTGGATGGAATTCCATCCTTCCAGGTTCTGCGGGAGGTCACGCGCAAGGTCCATGCCGACTGTGCCATCGAGGTGGATGGCAATGCCTATTCGGTGCCCTGGCGGTTGATTGGAGCGACCGTCCGGGTGGTGATCTCGGACAGGACCGTGCGCATCTGTCATGCCGGCCAGGAGGTGGCGGTACATGTCCGGCCAGCGGGACGCCGGCAGCGCCTGGTCGATCCGGCGCACTTTGAGGGGGTTGCCGGCTTTGGCGGCAAGGTGGTTCGCGCCGAGCCTGCCGCGGGGATGTTGCTGCGGCCCCTGGCTGAATACGAAGCCGTAGCCGGGGGAGGCTTCTGATGGAGGTCTCGCACGATCATCTGGTGGCGATGCTCACCCGGCTCAAGCTGACGGCCATCCGCGACCAGCTCGACAGCCTGGTGGACGAGGCGGGGCGGCGGGAGTTGACGATCCGGGAAGCCCTGGGACTGTTCTGCGAACGGGAGATCGCGCGCAAGGACGAGCGGCGGATCGAGATGAGCATTGGCTTGGCGCGATTTCCGTTTGTGCGTGATCTGGCAGGCTTCGACTTTGCGGCCCAGCCCTCCATCGACAAGGGCCAGATCCGGGAGTTGGCCACGGGCCGGTTCATTGCCAATGGCGAGGCTGTTCTGCTCTTGGGACCGCCCGGGGTCGGCAAGACGCATCTTGCCGTGGCCCTCGGCCGGGAGGCGATCGTGGCCGGCTACACGGTCTTGTTTGTGCCTGCGCCCGCGCTGGTGGCGCAGCTGGCCAAGGCTCATACCGAGGGGCGGCTTGAGGAGCGGCTGATGCACTATACCAAACCGAAGCTGCTGATTGTCGACGAACTTGGGTATCTGCCGTTTGAACCGGATGCAGCGCACCTGTTCTTCCAGCTTGTCTCACAACGACCACCAAACTGATGAGTTGGATCCCCGTTCGGTCGAACGGGTTCGGATTACAGCCTCACACCATCCCCTGTTTGGCCAACTGGTCCGCGTGATACGGCGCAAGCGCCACAACGGTGAACCGCACTTGGTTATTGAAGGCTCGGATGGCGGGCGGCAGGTTCTACCGGCTCGCCACGTGGAGGCAGCGGCTCCGCTGCCCAGGGTGGCCGCTCCGGCTCTCACCTTCACCCCCGGCAGTCTCCGGGCGCTGGCCAGCCTGGTCGCTGGTTTACGCAATGCGCCGTTTCCTGCTCCCGAGGCCCGCCATGCGCCTGCACCGTCAGACCCCACCCCTCCAGGTGTGGAGCACCCTCCAGCCCGAGATCCGCCAGCTCATGGTCGCCCTCTGGACCGACCTCGTGCAGCGCCAGCTTCGCCTCGCCCCGGGACACGCGCACGCGCAAGGAAAGCCGTGCCATGACTGCGATCTTCCCCAAAATCGAACCCCGTCACCTGACGCGACGCGCCATCGTCTACATTCGCCAGTCGACGCCGCGGCAGGTCCAGAACAACCAGGAGAGCACCCGCCGGCAGTATCAGCTGGCCGAGCGAGCGTGCCAGATGGGCTGGGCCGCACCCCAGGTCGAAGTCATTGACGAGGACCTGGGACAGTCTGGCGCCAGCAGCCACCTGCGGACGGGCTTTCAACGCCTGGTCGCTGCAATCGGCCTGGGAGAGGTCGGCATCATTCTGGTGACGGAGGTCTCTCGCCTGTCGCGCCGCAACAGTGACTGGCATCGCGTGATCGAATTGTGTGCCGTCTTCCGCACCTTGATTGCGGACGAGGACGGCGTGTACTGCCCGCAGGATCCAAATGACAGACTGCTGTTGGGCGTCAAAGGCACCCTATTTGCCGCGGAATTGCATATCCTGCATGCCAGGATGCGCGGCAATCTGCTCAACAAGGCCCGGCGCGGCGAGCTGGCCCTGCGCCTGCCGGTCGGCTATCGGCGGCTGGGGGACGGCACCGTCGTGCTCGATCCCGACGACGAGGTCCGGGCCGTGCTGATCCGGATCTTCGAGCGCTTCGCCCTGCTGCGCAACGGGCGCGCGGTTCAGCGCTACTTGGCGGATCACGGCCTCAAAATGCCGCGGTTGATCCAGCAGGGCGCCGAGGCTGGCCGCATCGTCTGGGTCCGGCCCACCTACCAGATGATCCAGCAGGTTTTGACCAGCCCAGTTTACGCCGGAGTCTTCGTCTACGGGCGCCGCAAGCAGGAGATCAGCCCCGGGGATCCTCCTGTCGTGACCACCCGACGCTGCCCCGTGGATGAGTGGGATATCGTCATCCCAGGCGTCTATCCGGCCTATCTCAGCTATGATCAGTACCTGCTGAACCGGCGCTCCCTGCAGGACAACCTCTACAACTTCGCTGCCAAACGGCACGGCGCCCCGCGCGAGGGACGCGCTCTGCTGCAAGGCCTCGTGATCTGCGGGCGCTGTGGCCGGCGCATGAGCGTCAGCCATGGCAGCGATCGTCTGCGCTATGAGTGCCGGCGGGCGCAGATTGATTACGGCGCCCCGCTGTGTCAGGCCTTCCCGATCTCGCATCTCGATCGGGCGGCGGGAGAGGCTTTCCTGGAGGCGGTCAAGCCGGCAGCCCTTGCGACGACCTTGGAGGCGCTCGCCGTGCTCGAACACGAGCGTCAGGCTCTCGACCGGCAGTGGCAGCTCAGGCTTGAACGCGCCCGCTACGATGTCCAGCGCGCTCAGCGACAATACGATGCGATCGAGCCCGAGAACCGCTTGGTCGCCCGAACGCTCGAGACACGGTGGAATGCGGCCTTGGAAACGCTCGAGCAGCTGGAGCAGGACTACGCCGTCATCCGGCGGACGGAACTGCTGCCTCTGGATGGGGCCGAGCAACAAGCCGTTCGGCATCTGGCCGGAGATCTGCCAGGCCTCTGGCATGCCGGCACGACCACTGCTGTGGACCGCAAGCGCTTGCTGCGCCTGGTCATGTCAGAGGTTGTCGTCTCTGTTGATCCCCAGCACCGCCGGGCGGAGGTCGTCATTGTGTGGAGCGGTGGAGCGACAAGCCGGCACGAGGTGCACTGTCCGCCAGTGGGGTGGCATGCTTGCACTGAGCCCGAGGTGCTCGCGCGTCTGCGCGTTCTGGCAGAGAAATACCCTGACCATCAGATCGCAATGTGGCTGAACACTGAAGGATTCCGCACGCGGACTGGCAAGTTCTGGACCTATGCCCGGGTTCACTCGATGCGCAAGCAGCATGGCATTCCCACGTTGTGTCCCCTGCAAACGCAAGGGGCTGTCCAGCGTGCGGATGGATTGATGCCGGCCAGGACGGCCGCGCAGCGGCTTGGCGTCTCGCCCTCCTTGCTGCATGTGTGGGTACGTCACGGCGTCTTGGACTTCGATCAACATCAGACGGCATCGCGGGTCTGGGTTCGCTTGAATGAAGACGATCTGGCTCGCCTCGATGGCACGAGCCCGATCGGTTATCGCCTGCCGCGCTTTGCCCAAGTGATGGCGGATGAGCATTTGTCGCGGGATGCGCTTTGGGCGAAGGTTCGCGACAGAGACTATCAAGCCTTCCGGGTGCCGCATGGCCAAGTTTGGGAGTGGCACCTACGACGCTTACCCGGGCCGGCGGTTTGACGTGACCAGAAGAGGAAGCATCATTATGAATGACGATCTGACACCAGTTGGAAGAACAGATGCGCCGCATTCGCCTCGAACGGCAGATAGCCGAGCTCGTCGATGATCAGCAGCTTCGGTCGTGCCAGGATCGTCAGCTGCTTGTCGAGCAAGCCGTCGTCATGGGCCTTGGCCAGCATCGCCACCAGGGTCGCGGCCGTGACGAACTGCACGCTATAGGTCTGCCGGATCGCCTCGCGTCCGAGAGCCACTGCTAAATGGGTCTTGCCGGTGCCCGGCGGCCCCAGGAACAAGACCATGTCACCATGGGCAACCCAGCGGCATGTGGCCAATTCCCGGATCTGACGATGATCCAGCGACGGCTGTGCGTCGAAGTCAAAGCCATCGAGCTCGCGCACAAATGGGAACTGGGCGATCTTGCTCGCCATGGCGATCCGCCGCTCGTCGCGCCGTGCGATCTCGCGCCGGACCAGGAACGCCAAGGCCTCGCGCAAGGTCATGTCTGAGCGGGCTGCCTCGTCCAGCAGCGTGTCGAGCTGGTCGCGGATCGCCGTCAGCTTGAGCCGATCGAGCATCGCCACCAAGGTCTCGTGATCGATGGCCGTCATCACCAGCCTCCTCCCACCAGCGCCTCATACTCGGCCAGCGGCCGCAGCAGGGCGGGCGGCACAACGATGTCCGTCGGCGCCGACCGCACCGGCCCCGCAGCGCCGACCACACCGGCCAGATGCGCACGCTCGACAATCCGTTGGCGACGGCCGCGGCACAGGGCATGGTCGGCCACGACCTCACCCGCATGACGTACGATCACGCGTCCGCCCAGCACCACGACCTGGACGCTCTCCCCGATCAGCCGCCACGGCACCGAGTAGCTGTTCGTGTCCAGGTCGATCGCGCAGTCGGCCTGAACCTTGCGCACCAGATCCCGCAGCTGCCCGAACGGCGCCCGGGCGCCGAGGGGACGAAGCGCCCCGGCCTCGTCCGCAAAGCGCTCTGCCGGAGCCACGCCGGTGGTGCCGTGCACCCGCTGATCGGCGATCTCGCGCGTCCACCGGTCCAGATGCGCCTCGAGGGCCGCCCAGCTCTCGAAGCGGCGGCCGGCAATGGCATTCTTCTTGACGTAGCCGACCCCACGTTCGTCCTTTCCCTTCGTGCGCGCCCGGTAGGGCGCACAGGCGCGGGGTGCAAATCCCCAGTAGCGGGCAAAGGCATGCAGCCGCCCATTGAACCGCACCTCCCGAGTGGCCGCATCGTGATGCTCGACGAGCGCCTTGGGATTGTCGAACAGCACTTCGGCTGGAACTCCGCCGAAGCGCAGGAAGGCCCCTTCCATGCCCTCGAACCAGTCCGCCTGGCGCTCCCGCAGCGAGGGTCGGATATGCAGCCTGCGCGAGTAGCCCAGCGTTGCCACAAACAGGTGCACCCGAACCCGCTCACCGCCGATCCAGACCCGCGTGTCGCCGAAGTCGATCTGCATCTGATGGCCGGGGGCCGTCTCAAACCGCACGGTTGCGCGCATCTGCGCCGTCAACTCCCGGCGCCAGCGCTGCACCCGAAGCTCGACCGAGCGCAGCCCGATGACGATGCCCTGTTCGCTCGCCAGCTCCTGGCGCACCACGTCCGCGTTGCCACCATGCCGGAAGAAGCGCTCCCGCAGCCAGTCATCCAGGCCGTCGAAAGCTGTCCGGCGCACGGGCTTGCGGAAAGCAATAGCACCGCCTTGGCGCAGATAGCGCCGCACCGTGTTGCGCGCACATCCGAATTCCTTGGCCAGCCGCTTGGCTCCCCAGCCAAGCCCATGCAGCCGCAGCATCGCGGCCACCTCTTCAGCCTGAAGCATCTCGTCTCCCCGCATCGTCCGCGACAATGCAGGATCTGCCAAATCCCCGATCGACATCCATTCCTCCTTTGCCGAGCAGGGGTCAGGTCTTGATTTCGTCAGGGGACGCATTGCCTCACGTTGAATGTTACCGGTAGGCTCGCTGTCCCGGACGGGATGCGCCATCTTTTGTCATCCTGTTGCGGGGATGGTGGATGGCAAGGCATCTCAGCATGGCAACACGCTCGGAACTGGTTGAAGCAATCATCGAGCGTTACCGATCAAGTGGCCGGGCGGACAAGCAGCGCATCCTGGATGAGTTCATTGCGGTCACCGGCTATCACCGCAAGCATGCCATCCGGATCCTCTGCCGACCTGAGAAGAAGCCACCCGCTACCAAGCAATATGCTACCCGTTATGATGGCAAGGTCCGCGAGGCCCTGGTGGTGTTGTGGGAGGCGTCCGATCGTCTCTGCTCGAAACGCCTGAAGCCGATGATCCCCATCTTGTTGCCGGCCCTGGAGCGGCATGGCCGGCTCGACGTGGATGACGAACTGCGCGGCAAGCTGCTGACGGTTAGCGCGGCCACGATGGACCGATTGCTGTCGCAGGTGCGCGTTGTGGCGCGGGGTGGTCAGCGCCGCCGCGCCGGAATGAGTTCGGCGGTGCGCCGCTCGGTTCCGGTGCGCACCTTCGGCGACTGGAATGATCCTCCACCCGGCTATGTCGAGGTCGACTTCGTGGCCCATTCCGGCACCTCGTCATCCGGCAGCTTCGTTCAGACGATGGTTTTGACCGACATTGCCACGGGCTGGACCGAGTGCGTGCCGGTGCGCACGCGCGATGGCGGTCTGGTGATCGCGGCGATCCAGCAGGCCCGGTCGCTGTTTCCCTTCCCGCTGCTCGGCGTGGACTTCGACAATGACAGCGCCTTCATGAACGAACTGGTGGTCTGCTGGTGCCGAGGTCAGGGGCTGGAGGTGACGCGGTCGCGCGCCTACCGCAAGAATGACCAGGCCTGGGTGGAGCAGAAGAACGGCGCCATCGTGCGCAGACTGGTGGGCTATGGCAGGTTCGTCGGAGCGGAAGCGACGGCCTCACTATCTCGCCTCTTTGCTGTGGTGCGTCTGCACGGCAATTTGTACCAGCCGTCATTCAAGCTGCAGGAAAAGACCCGGATCGGGGCCCGCGTGATCAAGCGCTATCATGCGCCAGTGCCGCCTGCCGCCCGCGTGCTGGCTCATTCCGGCGTGAGCGAGACAGACAAAGCACGGCTACGGGTCCTGATGGAAGCATCGGATCCGGTGATGCTGTTCACCGGGATCCGCGTGGCTCAGGAGGAGCTCGGCAGACGAGTCGATCGTCGTGGCCTGAACAGCACGCTTGAGGAACCGATCGCCATTGATCTTCAGCGCTTCGCGGCGAGCTTGAAGACGGCCTGGCAGGCCGGCGAGACGCGACCGACGCATCGACGACCGTATCGGCGGGCCAAGCCATATCCGAAGCGGCCGAGCATGTTTGAGCCGCATGAGGCCCAGATCAAGGCGTGGCTTGAGGCCGAGCCCGCGATCCCAGCGGCAACGGTGCTCCAGCGTCTCATGGATGCCGATCCGTCGCACTTCCGGACGAGGAGCCTGAGGATGGTGCAAAGGGTCGTGAAGCCTTGGCGAGCTGAGGTGATGGGGCGGATCATTCTCGACGGCGACTGGATCAAGCGGATGCCCACCTACCCTTCAGCTGCGGGAGGAGAGATTGTTCACTCCATCGCAACGCCTGGTAACATTCTTCGGTGAGGCAACAGGGGGGATCAGTTTCTCAGTTCGGCCGACAGCGTCTGCGCGTTCTGGCAGAGAAATACCCTGACCATCAGATCGCAATGTGGCTGAACACTGAAGGATTCCGCACGCGGACTGGCAAGATCTGGACCTATGCCCGGGTTCACTCGATGCGCAAGCAGCATGGCATTCCCACGTTGTGTCCCCTGCAAACGCAAGGGGCTGTCCAGCGTGCGGATGGATTGATGCCGGCCAGGACGGCCGCGCAGCGGCTTGGCGTCTCGCCCTCCTTGCTGCATGTGTGGGTACGTCACGGCGTCTTGGACTTCGATCAACATCAGACGGCATCGCGGGTCTGGGTTCGCTTGAATGAAGACGATCTGGCTCGCCTCGATGGCACGAGCCCGATCGGTTATCGCCTGCCGCGCTTTGCCCAAGTGATGGCGGATGAGCATTTGTCGCGGGATGCGCTTTGGGCGAAGGTTCGCGACAGAGACTATCAAGCCTTCCGGGTGCCGCATGGCCAAGTTTGGGAGTGGCACCTACGACGCTTACCCGGGCCGGCGGTTTGACGTGACCAGAAGAGGAAGCATCATTATGAATGACGATCTTCTCGGCGCTATGAACGGGGGGCGATGCTGGTGACGTCCAACCGCGCTGTGGGCGAATGGGGATCGGTTTTTGGGGACGCGGTTGTGGCGACGGCGATTTTGGACCGCCTGCTTCACCATAGCCACGTGCTCATGATCCGGGGCGACAGCTATCGTTTGCGGGAGAAACGTCGCAGCGGTCTGTTGAAGGCTGCTGCCATATCCGATCCGAAGGGATCAGCTTAATGCGGAGGGTCTAGTTCTATCTGTCGCCAGGGGTCTAGTTCCGAATGTCGCTTGAAACCGCTGCTGGCCCACGACCTGGCCGCGAAGGGCCTCGCGGTCAGCCGCCAGACGCTGCGGCGGCGGCTGCACGAAGCCGGCTATCGTTGGAAGCGGCCGCGCTATGTCTATGTCGCGCGCGCGGCTCACCTGCCGCAGAAAAAGATCTCATGGGCCAGCGACCGCCGAACTGGTGAAGTAAGGCGGTCACCTCACCTCACCCTGGAGGCCGCTCATGTTCTCCTCTCCCTCAGCCGACGCTTCAGTCTCGGACAGCACCCACACGATCTATCTCGCCCTTGAACTCAGCCGCCGCTCCTGGCTGGTGGCGCTGCATGCCCCCGATGCCGCGAAGATCGAGCTGCATCGGCTTCCCGCCGGTGATGGACAGGCGGTGCTCGACCTGCTTGCCCGCATCCGGACCCGCGTGGAACGACGCACCGGCGTGAGCCCACATGTATCGTGCTGCTACGAGGCCGGCCGCGACGGGTTCTGGCTGCACCGCCTTCTCGAGGCGCACGGCGTCAGCAGCCATGTCATGGACCCGAGTTCGCTGCAGGTCGACCGCCGGGCCCGGCGGGCCAAGACGGACCGCCTGGATGCCCAGGCTCTGCTGCGGGCGCTGATGGCCTGGTCCCGCGGCGAGCCGAAGGTCTGCTCCATGGTCCGCCCACCGTCCCCGGACGAGGAGGATGCGCGTCGTCCGAGCCGCGAGCGGGCCACGCTGCTGCAGGAGCGCATTCGCCTGGTCAACCGGATCAAGGGGCTGTGCGCGACGCAAGGGATCGACGACTACGAGCCGCTGCGGCCGGATCGCCGCTCGCGCCTGGCGCAGCTGATCACGGGGGATGGCCGGCCGCTGCCGCCGCGGCTGTCGGCGGAGATCGCGCGTCAGCTCGACTGGCTCGAACTGGTCCTGCGGCACCTGGCCGAGGTCGAGACGAGGCGCGATGCCGACGCGGCGGCGGCACGAGCCGCGTCCTCGTCCAAGCTTGGGACCTTGCTGCATCTGAGGGGGATCGGCTCTGAGATTGCAACTGTCCTCGCCAAGGAGGTGTTCTACCGATGCTTTGCCAGCCGGCGCCACGTGGCTGCCTATGCGGGACTGACCCCCAGCCCGTTTGCGAGCGGCCGCCGCTCGCGCGAGCAAGGGATTACCAAGGCGGGCAACGCCCGCGCCCGCAAGGCGCTGATCGAACTCGCCTGGCTGTGGTTGCGCAACCAGCCTGACAGTGCACTCGCGGTCTGGTTCCGCAGCCGTGTGGGGTCGGCCACCGGGCGGGTCAGACGCATTGCAATTGTGGCGCTCGCCCGTAAGCTGCTGATCCTGTTGTGGCGCTATGTCGAAACAGGCGCCCTGCCAGCCGATGTGGCCGTGAAGCCCTGAACCCGCTTGCGCACTGGCGCGGGAGTGTCAGCGCGTGATGTCTGAGGGGAGTGCGACCGCGTTGTCCCCCCTGGCTGGAACAATGCCGCGAAAAAGAATGGTCGCGCTCACCCCGGAGCCCGTTCCCGACGCATGCGGGATTATGGTCAGGGCTTGGGCCCAACCGGATATAAGGTGATGCGGACGAACGGTTCGCATGAGCGCCATCGGGCTCAGCCTCGGAGGTCACCGCAAACTGTCGAATCCCGCCCTTGAGTAGACGGACAGTGTCGGAGCGAGTTGCCCTCGGGCAGTCTCCAGGATGGCTTGGAGCTTCGGCCGGCCCTCAAGCCCTGCGCCTGCGGCGCACCGCGAAGCGGCTGCGGGACTTGACCGCCCGCCTCGCCCAAGCTGAGAGCCGCCATGCCAGAATGGCAGGCTTTGAACTCGGCTTCCTTTGGTTCGACCCTGTCGGCCAGGTCAAACTCTGACTTCGATCCGGCACACCGCCTGCCAGCGCTTGACGGATCGGCCCATATAAGGGGGGATCACCCGACGCCTGAAGGCGGGCTGGCACAGGAGCGATCGGCTGCTGTGCCTCGACTGGACGCTGCTGCGGCTGTTTCCGCCGCTGCGCGCGACCTGGGCGCTCAAGGGCACGCAGGCCCTCGTGCCGATCACCGGCCGCAATGCCAAGCGGGTGCTGTTCGGGGCGATCGACTTGCAAAGCGCGCGTCGGGTGGTGCTGATCCGCACCCGTGCCGGTCAGGCCGATGCCCAGGCGTTCCTGCGTGCGCTGCGGCGCCGCTACCGCAAGGCTGGCTGGCTCTGGCTGCTCACCGATCGGGCGAGCGCCCACACTGCCCCGCAGACCCAAGCCCTGGCCGACCGGCTGCGCATCCGGTTCGTGTGGTTGCCCCGGCAGGCGCCCGAACTGAGCCCGATGGATCAACTCTGGCGCGAGCTCAAGCGGCTGATCGCGGCCAACCGGCAGGCGGCTTCCATCGATGCTCTGGCCGCCGAGGCCGCAGCCTGGGTGCTGACGCTGACGCCGCAACAAGCGTTCCGCAAGGCCGGCATGCTGTCCAAACGCTTCTGGCTCAGAAAGCTGTTGCAGAACTTTTGGCGACCTACTTAGCGCTTCATTTTGAAGCGGAGATCCGGTGGAGGGGTGTTCATAGCGCGCCCGATGATGCTTGTCATCATGAAGACCGTCTTGCTCTCGCGTGATTAGGTTCGAACTTCAGGGCACTGCCCCCGCTTTGACTGCTTACGGATGATCTCATAACACCCGCATACGGTCTGTTCGAGGCCGCGCCGATCAATGACCGTGACGGCCCCGCGCCCCTGGCGGATTGCACCGGCGGATTGGAGGGCGTGCATTGCCGCGCTGATGGTTGAGCGTTGCACACCCATCATGCGCGACAGTTGATCATGAGTGAGTGGCAAGACGGTCTGGCTCGTGCGATCCTGCATCGTGAGGATCCAACGGCAGCAACGCGCCTCCACACTGTGCAGAGCATTGCACGCCATAGAGTGCAGCGTCTGCGCCAGCAGTTCCTCCGCAAACCGAAGGACGTGGTCACGGAGCGTCGGGCGCGCCACAAACGCCCGATACAAGACTTCGGTGTCAACGCGCGAGGCCTTGCCGGTGCTCTGCACGACAAAGCGCCCCAGCGAACGGCGCGTAATGAGTGCACTGGCGAGCCCGAACATGGCCTCTCCCCCTAGCTTCGCCATCTCGATGGTCTTGCCATCAGCCAGAACGGTCACGAGCGAGACAATCGCCTCGTGAGGAAAGTAGATAAAGGGCATGCGGTCGCCAACATCATAGATCACCGTGCCCCGGTGCAGGTCGACCAGTTGAAGGTGTGGCTCAAGAAAGGCAAAGTCGTCCGATAGCAGCGTTGACAGTAGGTGATTGGCCCGATGGCATGAGCGGCGAGAGGAAAGTGACATATCAGAATCCTATGACCTTGAGCGTCGGCATCTTGGCAGTCATGCGCTGATGCTGATCGGAGATGTCGCTAGGGTGTGATCGGGGGTCGACAGGCTCCGACACAATTCGCCCGGCTCATCTGGTCGTGCACAACAGTTTGGCGAGCGATGCGGTAACCGAAGTTGCCCTTCTAGGCTGTTGCCATCACGAGCGGAATGTACCCCATGCTCCAGACACGGCGAGTTGATTTGGTCCGGAAGGCGGTTGCCCGGGAAGCTCACGGTCCCGACTTTAATCCGTGAGCAGCCTGTGCCTTGGGTCGTCCTCGCGAGGCGTGCCCCTCCTCTGCAACCCAAAAGGGGCTCGCTGCGGCGATGCCGAGCGAGCCCAAGTTGGGAGGACCGTCTCGGACGGCATCTCCCTATCAGAGGGAGACAAGGTGACCGAGACGGAGGCCACCTCCTCCGCTGCCGTCGGGGCCGACAGGGAGGCCGGCGCAGGCCGCTGGCCTGCGATTCACAAGACTGGAGACAAATTCTGCCCGACATGCTCACGCTCGCACCCTTGCGCTGCCTTGGGGCTCCATGAGTGTTGCCGCAGCGAAGCAATGAGCCCCAGCCATGGACGCAGCGATCCGCTTGGCCTCGCAGATGAGATCGGCAGCAGCAGCCAGCGCGGGCTCATCAAGAGTGAAGTAGCCGTAGCTATCGAGAATTGTACCGGTGGCAAGGAAGTAAACCTCCAGCCAGAATGGTGGAAACCGAGGCACCGCGTCTTGTATCTGAGTCAGCTCGCTTAGCCTCACCTCGACCGATCCAAACCGTACTACTGAGACGGCTTGGGTGCAGTTGAAAGATCGGCGGTCATGGATAGGGCCGGACAACCGGCTAGGCTCTGGCACAGTTCAAGATCACCCAAGCCGTCTCAATAACGTGGCCGTTTTCACACCGCTGGCCAGATCCCGCACGGCGGTGAGCTGAACACAAGCACGAGGAATGGTGCGCTTGAACGAGCCGGTATCGCAACCCCTCGTGCGAGGGTGCCCTCCAGAGGATAATCGGAATTGCGTCATTGACGTCTCCATCCGTCGGCATCGGACAGCTTGCCGTCGAGTGCGAACCTAGACCGGACCTGCGCCTTGGCCTTGATCTCATACCTCCGTTCCACCCTATCTGGCGGTCCGTGACGACATGCTGGCATGCTACTAGGCCTGCTTATGGCAGTTGAGAGCAGAGGTAGACGGCCGTGAGCGCAGATGAAACGGCAGAGGTCATGAGACATAGATCAAGGACCATTCCCGGCCGATCGTTCATAATGCGGTTCAACATGACATCTCCTTTAAAGGCAGAGGTCGAATGGGCGCTCCCCAGCTGAAACCAACAGCTTGTCTCTCGAGCGCTCGCCTGCGTTTCGTCTGACAATTGCTTTCGATCACTTGCCCACTCGTGCACGCGAAGCTTCTGCGTCCGAAGCGCCGCCGTTCAAGAAGGATCTATGAGATCATTGACTCACCACCGAATCGGAACTGCTGACATTTCACCGCTCATGCAGAGAGTCAGACCTTCACTCGAGCATTCCCACCATTCGCATGCCACCTTCTTGATCTGAGTTGGATCATGGCGACATCCGCCCGATCATCACCCCAGCGTACGGTTTGAGTTCACGCTTGTACGCACCTGGCACCGCAAAAACGGCGGATGCCAACACCCAGGCGAGGCGAACTAGCAAAAATGTATACTGGCCCGCCCGACTACTGTGGCACACAGCCAAAACTTAAGAGATGCGCATTCTAATTTCTTCTGCTGCCCGAACCGAATTTCGGATAGATGAAACTCGATCCGAGGAAGAGAAGCTTTTCAACGCCAGATCTAAATGACACTTTGTTCACGTTGGCCTTGACCATCAGGTTCTGATAGATGAAGTCGGCAGGCGCAGTGTCATTTGCTAGGATACTGGCCACCTTCGCTGCCGCCACTACGACCGCAAGCGTTTTTTATTTGTGACAGAAATTGCTGGACCTCCTCTTGCCGCGTCAAATCCAGCTTCTGCGTGTCGACCACGACAATCTCGTCATCGATCAACCAAACCGCCGGTCGGGTTGGCGGCGTCGGATCCTGCAGGACTCGCCTCCACTCCAATTCAACGCTTTCTAAATGTGGCAGTGGAAGTAGTAAAATTCACTGTTTGGATAGCACTCATCCATGACTCCAATACAATTGGACGCGAAGGAGGCCCTTGCTGACGCTTCGAGACCCGCCCTTTGAGCGTGTTGCGGTTCCGTGGAATCGGCGGCGATGGTTCAATTGAACCCAGCGCCGCGCGGCGCGAGCGGTCGAGCTGACCTGAAGGCGCAGCCTCCCTGTCATGCTGATCGAGGACGGCAATCGCGGCCCTGGCCTCCGCGCGAAACCTCTCTTTCAGCCGCTCAGGCTCTTAACCCGTTGTGGCTCGGTTCGACGGTGGTATGCTGTCCTCCGACGCCGGCGTTCTCGCCCTGCGCGAGGTGGACCAGCAGCTCAGGGTGGCCGAGCGGCTCGCCGCGTGCATCGATGACCCGCGATCGCAGGATCAGGTCGTTCATCGCCTGCCCGATCTGATCCGCTTCCGCCTGTTGATGATTGCCGCAGGCTACGCGGACGGCAACGATGCCATCAGCCTGCGCTCCGACCCGATCTTCAAGATGGCGCAGGACGTGCTGCCATCCGATCGCCATCTCGCCTCCCAGCCGACCCTCTCGCGCCTGGAGAACATGCCCGATGCTCGCGCTCTGGTGCGCATGGGGCGAGCCCTGGTCGAGCTGTACTGCGCCTCGTTCCGACACGCCCCGAAGCAGATCGTGCTCGATCTCGACGACACCTTCGATGCCGTCCATGGCGATCAGCAACTGCGCCTGTTCAATGGCCACTACGACGAATACGGCTTCCAGCCCATGGTGGTGTTCGATGGTGAAGGCCGTTTCGTCACGGCCGTGCTGCGCCCGGCCAAGCGACCCAAGGGCAGCGAGATCCGAGCTCACCTGCGCCGGCTCATCCGGGCGATCCGCGCTCACTGGCCCAGCACCCGCATCCTGATCCGGGCCGACAGCCATTACTGCGGCCCGCTGGTGATCGATTGGTGCCGCGCCAACGGCGTCGACTTCATTCTCGGCGTGGCGACGACCTCCACTCTGCGCCGGCCCATCGCGGGCCTGGAGGCGAGCGCCGCGGCGCGCTTTGCGGATACCGACGCAATCCGTCCATGTGTACCGACTTGAAGTCGTCCCCGGTTCCGATTTGATCCCGTCCACCCTTCCGACTTGAAGCCGTCCCTCCTTCCGATTTGATCCCGTCCAGGGATCGGTCTGAAGAACCCTGCTGCACCGGGTCATCCGATTGGGGCATTGCGACCTCTCCACCAGAGAGGACGCGATGCCAGCAAACAGAGAGATGACCATGCGACAGATGCGGCAAGTGCTGCGGCTCCACGCCAGCCAAACCAGCGATCGCGAGATCGGCCGGATTGTCGGTGCGGCGCGCTCGACCGTGCGCGATGCCATCCAGCGGGCCAAGGCGGCCGGGCTGGCCTGGCCCCTGCCGGAGGACCTGACCGACGCGGCCCTGGAGGAGAAGCTGTTCGCCCGGGCGGGCACCCGGGTCGGAACGCGCCGCCGGCCGGAGCCGGATTGGGCTCACCTGGTCCAGGAACTCAAGCGGCCCGGCGTCAGCATCGCCATCCTGCATGAGGAGTACCGGGCAGACCATCCGGACGGCTACGGCTATTCGCGTTTCTGCGACCTGGTCCGCTCCTTCGAGCGCCGCCTGACGCCGACCATGCGTCAGCATCACGTCGCCGGCGACAAGGTGTTCGTGGATTACTCGGGCAAGAAGCTGCCGATCGTCGATCCACTCACCGGCGAGATCCGCCAGGCCGAGATCTTCGTCGCGGTGCTCGGCGCCTCCAACCTGACCTATGCCGAAGCCACCTGGACCCAGACCCTGCCGGATTGGATCGAGGCGCATGTGCGCATGTTCCGGTTCCAGGGTGGCGTGACCAAGCTCGTCGTGCCGGACAACCTGAAGAGCGGCGTCCACAAGGCCTCGTTCTACGATCCCGAGATCAACCGCAGCTACGGCAAGATGGCGGCCCATTACGCGGTCGGCATTTTGCCAGCCCGACCGCGCCGGCCGAAGGACAAAGCCAAAGTCGAGGCCGGGGTGCGCTTCGCCCAATCCTACATTCTCGGTCGCCTGCGCCACCGCACCTTCTTCTCGCTCCAGGAGGCCAATGCCGCGATCGCCGAGGCCGTCGAGCGGATGAACAGCGTACCCATGCGCCGGCTCGGCGTCAGCCGGCGCCAGTTGTTCGAGACGATCGAGAAGCCGGCCCTCGCACCCCTGCCGGCCGAGGACTACGTCTTCGCGCAGTGGCAGTTCGCCCGGGTCGGGCTCGACTACCACATCGAGGTCGAGGGCTTCTTCTACTCGGTGCCATTTGGCCTCATCGGCCAGCAGGTCGAGGTGCGCGTCACCCAGCGCACGATCGAGGCCTTCCACAAAGGCGGACGCGTCGCGGCCCACGCGCGGCGTTATGCGGGACGGGCGCATGGCACGCAGGCCGAGCACATGCCGAGCTCGCATCGCCGCTATGCCGCCTGGTCGCCCGAGCGCTTCCGCTCCTGGGCGGCGTCGATCGGCCCCAACACCGAGGGGCTGATTGCCGCCATTCTGTCCGCCCGCCGCCATCCCGAGCAGGGCTTTCGCACCTGCATCGGGGTTTTGCAGCACATGCGCGGCATCCCGCAGGAGCGTGTCGAGGCGGTCGCGGCCAAAGCCCTGGCGATCCAGGCGCTGACCTACAAGAGCATCGTGTCGCTTCTCGACACCTACCGCGAGCGCGCTCCCGCCGCCGATACGCCCGTTCTCACCCACCCCAATGTCCGCGGACCGGGGTATTTCCACTGACAGGAGACCGACCATGTTGATCCATCCCACCCTCGACCAGCTTCACGCGCTGGGCCTGCACGGCATGGCCAAAGGCTTCAAGGCGCTCAGCGCCACTCCCGAGGCTGACGCGCTCGGCCATGCCGAATGGCTCGGCCTGATCCTCGATCATGAAGTGACGACGCGGCAGCAGAAGCGCTGCGAGACCCGGGCCAAAACGGCCAAACTGCGCCATCCCGCCAGCGTCGAGGATGTTGACTTCCGGGCCGCACGCGGCCTCGACCGGGCGCTGTTTCTCAAGCTGGCCACCTGCGACTGGATCCGCGAGCGGCGCAATCTGTTGATCACCGGCCCGTGCGGGGTCGGGAAGAGCTGGCTCGCCTGCGCCCTGGGACACCGGGCCTGCCGGGAGGACCTGTCGGTGCTCTACCATCGTGTGCCACGGCTGTTTGCGGCGCTCGATCTCGCCCGCAGCGATGGCCGCTACTCTCGCCTGTTACGCAGTCTTGCCCGGGCCAAGCTGCTGATCCTCGACGACTGGGGTCCTGAGGCGCTCACCGGCGAGCAGCAGCGCGATCTGCTGGAAATCGTCGAGGACCGCTACGATGCCGGTTCGCTGCTGATCACGAGCCAGGTGCCGGTCGAGAACTGGTACGCGATGATCGGCAGCGTTCCGACGCTGGCGGACGCCATCCTCGATCGGGTCGTGCACAACGCCTACCGGATTAATCTGACCGGCGAGAGCCTGCGCAAGACCCGCCACACGCCAGCCGACGCTTGACCAGCGTCACCACCTCAACCACCATCCATCACTGACCCGAAGAGCGGCGCTCAGGTGGACGACTTCACCTCGGACCCATGGACGGCTTGAAATCGGAATGCCTGGACGGCTTCAGATTGGACGAAGTGGACGGCTTCGTCGGTATCCTCACGCTTTGCCGCGGCTCCCCTGAACGGCAAGGTGCGGCGCTTCACGGAGTTCTTCGACGGTGCGGCAAGCTGGAGCCGGGTTGAGCGCATCATCGCCCGGGTCGAGGCCGGCGCGCAGGGCAGCGACACGCGCTTCATCGTCACCAATCTCCCCGGCGGCCGCGCCAAAACCCTCTACGAGCGGATCTACTGCCGGCGCGGCATGGCGGAAAACCACATCAAGGCCTGGAAGGCGCATCTCTCGGCCGACCGCACGTCGTGCACCAAAGCGACGGCAAACCAGTTCCGGCTGTTCCTGCACGCGGGCGCCTATTGGCTGATGTGGGGCCTGCGGGCGAGGATGCCGAAGCGCTCGCTCTGGCGCATCGCGCAATTTGATACCTTGCGGCTGCGTCTGATCAAGATTGCCGCCCGGGTGGTGGAACGGAAAACCCAGATCCAGCTGCATTTGCCGAGCGCCTGTCCTGACCAGACAATCCTGCGGGTGGTTCTTGGCCGTCTGCCGCGCCTTGTCACCTGATCGAAGGGGCGCACACGCCCCTGACCCGAGCCCTGTCCCGTCCGCCAACAACCCCGCCGCCCTCATCCGCCAAGCCGACAGCTCGGAGGCGGGGAAGACATGCCTGAAATCCGGTCAGACCCACCAGTAATACCAAGCGGCATGAAGGCTGACTCATTTGGGGTTTTCAGGCGGGCACATGTCTGATTCCATGCTGGCGAGCAGGAGGTTCGCCATGCGCCCAGGGATTGAGCTTCGCCAGGACTATGATGCAGCCCGGCTGCGGGCTTTAGCCAAGGCCACGCGGAATGCCGGGCAAAGCCGACGCTTGCTGGCGCTGGCCGAGATCTACGATGGCGGCACGCGGAGCAAGGCGGCGCGGGTCGGCGGGGTCGGGTTGCAGACGGTGCGGGACTGGGTGATGCGCTTTAACGCCCATGGACCTGAAGCCCTGGTCGACGGCAAGGCACCGGGGAATGTCTGCAAGCTGAGCGCCCACCATCGCGAGGCTTTGCTGGCCCTGGTCGAGAGTGGCCCCCTTCCGGCGGTGCACGGGGTGGTGCGCTGGCGCCTGGTCGATCTGATCCAGTGGCTCTGGGATGAGTACCGCGTGCCGATTGCGAAACAGACGCTGAGCCGGGAGGTGCGGGCGCTGGGCTATCGCAAGCTCTCGGCCCGGCTGCGGCATTATGCCAAGAGCGACGCGGCCGTGGCTGCTTTTAAAATCTATGGACCGGCCGTGCGTTGCAAGAGGGCTGTGGCCGATGGGGGAGAGACGGTTCGCATCAATCTATCCGGCCTCGATCTGGAGCTTGAGCTCCGGGCCATCATGGGAATCCGCGTGCACTGAGCCTGCTTACTTTCAAGGCCTCACCGGGCCATTTTTTAAACCAGGCTTACGGTGCGCCGGGCAACCGTTCGTCCATCCTGTCACATCCTTCTCGCGAACCTCGGGGGGAAACCCGATTATTGAACGACTGAGTGCTGCAGGCGGCTCAGGCTCCGCGGATCGTGTACTCCGGATCATAGCCATGTTCGTGGTTCAGCACGCCCCAGGCAAGGCGGGCGAGCTTGTTCGCCAAGGCGGCGGCCAGCACATTCCGGTGCAGCCGGGCCCGTGCCGCGGCCAACCAGCGGCCGAAGCCATGCCCATCCCAGTGGCCCGGTCGCTGCAGGAGAACTCGCGCTCCACTCACGAACAACGTGCGTAAGTAGCGGTTCCCGCGCTTGGACAAGCCGCCCAGGATCGTTCGATCCCCGGTCGAGATCTGCTTGGGCACCAGACCGAGCCAGGCGGCGAAGTCGCGGCCTTTGGCGAACGCGGCTCCTGTTCCCACCGCTGCTACCATGGCGCTGGCGGTGATCACGCCGACGCCCGGGATCCCCATCAGCCGCCGGCAGCCCGCATCCTGCCGGGCCAAAGCCGTGATGTCTTGGGTGAGCGTCTCAATGCGTTCATCAAGGTGGCGCCAATCCCCGGCGAGATCCTCGATCAGGTGGATCATGCGCGGCGAGAGCACGTCCGTGCGCTGAGCGAGGAGCGTCGGAAGCGCCTCCCGCAAGCCCGCTGGCCCCTGACGCACCGGGATGCCGCATTCAAGGAGGAAGCCGCGGATCTGGTTGATCACCGCTGTGCGCTGCCCGACCAGTCGGCTTCGCACCCGGTGCAGGGCTTGCAAGTCGAGTTGCTCGGCCGACTTCAGCGGCACGGGACGCATGGTCGGCCGCTGGGCTGCTTCGGCGATGGCCTCGGCATCGCGATAGTCGTTCTTGTGTCCCTTGAGGAAGGGTTTGACATACTGGGCCGGCAGCAGGCGCACGTCATGGCCGAGGGTCGCGAGTTGGCGCCCGACGTGATGAGCCCCGGCACAGGCCTCCATCCCAATCAGACAGACCGGCAGGTTGGCCAGGCAGGGCAGCAGCTGCCCGCGCGAGACCTTGCGGCGCAGCACGATCCTTCCGCGGGCATCCATGCCGATCAGGTGGAAGGTGTTCTTACCCAGGTCGATGCCGATGGTGGTGATACTCTCGGGTTGGGTCTGCTGGGTCATGGCATAGCTCCTTCGCTGCGGGACCGTCCCGTCCTCCTATGCTCCATCCGGGAGCACGGCCGGTCCATGCCATTACTTCTCCACGCGTGTGGCGGAAATCGCGACCCATGAGGCCGATGGCAAGCCTTTAGAGATCTGGTTTGCCGACGAGGCCCGCATCGGTCAGAAGAACAAGATCACCCGGCGCTGGGCCAAGCGCGGCACGCGGCCCTCCGCGCCCCGGGATCTGCGCACCGCTTCCACCTACATCTTCGGCGCGATCTGCCCGGCGGAAGGCAAGGGAGCTGGCCTGGTGCTGCCCCGCTGCACCACGCAGGCGATGAATGAACACCTGAAGGAGATCGCGCAGGCGGTGGCGCCCGGGGCGCACGCGGTGCTGCTGTTGGATCGGGCCGGCTGGCATGTCTCACGCAAGCTGCAGGTGCCGGCCAACATCACCCTGGTGCCGCTGCCCGCCAAGGCCCCTGAGTTGAACCCGGTGGAGAATATCTGGCAGTACATGAGGGAGAACTGGCTCTCCAACCGGATCTTCACATCCTACCCGGACATTCTCGATCATTGCTGCGCGGCCTGGACCAAGCTCACCGATCAACCTTGGACCATCATGTCCATCGGCCTGCGCGACTGGGCACACGGGTTCTGATCAATGGGAGTTGGTATAAACTGAGCGTTGGGATAAAGCTGGTCGCTTGAATCCCAGCCGAAGATCACCTCGCAAAGATTGAAGCCAGATTCTAAGGCTGAGAAGAACTTGTCGCGAGACATATACTTGCCACGGACAATTCCGTCGAGATCAATCACCCCAACTTTGACGTGGCTAAGGTCACGGTCTTTTAGGATCTGGCGGGCGTCTTCGATTGTATTTACTTGTCTTGGCTGCATTGTACCCTCTCTGGAATTCCGTTGCATTAACCTTGGCGGTTTGGACGAAGGCGGCCAGTCGGGGAATCGCTCTGTTGTCTCTGTTCAAACGCCGCCAGTTTCCGGGCGAGATCATTCTTCTGTGCGTGCGCTGGTCCTGCAAGTACGGCATCAGGTAGAGACCGTAGTAGGCCGCTTCAAACGAGTGATGGGGGACGGCTTACGCTCGCGGACAGATCGCCGTCGCAGGACCGAGGTCGCCATTGCCGTTCTTGCCTTGAACCGCATGCTTGAGCTTGGACGCCCGAAGTCCGTCCGTATCGCCTGAATGCGGGCATGAGGGCCATCAATGCGTGCATAATCCGATCCATGTAACAAAGCGGCTTCGCGCCAGACGTATCCGCCCTACTATTCCGCGCGATCCGCAATCAGTCGCTTTGACTCGAAATCCGAGCACGCCTTCCCAAATGCGGCAAATAACATTTTTGATACTGCGTCGTCAGCGATATGCCACTCGGGATGCCACTGAACGCCAACTTGGAAAGTTCCCGCATTAGAGACGCTCGCAGCTTCAATCAAGCCGTCAGGGGCAACCGCTTCGCAATTAAGCCCGGATGCCAACCACCGAATCCCTTGGCTGTGAAGCGAATTCACCAATATCGGCCCGCTACTGCCGAGAATCCGCGCCAACATCCCTCCGGATTGAACGGAAACCTCATGAACGGGGTCGTATTGTCGATCGCGTGGCAGAGACAAATCCTCTTTATGGCAAAGCATATTTCTGTCCGCAGAAATGTTCTCGTAGAGCTCCCCTCCAAAGAACACATTAAGTTCTTGTAAGCCCCTACAAATGCCCAGGATTGGCAATCCCTTCTGCAGAGCGGCAGGAAGAACGAAACTCACCATCATGTCTCTAAAGGGATCCCTCTCTGCTCGACGGTAAGCACCTTCTGTCGGAGCGGGCCGTGGTGTGTTCGATCGAACAAAGTATTCTGGGTCAATGTTCGACTCATCTCCTGTCAGGACAAGTCCGTCTAACCGACTGACCAATCGCCAAATTCCGTTCTTGTCTTCAATAGAGCGGGTTGGCAGGACGACGATCTCGACCTTCGCATACGCCTCAAGTGCATCAATGTATCGCCTCCGAACCCATTCTCGTTGGTCCCCGTCGTCGATGAGACGATTTGCCGTAACTCCAACCAGAGGCATTGTTCTCTCTACGTAATCGTGGCGACAGCGTGATCTGTCAGCCGTTTGGCTTCATAAAGTCGACGGTTGCGATCGATCAGCTGCGAGATAACGCTCGGCTGTCCTTTAGGGCCCTTGCAGAAGAGTCCACTCCAAGTGGCTGCTACATTCCGATATTCAGTATCGGCCATCCGAATTTCCTGGGCTTTCTTGAGCAGCCAGAAAGGTATGCCGGGCGAGAGGTGATGCTCCAGGTGATATTCATCCAGATTTACGCCGAAGAGCATGCGCTCAAGAAAGTTCCCCTTCCGATTCCTGGTTAGATAAAGGTTTGTATCTTCAACTTCGCACATCGGAGAGTGCTCAGCGATTTCGGTGAACCAACCTATAATCTGGAATGTCGTAAGATAGGGTATGATCCAAAAGAGTATGAGTTCGTCGAGCAAACTGAATGCTATGCATGCGCTGAATACAGCCAGCCAAAACACCGTGAAACCCCACTTATCGATAAGAACTCCAGTCTTATCAACGTCACCGCTGTCAGAGTTCTTAACACTGAATCTATAAGTGAAAAGGTACTTCAAGTAGCCAAACGTTGCGCCGCCAACCAAAGGAAAAATGACAATATCCCAAAGGTATTTCTTTGGGTGACGTACATCATACACACCGCTCTCCAGGAAGAACTTCAGATCTGGATCCTTCTCCGGATCTCCCAAATGTGGATGGTGCAGATGAACATGTGAAATCCGGTAGGCCCAGTGCCGTTGAAAAAGTGGATAGGCGGCGAACACAATGCCAAGAAAGTAGTTTAATTTAACATTCCTCGCCAAGGTCTTGTGGGCCGCATCATGGGCAATAGTGGTCAAACCACGCTGATGCGCTCCGATGAACAAAACCGACAGAGGATAGAACCACCACGAGACTTGCGATGCAAGTGCAGCAAAAGCAACGATTACTGCATAATCTTTCGCGATGTATAGTGCACCCGTCATATTGTCCGTTCGCAACGTGGCGAGTGCTCTCTTTATGTCGGAGGGAAAGCTGACGCTTTCGAAACGAGCATCCCTCAGCGGCCAGGCCTCTTGAGCAATCATGACTTCCTCGAAATTTTTGTAATTGGCAATTAATTGACGGCTGAAAGCGCTCGCTCCAAGTCCCGTATGATGTCCTCTGTATGTTCGAGGCCAATACAGAGGCGGATCGTTCCATCATTGATACCGGCGGCCATTCTCGTTTCTCGAGGCACCGTCGTGTGGGTCGTGGACACCGGATGCGTGATGAGGGTGCGTGCATCTCCAACGTTCGAGACGTGGTAGAGCATCTCAATGTTTTCGATGAGCGCGCGTCCATTTGCAGCGTCACTGACTTCGAACATGAGCATGGCCCCGTAGCCATAGCTCTTGTCGAACAGGTCGTCCGCGAGTTCCTTCTTCCGCCCAGTGAACAGTGATGGATACGTCACCCGTACAACCTTCGGATGGTCTTCCAGCATCTCAGCGACCGCTGCGGCGCTTTCGCAATGCTGGCGCATCCGTAGATGCAATGTTTCCAGTCCTTGCAAAAGCTGAAAGCTGTTGAACGGGCTCGCGCAAGCGCCAACATCGCGTAGCCACGTCATTCGTGCCTTCAGGAGTGCTGCACTCTTTCCGAGATCATTGACCTCCTGTACGGCTTGGGGCCAGAGGATGCCGCCGTGCGCTTCGTCGGGCCCTGAAAACAAGGGAAAGCGGTTGGGAAACTGATGAAAAGGGAAATTTCCGTAGTCCGAAATCAAGCCGCCAAGGGTAGTGCCGTGTCCACAAACGTACTTGGTCGCAGAATACGTTGCCATATTCGCGCCGAGCCTCGCGGGGCGGCAGACGAGGGGGGTGGTCGTGTTGTCCACCACAACCGGAATGCCTCTTTTTCGCCCGATCTCGACTAGATTGCGCAATGGCAGCGGATCGAGGATCGGATTGGAGACACACTCACCGAATAAGCAAATGGTGCGGTCATCAATGTGTCTTTCGAACTCGGCAGGGTCGGAATTCCCGGCAGTTCGCGCTTCAATACCAAGCCTGCGAAACGTATTGTGAAGCAGGTTCCATGTGTTTCCATAGAGGAAGGGAGAGGCAACGACGTTATCACCTGGTTGGCCACTGCATAGGTTTGCCAGTGCAGTGAAGGTCGCGGCCTGACCTGAGGCGACAGCCAAGCAATCCGCTGCATTGTCAACAGCGGCAAATCGTGCCTCAAGCGCCCTCGTCGTCGGATTGATGATCCGAGTGTAAGTGTATCCGTCTTCTTTTACATTGTAGACGTCAGCGATCTTGGAAAGGTCTCCCTCGAGTTCGTATGCGGTATTTTGATATATCGGTACGCACACTGCTTTTGTTGTAGGATCACTCCTGAAGCCTGCATGGAGTGATGCGGTTGCGGGATGGGCCCAACGCGCTTGCTCATCATTCTTCTTCAGCATTGCGATGCTCCTGCAGCTTACCTATGCGGCGAATAGAAGGCGAAATGCGAAAGTGCTTGGTCGTTACCGCCAGCAGTTGATCGATCCAGGAATCTCGAATTTGCCCGATACAACCGATGCGGAATGTGGTCGTTGCCTCATGGAATTTTGCGTAGATGTAGATTCTATTGTCAGCGAGCGCCCGGTAGTAGGCAGCGAAGGATGCCTCGTCAGGTACGAGTTCAGCTGAACAGAACGCCAAGCATATTGGAGATTGGTATTCCGGCGGAATCACCGTCCGGAAACCGAGAGGCCTCAACCCGAAAAGGAGCTTCCCTCTAACTCCTGAGTACCGAGCGTTTCTTGCAGAAATACCTTCCTCGATAAGTCCCTCGAGCGCCTTGTCAAAGGCTTGTACCACGTGGGTCGGAGGAGTTGTCCGCCATTCGCGGTGCTCTTCAAAGCTCCGCCACTGGTCCAGAATGTCGAGGCAATATGAACGTGCATAGGATTTTCCCAAATTCAGCAGCTGGTTAGACACAATCGCAAAGGCAACGCCTGCAGGAGCCTCTATGCACTTATTCCCCGAGGAAACTAAGATGTCGATACCGCCAATGTCGTCCTCCAGTCGGAGTCCTCCGAACGAACTCATCGCATCGACGATTGTAACCATGCCATGTCGTCGACCAATCTCCACGAGGTCGTGAAGTGGGTTGACGAGGCCGGTCGTGGTCTCGCAGTGGACAATGCACAAATGGGTAAATCCCTTGTCTTGACTAATTGTGCGCTCCACAACCGTCAGATCTACGGGCGCCGCGTCAGAGAAGCGAACCACCTGGAAGGCTATCCCGATCTTTGCAAGAATTGTTGCAATGCGTTCGCCATAAAGCCCGTTGACGCACACAAGAGCTTTGTCGTCCTGACCCAGGAAAGTGGTGAGGGACGCCTCCATCGCAAAGGTGCCGCTACCCTGTATAGGTATGGCCGAGTGAGTTGTCTGCCCGCCGGAAACAAATAGCAACCGTTCTCTCACGCGTTGCGTGACTTGTTTGAATGCTTCATCTCTCGACCCCAAGTCTACCTTCATAGCCGCTTTTACATCGAAGGAAAGACTCAGTGGCCCAGGTGTGAAAAGACACGTTTCGTGCACAGAACAACGCCTCCCTGTTAAAAGTTGACAGAACTTCCTACCAATCGGCCCCGACCTTTCTCACCTTTCAGATCGCAAAATTTAACGACTCAGGCCCACTGCAGTCGTTATAGATTCGCTACGTTGCGCAACTGAGTAGTGCATGAGACACTTCTCTCGCTATTATAAAAGTGTCGTGCGACACTATTTATGGAGGTGATATGCTTCTCAAATCCCCGTGGGAGCCGTATCTCGTTGCTATGGATGCCCAGCCAAGTGGACGGTTGGTAAGAGCCTTGGCAGATGACATTCTTGAGGGCCGGCTCGCAGCAAACGACCGCCTGCCGCCACACCGTGATGTCGCCTACCGCCTTGGTATTGGCGTGGGAACGGTGACCAAGGCTTATGCCATCCTTGAGCGCCGTGGGTTGATACGCAGCGAAAGAGGGCGAGGGACTTTCGTCACCACCATTCCCAGGACAACGGAGGCGATGATCGACCTCAGTGTAAACACGCCACCGCGATTGATTGGCGAGCGGATGCTTGCGAAGACACTGATGAATATTGCACGCGATATAGACGTCGACTTGTTCGCTCGATACCCCCCTGACGCTGGACACATCGAACATCGCAGGCAGATGGCTCAATGGCTTACCGGGCTTGGGATGCATGTGAAGGTGGAGCAACTCCTGCTATGCAACGGTGCTCAACAAGCATTGGCGGTTGCTTTTGCCGTGGCAAGCAAGCCGGGTGGAACGATCATCACCGAGTCTCAGACCTATCCTGGCGCAATTGCCCTGACACGCCATACCTTTTATCAACTAAAAGGCATTGAAACCGACCGTGAGGGAATGCGGCCAGAAGCCCTCGATGATGCGCTGGATCGAGCATCCGGCGGGGTTGTTTACGTGACTCCCACAATGCAGAATCCCACGACAGCAACCATGGGAGAACGCCGTCGGCTTGAGATTTCAGACGTCTGCAGAAAACACGAGGCTCTGATTGTCGAGGACGACGTGTATTCACTCGGTTCATCAGGATTTCCGCCCCTCGCTATGCTAGCTCCTGAACGGACCTTCTATGTAAACAGTCTCTCAAAGACGGTCAGTCCAGGCTTGCGTATTGGCTGTCTTGTCGCTCCACCTAGCCATATTGACAAGGCTGAAGCCGCTTTGTCGGCGACCTCGTCGACGATGTCGCCGTTTTCTTGCGCGGTGATGACCGAATGGCTCGTGAGCGGAATAGCTCAAACTGTTCGGACATCCATCAAGGTTGAATCGTCAAGGAGATTGGATCTGGCTAGATCCTATCTGGGCGAGGTGGCCGTTTTCCCTGATCATGAGGGTTTTCATATCTGGTTTCCAATGTCCCATCACGAAGCCGAGAGCTTCGTGGCAGCAAACCTCGCGGTTGGAATCCGCGTGACACCGCCGACAGCCACCAAGGTAGATCCCAATGCCAATGACGGCGGGGTGCGGCTTTGCGTGGGCGGTCCCGAACTGCCCGATCTTACGACAGCATTGGAGAAGCTGTCGGTCATTCTCAAGAATTCTGGGAAACCTGAACAGCCACAGCGATCGTATGTTTAACAAGGAACGGGGCGAAGAATGCAAGACAATGTTTGGACAACTCTTACAACCTTGAGTATATATGCTGGCGTAATCATAAGCCCAGGCCCAAATTTTGCTTTGGTATCGCGCTTGGCGATGTCGGGCGCCTTGCCATCGGCTTTGGGGGCCACTTTAGGTCTATCGCTCGCAGCGACCTTTTACGCAGTTCTGTCCATGACTGGGCTTGCCGTGCTGATCGTGCGTGTGGACTGGGTCGCGTCGGCTATTCAGATCGTTGGAGGCGCGTATCTAGTATATCTTGGCATTTCCAATTGGTCATCGTCGGCAGCATGCGATGACAGCGTGCCTCCCTCCAGTAGGACGTTTTGGTCCGGTCTTCGCGTAGGGACACTGGTGGAATTGACCAATCCAAAGGGCATCGTGTTCTTCCTCGGATTGTATGCCGTTGCAATTTCCGCTGATGCGGACACATCTGTAAAGCTCATCGTCCTGCTTGGCGGCTTTGTACTGGAGATGGTGTGGTACGGATTCGTAGCCATGCTGATGTCGTCTCCTCCCGCTCAAGCGGCATACAGGAAGTCCAGGGCCTGGATCGACAGGTTTGCGGGAACGTTGCTTATCGGCTTTGGTATAAAGATGCTCTCCGAGCGCCTCTGACCAATTGGAGACGTTCCGGATACGCGACTTATCGCCCAGCGGCCAGCGGATTCTTGTCATGGGATAGGGACGGGTGCCGTCGCGAGTTGTGTAGAAATTTAGGTGGCGCGATCTCCGGTATGAACATCGTATTGGGTCAGGCGGCGAGGTCAATCGCCTCCTGGGGGGCTGATGCTTGGGTGAGCGTCTTCCAGCCGTCAACCTTGCGCATCGTGATCTGACCGGACGCGAGCAGAGCCCAGAACAACATGGCGGCGGTGGCATCCGAGGGCAGCACGGTCTGGGTCTTGATCCGCCGCTTGAACTCCTCGTGCAGCCGCTCAATGGCATTCGTCGTCCGGGCCGACTTCCACTGCGAGGGCGGCAGCTGCGTGAAGGCAAACAGCGCCTCGCCCGCTTCCTCCAGGCTGTTGGCCACCGCCGGGTGGCGCAGCCGCCATTTGCGCAGAAAGGCCCTGCGCCGCTCCGCAATCTCCTCGACTGTGGCGGCATAGATCATGGCGGTGTAGTCAGCCGTGATCTCGGCAGCCCTCTGCCCGACGAGCCTTATGCCTTCGCCCGCTGGAAGCGCTGCCGGGTGGCCCCTGACTATCATGTCGAGGTCGACGGCCACTGGTATTCGGTGCCCTACCGCCTGATCAAAGAGCTCGTCGACGTGCGGCTCGCCAGCAATTCGATCTGCTCGCCGCATGAGCTCTCCACAAGCACCTGATCCTTTCTCGTCTCTGATCCGGATTTGCAACAGAACCGCCTCGACTCTTCAGGCTTCTGGACGTAATCCGTGCGGACCTTTTCGAAAACGTCTCCGAAAAGGCTCAGCTGCCGGTACGTGTCAGCCGAGGCGGCAACCGCGCTCATGCCCGACAGCAGGCTGGTCTGACACCATGGTCGCGCCGCCCGCGCCGATGGCTGCACCGAGAATCAATAGGGAGAGTTTGCGCATTATTTGCGAACCTTTTCGCTTTGCGATTTCGCCCACCAAGGACCTGGGTCAATTGAACTGCCATCTTTCCTGAACTCAACATAGAGGATGGGATTGTAGAACGTGATGGGAACTGACAGGTGACGCGAAGCCGTGCAGATCAGGGCGCGGCAACCACCTCCACCGGCAATGCCAGGCTCTCGAGTTGCGGCTGGACGGAGGCAGCGTCGCCAACGACGACCCACGTCATCCGCGCAGGGTCGACCGTTCCGCGCATGGCAGCGTCGAGCCGCTCCGGATCCAGCGCACGGACCCGCGTTGGGAGCTGCTGGTAGTAATCGTCAGGCCGGCCGAGGCGATCGTTCTCCTGCATCGCACCCAGCACCGCACCTGCCGTCTCGAACGCTCCAGGCAGCGCGCGAATCATGCCGGACCGGGTGCGCTCCAGCTCCTCTGCGGTGACGCCTTTGCCCGTGAGAAACGCCTGATGGTCGGCCAGCAGCGCAGCGATGGCCGCACCGGTCTTGTCAGCCTGAACGGGCGCGCTGATCGTGTAGGTCATGCGATCACGCACCTGCTCAAGTTCTGCCCAGACGCCATAGGACCACCCCTTTTCCTCGCGCAGGTCCATGTTGATGCGCGACAGGAAGCTGCCACCGACCACCTCGGCAGCGCTCTCGAGCGCCAGCGTGTCATCGGTCCCTTTGACGGCGAGGACGACGGCGGCCGTGATCAGCGACTGCGGCGAATCCTTTCGATCGACGAGCACAATCCGCGGGCGCGGCGCCGGGGTTGGGATATCGAAACGCTTGGTCCCGGCGGGGCCGGTCCCGTTCCAGGTGCCAAAGCGGGCTTCGAGCAGCGGCTGCAGGGTGGCGAGCGGAAGATCGCTGACAACGAACAGCTTCGCCTTTTCGGGCCGGAACCAGGCGCGGTGGAATTCCGCCAGATCATCATCACGGGTCATCGTCGCGACAGCCTGCGCATCGCCCGTCCCCGGCATGCCATAGGGATGATCGCGGCCATAAAGAGCGGGGGCCAAATAACGCGCCGCAATCGTCCCCGGCTCGGTCTTTTCTTCGGCGATCCGGGCAAGCATCTGAGTTCGGCCGCGGTCCACCTCATTGGGGGCAAACGCCGGATGCAGGGCGACATCGGCGAACAGGTCGAGCGACGGGCCGAGGTTGGCGGTCAGGGCTGATAGGGTAATGCGGGTGCGGTCCATCGACGACCCGGCGGTGATCGACGCGCCCAGCGTCTCCTGCCGCTCAGCGATCCCAAGCGAACTGAGGGTTGTGGTCCCCTCCTGGAGCAACGCCGTGGTCAAGGCCGCCGTGCCACGCTTGGCTTTGGGATCGGCGGCATAGCCGGCGTCGAGGCTCAGCGCGACCTGCGTCGTCGGAAGGGCGCGACGCTGCGCGTAAACCACTTCGATCCCGTTCGAGAGCCGCGCCCGCGTAACCGGCGGGACGGTCAGGTCGGCGATCTCGCCAACCGCAGGGGCCGGCGCGCGCTTCACGACCGGGACTTGGGTCTGTGACACGGCCGAAGCCGGCTTGCTCGCCTTCGTGACGGCCTGGGCCTCGCGATCGGCCGGGCGCGCGCCTGGCGTCACAGTCAGGGCATAGACCGGGCGGGACAGCCATTGGCCCAACGCTGCCTTGACCGTCGCGGGCGTGGCCGCGGCGTACGCATCGAGATCTTGGGCATAGTGATCAGGATCGTTTGAATAGAGCAGCCCTTCGGCCAGCGTTCCTGCCTTGCCGCCGACGGATTCGAGCGACTTGATTGTGTCGACGGCATTCTGGATCGCAACACGATCAACTTCACCAGCAGTCGGGCCTTCAGCAATCAGATCGGCGATGATTGCGTCGAGACGTCTCGCAACCACCGCGGGATCGACGCCAGGCTTGACGTGGGCGCTCACCGCGAACAGGCTCACTTGAGCAAACGTCTGCAAGCCGGCCGAAACGCTGACCGCGAGCTTCTCGTCGCGCACCAGCACATTATCGAGTCTGGAGCTGGCAAGGCCACCGAGCACCGATGCGCCGATCGCAAGCGGCACCGCATCAGGGTCGTTGAGCCCCGGCACCACCCAAGTGCGGTAGAGCCGCGTCGTCGCCACCCGATCCTGCAGCGTCTCGTCCTTGCGCGCGGGCAAGGTTGGGAAGGCGACTGCGATCGGGCTGCTGTCGGGGCCGCGCTTGATGGGCCCGAAATATCTCTCGACCAGCGGCTTTGCGGTCGCAAGGTCGATATCGCCGGCAAGGACGAGGACCGCATTATTCGGCCCATAGTGCTGGCGGAACCAGCCATGCACGTCGTCCAGGCTGGCGGCATCGAGATCGGCCATCGACCCGATCGGCGGATGACCGTAGGGATGATCGGCCGGGAACAGGGCTGCGGCTTGGGCATATTGGACGAGGCCGTATGGCTGATTGTCGCGCTGGCGCTTTTCATTCTGGACAACGCCGCGCTGGTTATCGAGCTTGGCCTGCGTGATTGCGCCAAGGAGGTGTCCCATCCGGTCGGACTCGAGATAGAGCGTTTTTTCGAGTGCGCCGGTTGGGACTGTCTCATAGTAGTTGGTGCGGTCGTACGAGGTCGTGCCGTTCAGGTTTGTCGCGCCGAGCTGCTGCATCGGCTCGAAGAAACTGGCGTCGGCATTCTCCGAGCCGCCGAACATCAGATGCTCGAACAGGTGCGCGAAGCCGGACTCGCCCTTGGGCTCGTGCTTGGAGCCGACGTTGTACCAGACCGACACGGCGACCACCGGCGCCTTGCGATCGGTGTGGACGAGGACGCGCAGCCCGTTGTCGAGGGTGAAGCTCTGATAGGGAATCTTTACGCCCGCCACAATCTCGCGCGCGCTCGCAACCGGCGCGCTTGGTTCCTGCGGCGGAGCGGCACCGATTGCCGGCGCAGCACCGAGTTGCAGGACGACGAGCCCCGCGACAAACATGGCTTTCATGCAAACCTCCCCTATGGACGCGGCATCGATCGTCTCACCGCTCTCGGGCCTCAAGATCCGGTCGGCAGCTCCTGCCGCCGTACGACGAGGAAGTTGCAAAAGGCGTGCCAACGGCGCCGCAAGCGCCTCAGAAGAAATGTTGTGGAGATTATTCAAGGGCTTCCATGAGAGTGCGGCAGGACGCTGGGCCGAAGGCTACCGTGTCGCGGATCTGACAAACCCGACAGCAGGCGTCGGTTGCCCGACAGTTATCCAGGACTGGCGGACAGGTTTTCTCCGTGGGAACAGCGCAATTCGCGCGTCATTTAACCGCGTTCGGCTATGTCCGATGTCCGACACTGTCAGACATGCAACATAGCCGTATGAGAGGCATCATGCTGTTGTGAAATCATTCTCTCCTTTGGCACGGTATATGCTGAGCAATCCACGCTGAGCTGCGAACGCGGCACAGACTGAGGAGAAATCGTCCCATGATCACGCTGACCGACAATGCCGTCGCCGTGAAGACAGTGCTTTCCCGGGCCGCCGAGCCGGCGGAAGGCTTGCGCATCATGATCCAAGCCAGCGATAAGTACGTGGAGCAGAAGGATGCAGGCAATGGATACTCCCGAACCAGACGACACCCAAGGTTCGGCAGTCGCGATTGTCGATTCGTTGAACCTCAGGCGAACGGGCTTGATGGCGTTCCTGACTCCATGGGCAGAGGGACTCGGGTGTTCACTCCACCCCATGAACGGCGATGACCTGACGGGTGCTGCTCCATGCCGGATGTTCATCCTCAACCTCGGATCCCGTTCGATCTCAGATCCCGACCATTGCCAATGGATCAAGGCCATTCGGGAGCAGCCCTTGCAAGCGGGGATCGGCGCAGCGTTCGCCCATGAGATCGCCTTCACCTCGGGCGGGACCGAAAGCGACAATGCGGCGATCCTTTCGGCGCTCGAAGGTGTCGCGGGAGTAGGTCGAAGTCATCCAAGTTCTAGCGTTCTGGAAGACAGATTGGCTCGATGATCAGCGCCCTCCGTCGGCAGGTGGCAATTGGTGCCCAGGCTGGCAACTCACGAGTCGATGAATTGATTGGAAACTGCCAGTGATCAAGCGCTCGGTTCTGGTTGGAGTGATCAGCCTTATCGGCCTCCTTCAGGCAGGTTGCGACTCAGATGTTCGGCTATCTTGTGAGCGCGCGCGCTTGGCATGGAGACAAGTTCTGAGCCTAAATCTGGAGCGCTCCCACCAGGTTGACTCTCTGGTCGAGGTCATGAGGGAGAGGCTCCCAGCAGAACGCGAATTGTTGGATGAAGTTGCTGCCGCCCGAGACGGCATTCTTGCTGTCATGGCAGATGGCGGCTCTATAGCAGACGGCCAGCGTTGCAGAACTTGTGTAAGGGCCGAGCTCCGGCCTTCAGCGGCGACTGCCCGGCTCTACGAGATGATCAAACGTTATCCTCGCGTCACCACTGATAGCAGACTTATGGGGCAGGTCAGAGCACTTCAGCAACTCGAGGATCGAATTATCATTGCACAAAGCGACTTCAACAGTGCGCTTATACAATGCGTACAATGCGGAACTGCAATGAATTTTTGAACGCCTTGTTGCGACCGTGTTGCACGGATCCGGTGGAGAATGCCCTCAGCCGGCTTTGTTGCATGACCTTGGAAAGAGCATAACGAACCCAGGCGAAGTGGATCGCTCAGGCGGCAAGACCGAAGAGTTGGTTCACGAGACGGACTTCGCCTGTCCCTCCCGGTTGCTGCAGCATGCAGTGCCCGCGACCGATCCTGCGCAGGATCTGTTGCAAACTTCGAGTATAGCCATTTCAGGGTCCATTCTGGCGCTTTGGTTGTCACCGTAAGTGGTTGATTTTCTAGTCACGAGCCTTCGAAGCTCAGTTGCAAAAGACAAGAAGAAACCGAATTTGCAACAGATCCAGCCCCGCATCATTTGCTCGTGCTTCCGCAGTGGGACATGCGAGTTCTCGGCCCTGTTGTTCAATCCCTTGTGTGAGCGATGGTCGACCTTAGGCATGATTTGTCGCCTGGCCGCTCCGTACGAGGGCAGCTTATCGGTGATGATACGCTTCGGCGCTACGCCTTGCTTTCTCAACAGCCGGGTCAGCAATCGCTTGGCCGCCCTGGTGTCACGCCGCGTCTCGACGATTTCGTCGAGGACATATCCGTCTTGGTCCACAGCCCGCCACAACCAGTGTTTCTGGCCGGCGATGGTGACCGCGACCTCGTCGAGGTGCCAGATATCACAGCGGCTCGGTCTCTTGCGCTTGAGGCGGCGAGCGTAATCCGGCCCGAACTTCCGGGCCCACCGCCGGACGGTTTCGTACGAGACGAGAATACCGCGCTCGAACAGCATCTCCTCGACAAGCCGCAAGCTCAGTGGAAGCCTGAAATAGAGCCACACCGCGTGAGCGATAATCTGAGGTGGGAACCGATGGCGCTTATAGCTGATGGCGGGCAGGGTCATGCTGCTGGATCTACCGCAGAACGTCCTGACACCAAGTTACCCGTGACATCGCCGGTTTGAGAGCCTGCGTCCACGAACACCTTGACGCCGGCTCGGCGGCCCGGGAAAGCACTGTCTTCACGGCGACGGCATTGTCGGTCAGCGTGATCATGGGACGATTTCTCCTCAGTCTGTGCCGCGTTCGCAGCTCAGCGTGGATTGCTCAGCATATACCGTGCCAAAGGAGAGAATGATTTCACAACAGCATGATGCCTCTCATACGGCTATGTTGCATGTCTGACAGTGTCGGACATCGGACATAGCCGAACGCGGTTAAATGACGCGCGAATTGCGCTGTTCCCACGGAGAAAACCTGTCCGCCAGTCCTGGATAACTGTCGGGCAACCGACGCCTGCTGTCGGGTTTGTCAGATCCGCGACACGGTAGCCTTCGGCCCAGCGTCCTGCCGCACTCTCATGGAAGCCCTTGAATAATCTCCACAACATTTCTTCTGAGGCGCTTGCGGCGCCGTTGGCACGCCTTTTGCAACTTCCTCGTCGTACGGCGGCAGGAGCTGCCGACCGGCATTCATGTCGCGGGTACCCGCGATGAATGGAACGAACGAAGGAAAGCAACATGTCAGGACGGCACCGTCGCCTTAACGAGCTCTACGTGCCTTGTTGAACATATCGGCCGGGAGCCGGCGACGTCCTCATCAATGGGTTAGGGTTGGCCAGAATGGCCTGAAAGCGCGTTTCTCGGCTCAAGTTGACGGTGCCGAATTGTCTATCATGGCTTATGATGATCATAAATCCCCGGATCGACCAGCATATCCAAGTTCCGTCGATGAGCAGTTCGCCCTCATCCTAAATTCAAAGACAGCCAACGACCAGTTAACAACCTGCTTGAGAGGGGTATTTCTTAGCTGGATTATCGCTTTGCTTCTATCTGCAAGTGCTACTATTCTCATGTACATACAGAGTGCCTGACGGCACCGTCATGTTAACCGGTGGGTGACCGGATTGAGGCATATGTGAGGGATGAAAAATGCTCGTCATCCTCGCTACGCCCGCCACCGCTTCCCGGCTGAAGTGATCAGCTACGCGATCTGGCTCTATTTCCGGTTTCCCCTGAGCCTGCGCATGGTCGAGGAGATGCTCGCGGCCCGCGGCATCGAGGTCAGCCGCGAGACCGTGCGGCAGTGGGCGCTGAAATTCGGGCAGGGTTATGCCAATCAAATCCGGCGGCGTCTGCCCGCGCCTGGGGACAAGTGGCACCTCGACGAGGTCGTGATCAGCATTGCGGGCCGGAAGCATTGGCTCTGGCGCGCGGTCGACCAGCATGGCGTCGTGCTCGACATCCTGGTTCAAAGTCGCCGGAATGCAAAGGCTGCCAAGCGCCTGCTGCGCAAGCTGCTCAAGAGGCAGGGCGCGGCGCCGCGTGTGATGATCACGGACAAGCTGGCCAGCTATGCCGCCGCGAAGCGAGAGATCATGCCGGGCGTCGAACATCGGCAGCAGCGAGGATTGAACAACCGCGCAGAGAATAGTCATCCGCCAACCCGACGACGCGAACGCATGATGAAGCGCTTCAAATCAGCCGGACAGGCCCAGCGCTTTCTCTCGGTTCACGATCAGGTTGGAAACCTCTTCCGCCGTCCCGCCAACACCAATGCCGCTGATTATCGCAAGTCCCGAGTTCAAGCCTTTACGACTTGGGCCGAGGTGACTTGGGCCGAGGTGACTGGTCTCGCTGCTGGTTTCTGATACGCCGATCCCGTGAGGCTCGGTGACTTCAGCCCGTTAACCTGACGGTGCCGCTTGGGTCACGAGGACGGCGAGTGGCGGGATCCTCGGCTGATCCGTGTTCAGTCCAAGACGGTCCCCGAGATAGGCGAAGAACGACAGCCCGAGCTTGCGGCAGGTCTTCAGCAGGCCCAGCATGACATCTCGCGCCACGCGACCATCGGCGCTCATCGTGCCACCGGAGACCTTGCGCTTGATCACGCAGGCGCGCAGGTCGTTCTCGGATGCGTTGGTGTGCAGCGGGATCTCCGGCCGCTCAAGCACCCGCAGCAGTTCGTTCTTGCGTCGCGCCAGGCGGGCCAGCAGCGCGTCGAGGTCCTTGTAGCCCGTGCGCAAGCCAAAGATCTTGTCGAACTGGCGCCGGAACCCCCGCTCACTGCCCGGTGCGGGACTCTGCTTCCACAGCTTCAGACCGCGGTAAAAGCACCAGATCGCTTGGCGGACCAATTCCACCGCTTTGGCCTGCTTGGGCGAGGCTGGCATCAGCTTCTGCAGGTGGCGCTCGGCATGAATCCAGCATAGAGCATGCGTGGCAACGCGGAACTGGCCGGCATCGTCGGAGACCACGACGGTGTTTTCCATCAGCCCGTGATGCCGGAGCGCACCCCACGTGGCGGCTTCGTTCAGCAGCTGGAGCAGGGGCCGGTCGAAGATGTTGACGTGTTATTGAGCCGGTCCTCATTGTCTTGAAAGGGTCTTGGTTGGCTCCAGCTTCATCAGCATGAAGCACGTGGACATGCGCAAGCTGCCGGCGGCGGCTCAAGAGGAGCGCCGGCGGCAAGTCATTGGGCTCCGGGAGCGCGGGCTGACCTACCGGGCGATCGCGGCCCAGGTTGGGCTGTCGCCAACCGGGGTCTTCGACATCTGCCAGCGGTTTGCGGCCGAGGGCGCGCAGGGGCTGGTGAGCAAGCCACGCGGGCGCAAGCCGGATGAGCAACGGCTGCTGGATGCCGCCCAGGAGGCCGAGATTCAGCGCCTGATCTGCCGGCACACCCCGGACGAACTGGACCTGCCGTTCGCCCTGTGGAGCCGGGCGGCGGTGCGTGCGGTGATCTGGCAGCGCTGTGGGATTGCGCTGGCCGTGCGAACCGTGGGCAAGTATCTGGCGCGCTGGGGCTTCACCGCGCAGAAGCCGCTCCGGCGGGCGTACGAGCAGAACCCGGCCGCGGTGCGGCACTGGCTGCGGCGGGAGTACCCGGCCATCGTCGCGGCGGCCCGGCAGGCGCGGGGCACCATCTTCTGGGGTGACGAAACCGGTCTGCGCGCCGACGACGTGCGCGGCCGCGGCTATGCGCCCCGGGGCCGGACGCCGGTGATCCGGGTCTGCCATCGGCGCGCCGGGCTGAGCCTGATCGCGGCGGTGAGCAATCGCGGCGCCTTGCGCTGGATGATTGTCGACGCGGCGGTGAATGCCGCAATCTTGATCCGTTTCCTGCAACGCCTGATCCGCGAGGCAAAGCGCAAGGTGTTCCTGATCCTGGACCGGCTGCGGGTGCATCGCGCCGCCCGGGTCCGCGACTGGCTTACCGCGCATCGGGCGAAGATCGAGGTCTTCTACCTGCCGGCTTACAGCCCGGAGCTGAACCCGGAGGAGTGCCTGAACGCCGACCTGAAGCAGGTTGTCACCCGCCAGGCGCCCGCGCGCAGCAAACAGCAGCTCAAGCGGGCAACGGTCAGCCATATGCGTCGCCTCTCGAAATCGCCCCGGCGCGTCCGAAGCTATTTCAGCCACAAACCCGTCCGCTACGCCGCATGCTCAAGACAATGAGGACCGGATCAATAGACAATGGTGCAAAGTTTGCGATCAGCTTTGTCCATACGATTGCTCGCGAGGCCCTGCGTCATCGCTCGACGGGACCGACGTTGAAGTCTTCAGCCTGATCTGGATGCACCAGATCAGGCTGAAGGAAGAAGACCACGATGGCCAAGCTTAGCAAGAGGCGCCGCCCCCTGCGCCTTGAGGTCGGCTTTGAGGTCAGGCGAGGCAGTCGCGACGCTTTGGGACGCGCCTACGAGCGCCTCCTGCCCCTGCGTACCCGTTCCCTGCCATCAAGCCCGCTGACACCCATTTCTGAGGGAGCATGCGATGAGAACTCAGCACCTGAGAGCCGTTTCGGCCCCGCAGACCCTGCAGGTCGCCCTTTACGCCCGCGTCTCCTCCGACCAGCAGGCTGAGGATCACACCACCGACAGCCAACTGGCCGAGTTGACCGCACGAGTGGCGCAGGACGGCCACTGCGTCCGGGACGATCTGCGGTTCATCGACAACGGCCACAGCGGCGCTAGCCTGATCCGTCCCGCTCTGGAGCGTTTGCGCGACCTCGTGGCGCTGTCGGCCATCGATCTGGTCTACATTCATGCTCCGGATCGTCTCGCCCGCAGCTATGCCCATCAATTTCTGCTGATCGAGGAATTCGCCCACGCCGGCACCCAGGTGGTCTTCCTCAATCGCCCGATCGGGACCACGCCCGAGGACAGCTTGCTGCTGCAACTGCAGGGCATGTTCGCCGAGTACGAGAGAGCCAAGGTGCTGGAGCGCAGCCGGCGCGGCAAGCGCCACCGCGCCCAAACCGGCGCCGTCAGTGTCCTGACCCGCGCGCCCTTTGGTTACCACTACATCACGCGTGAGGCTGGCGGAGGGGACGCCCGCTATGACATCGACGAGGAGGCGGCGCGGATTGTGCGCCAGATCTTTACCTGGGTCGGGCACGAGCGATTGACGTTGGCCGGGGTTTGCCGGCGCCTGCGCGACAGCGGGATTCCAAGCCCGACCGGCCAACCGCACTGGACCCGGGCCGTGATCCACACCATGCTGCGCAATCCGGCCTATGTGGGTCAGGCCGTTTATGGCCGCCGCCAGTGTGTGCCGTGGCAGCCACCGCTTCATCCGCCGCGCGGCCACGATGGAATGCCGCGCAAGCCCTATCGACTAAGGCCTGTGGGGATTCATCGTGAGTTGATGACGGCGGCGGCGAGGTAGATCATGGCCTCGAAGCTTTGATCGGTTTTGCATGCGCGCATGGCGATCCGCTTGAACTCTTTGAGTTTGCAGAAGAAGTTCTCGATGAGGTGGCGCCATTTGCACATTTCGGCGTCCATCGGGATGGGTTTGGCCCGGCGCGGATGCTGAGAGATGACGATCTTGGCGCCGCGCACGTTGAGATCGGCGACGATGGCGTTGCTGTCGAAAGCTTTGTCCGCGATGAGGGCCCCGAACGCGACGCCGTCGATCAGCGGGGCAACGCCCATGCTGTCGAACCGGTGGCCCGGCATCAGGCGAAAGCGCACGAGGTTGCCCAAGGCATCGGTCAGGGCCAGAATCTTGGTCGTCATGCCGCCCTTGGAGCGGCCGATGGCCTGGCTCTGAGTCCCCCTTTTGCGCCCTGCCCGTGGCGGTGAACCTTGACGATGGTGGCGTCGACCATGGCATATTCCATGTCCGGCTCCTCGGACATGGCATCGAAGATCCGTTTGAAAACATCGGCCTTGCGCCAGTCGCTGAAGCGCCGGAACACGGTGCTCCAGTTGCCGAAGAGCGCAGGCAGATCACGCCACGGACTGCCGGTGCGCACAATCCAGAGCACGGCCTCGATAAACAGCCGATTGTCCGTGCCGCTGCGCCCAGGATCGCTCGGCTTCCCAAGACAATGCGGCTCCATCTTCGCCCATTGGGCGTCCGTCAGTACAAAGCGGTCCATCCAGAGCGTGAATCACAGTCGCGCCCGAACGGGAAGCCCAAATCCCCACAGACCTTAGTGCCAGCCGCGGCCGAACGGCACATCAGCATCGCGGTGCCCGCCCTTGTTGACGAGGAACTCTTTGCGAGTGTCGCAGAGCGGTTGGAGGACAACCGAAAGCGCAATCGTGAGCGGCTTTCAGGCGTTCAGTATCTGCTGCGAGGTCTGCTCGTCTGCCAGAAGTGTGGCTATGGGTTTACCGGGTATCATCCCTGTGGACCCTGGCGTTACTATCGCTGTTGCGGCACCGACCGCACCCGGTTCCACGGCGAGCGGCGATGCGATGCCCGCCTGGTTGCGGTCGATCGGCTCGATGAGGCGGTATGGAGCGAGGTCTGTCGGCTGCTCGACAACCCGACACGGGTCATCGAAGAGTATCAGCGCCGCCTGGATGCGATCCAGGCCACCCCGCACCAACTCGAACTCGATGCTCTCGGCCGTCAGTTGGCGAAGGCGCGCCGCGCCATCGAGCGGCTGATCGACAGCTACACGGAGGGCTTGATCGAGAAGCCCGAGTTCGAACCGCGCCTCACTGAGTTGCGCCGCCGGACAGCCCGGCTGGAAGCCGAAGCCAAGGCCCAACAGGAGGCCGCTGAGCAGATCCGATCGCTCCAGCTCGTGGTGGGGAAACTCGAGCTGTTTGCCGAGATGGTGCATGACCGGCTTGCCAGTGCGGATTGGGCAACGAAGCGCGACATTATCTGTACTCTCGTCAAGCGCATCGAGGTGGCCGATGATGTTGTTCGGGTGATCTTCCGGGTCGACCCCGGCGTCTCAGGCCCACCCGAGGCGCGCCGAACTTTGCACCATTGTCCTGCACGTATTGATCGAGCACCGCGCCAGATGCTCCAGCCAGTCCATCTGCGAGCTGAACACTTGGCCCTGGAGCTTGGTCAACCGGGCGACCACGGTGGCCTCGACAGGCTGGCGGCGCAGATACTCCAGCGTCGCCTCGTTGACGACGTAGTCCTCATGACCCGCACGCAGCAACGACAGGAAGTTCAGCCGCGACTTCGACTTCCCCGTGCGGAAGACGGTAAAGCGCTCGCCGCCGATCTGCGTGGTGACGCCGGGACGACGGGCATGCCGCGCGCCGGTGTCATCGACGGTGATGTAAGGCGAGGAGACGAGGCCGGCTTCCAGGACCGCATGGTCTTCCTGCGCGAAGGTCTCCAGATCAGTGGTGAGCAGGCGCACGACTTGCCGTTTAGAGATCGCAAGGCCGATGCCGTTCAGCAGATCGGTGAGGCGCTCGGTGGTCACTTGGCCTTTTATATGCAGGGCGAGACAGAAGCGCCGCACGCTAGGTCCGAACCCGCCGCTGACGCCGATCGGCATCGGAGCGATGAGGGTCTCGCCCTCGGGCGTCACCCAGCGCTCCCGCTTGTAGCGCACCACCTCGGCGGTGAGCACCAGTTCTCGGTGCATAACCGTTTTGTAGCCTTTGAAGCGCGAGCCGGGCGGAGCCTCGACCCGCAGCACCACCTCGCGCGTGACCTGATCGCGTTTGGCACCGCGTCCAGGGCGCCGGCCTGGACTGGCAGGCCGCGGCTGGGTGGCTTTCTCCATGCCGGACGGTTTGAACGGTGGGCGCGGCGGCAGGTTCTTGAGCCGGGCGATCTCATCCTTCAGGGCCTGGTTGTCGAGGCGCAGGTTGCTGTTGTCGAGGTGCAACCGTTCGACCTCTTGCTCCAGTCGATCGATCTTGCCGGCCAGATCCGAGACCAGCTGGCGCAGGGCCGTCGAGGACAGAGGCTTGCTGGACCTACCGTGCCGCGATGTCATGCCTGGATTGAATCATGAATGCCCGGTCGGAGGAATCCCTGCCCCCGAAAATGCCCCGGTTACGACCATTCCTGGCTGCGCCCCACGGCTAAGTTATTGGGAGAACACAGCATAGCTTGCGTGCGTAAAGGGAAGCAAGCATTAGCTACGCTTTGAGCGACGTCCGTCGGCGGCTGCGAGAGGCTGCAATCGGGCAGAGCGTCAGAAATCGCCAGCTGAGGCCCGTTGACGAACGGGTCTACAGAGCAAAGCACTGCTGTGTAGCCTCGGATGCCCTTGTTTTAAGCCATTTCCGCTCGTTCGAGGAAAGCCCACCCCTCCCCGGCTGGTTAAGGAAGTCTCCCAAACCACGTCATCAAACGATCCTTCGCACCTGACTTATGACTTTGTACAAAAACCCGTTTGTCGATAGCAAGCCCTCCAAGTTCGGCACCCTCCCCTGCTGCCGCCTTGGTCGGTATACCACGAGCCCACTTTCTGATTGCTCCAATCCTTCTGGGAGTGCGGTCGATAATTGCCCGCTCATGAGTGAGGGCAGTCGAACGCAACTGCCCTCAAGAATGCAGGGATCAAGCTTGCTTGGCGCCTTGGAACTCGTCGTAAAGATCTTCTAGTCGCGATTTGAGAAAGTCCCCAAATTCTGGTGATACCTTCCGATCAATGACAAGAGAGAACCTGTCTTCCGTAACTGAAATCTTCGCGAGACGGGCGCCGTCGGGAGCAGTCCATGTTTCAGGTTTTGAGCCAGGTTCCTTTGTAATGAGTGCCCTATACGCAGCTTCGAAAATGGCATCGCTGTCCCTGCCCGCCTTCTCGGCACGCTCAATTGCACTGCGAACCTTGTCAATGGTGCGTGGCTTGATCAATCCGGAAAGGTCTTCCCATTTCCTTCTGCCGATCTTCGGTGCAGGGCCGATTGTATCGATGATGTGACCGGGAACTGAGTTTGCGACTGAGAGCATCTTTGAAAGCATAGATTTGTCGACGCAAAGTGCCTGCATTATTACTTCCCGCCGGAAGCCGCGCTCTTCCAGGCGTGATGCAAAACGGGCCTTCTCAATGAAGCTCAGGTTTGTGCGGGCATTGTTCTCTTGGCCTTGAGCAACGACGAGTTGCTCATCGGTGAGTTCGCGAACGACGGCTCTGATCTTTGTGCCGAGTTCCTTGATCGCTCGAAGTCGGCGGTGGCCGTAGGCTACCTGGTACCGCCCAGAGTGCTCAGGGTGTGGCCGCACCAGGATCGGAACTTGCTGCCCTTCAGACTTGATGGCTGCAACGAGCTCTTTATGGGCTTCGTCTGAGTAGGCCATTCGATCAGGAACAAACGACGCATCAATCTCGGAAGGATCGAGATCGATAATCGTGTGACCAGCTCTAAGCTGCTCCTCGAGTTCCTCAACGCGACCAACAGAGTCGACAGCTTCCTTCATTGCTCGAAGAGGCGAGGTCTTGAGAGATGGAAGCTTGGTTGGGAGCACGGCGATCTGCTCGCTAGCAACGTTGCTTGCAAGAGGACGGTCTGCGAGGGGACGAGAAGCTAGTGGCCGATCAGTAAGTGGCCGGTCGGCGAGAGGACGATCACCGGTAATTGCAGCAGCGGCCTCGGCCTGAAGTTCCCCTACAGGGTTGGGAGCAGGTGCTCCGGCAGTCCCAAGGTTCGCGCTGGGGGAGCCATCAGCATCATCGTTCCCAAAGGAAATAAGATTCTTGCGCGCCATTACTGCCTCCCCCACGCCTTACGGATTTGATCTTCGATTTCGCCATTAACGAGGTCCAAGGCCTCCAAAGCTCTGTCGTAAGTACCCTTGTTGAATTTGGTCCGATCGACTTCGTACAAGGTTTGCTTTGTGATCCCGGAATCCGCAACCGCGGTGCTCTTCAGCATGCTGTTCTGCAGCACGCGATGTCCGAACAGAGACCGCATGAACCCGACCATCTGGTTCTGAGGTCCATCGCTTGGCTCGTATCGAGTAACAAGGTAGCGCAGCCAGTCATAGTCGTTGCGGTGCCTTCCAAGAGTGGTCGTGACTTCGCCAACCATCCTGAGGAATTGAGCCATGGACAGCACATCAAGCATTTGCGGATGAACTGTCACAAGAAGCGATGTTGCAGCACATAGAGCTGCCATGGTCAGGTAACCGAGATTCGGTGGGCAATCCATGACAACAACGTCGTAGTGCTGGTCCACCGACTCCAGAGCTTCCAGGATCTGCATGAAGAAGATCTTGGAGTTTCTTCCGGCAGGCGCGGTTGTCTCAAATTCCATGAGTTCGAGATTGCCGGGGATGAAATGGAGGCCCGGGAGGTAGGTCGACCGAATGATGTTCTCAATCCGGGTGCGATGCTCGTCGAACCGGATTGCCCCATACAGCGTTTCGTTGTCCCGCACGTCGAGTTCCGGCTGGTTCCCGAAGAGTGTCGAAAGGCTGGCTTGCGGGTCCAGGTCGATAGCAAGCACGCGATAGCCGCGAAGAGCAAGATACTGAGCTAAGTGGGCCGTCGTTGTCGTCTTCGCACTTCCGCCCTTGAAATTGATGACCGAAATGACTTGGAGCTTCTCGCCCTCAACTCGATGAGGGATATAACGGCGGTTGGACTTTGCCCCTTCGAGGAACTCTCGGACTGCGTTCACTTCCTCGATCGAGAAAGTCCGCCGGCCATTTGGCTGCATCTCTGGGAGGGGAGCTTTGCCCTCAGCCGCAAGTTGCCGAAGATAGCCCTCATGAATGCCTAAGAATTTCGAGGCTTCGCTTGAGGTAAAGCGGCGGATGGCCTTCTTCGCAACTGGAGGAAAGATCCTCTGGGTGTGTTCCTGTAGCTTTTTCGCGAGGATGTCGGCGTCAAGGACGATCTGCTGTTTATTGGAAGCGGTGTCGAGAGCCGGTGGGATTACAGGAATGGATGAAGGCTGCTGAACTGCTGTCATGTACGGTTCCTTGCGTTTCCGCGCGGAATTGGCCCTAGATCGGTAAATCTGCGCTGACCTCAGTACGCCCTTGGGATGTTAAAAACCGGTTAATAGCACGCTCGAATTTTGCTCAAGTGAGCTGAATAGGTCGAAATATCCTCGACGGAAGCGAAGCATTGGAAGCAGCGGTGACCGCCCCCTCCCCTCTTTGACAGACACGGCCTCTCTCAGAAAGGCGCCGGCCAAGCTGCTGGAGGCATCCGCATCGAATGCGCCGGTTGAACATCAGCCGCCGGTTGTCCGCGGACAACCCGTCTTGGGTTGTCAAGTGCAGTTCTACTCGCGGTGCGGGCAACTGTGTGATTGCGCCATAGCGGCGTGGCTCAATGAGAGTGCAGATATATGGTTAATGAGCCGTTTCCTTCAGGTGGCATAGCATGGAGGATGCCCGTGCTAGCTCACGCCACGGCGCAATCTGCCGGTAACGTGATGCCAGCCCTGACGCTTATCGAACGACGTAGATACGCGATTTCCCAACCCGTTCTATCTGAAATCCAGTAGGTTTCTTCCCAGTTCGGCGCTTGAGGAATCTGGCTGCGGCCTCATTCCCGTTGAAAGCAATGAACTTGGATCCGGGCTGGGCCATCCGTCATGCGAAAGACCTAATGTGGTATTCGCTATCCGCGAGACCGGTGGCGGTTTCGGACGCCTTTTGCGAGATCGGCGGGAGCCAATGCCGAACTTGGGCAATTCCAAAAATCGAGGGGCTGGAGCTGCCTAGATGTCAGCCCTACCTGAGAGAGGGCCGACCAAAAGCGATTGCCGGGTTGCGCGTAGTTGGCACCCGACGCGGCAGAGCGATTACCGTCAGCCAGTCCGCAGAACACGATCTTGAGGCTCTTAAGGGGAACGTCTGGGAGCCTTTTCGGTCGTAGGTCCGATTTGGAGTGAGATCGGCGGGACAGTGTAGTTGTCCGCGGACAACCCATCAATCGAGGCGCCGGCGGCCCCCTACCCTATTCCATCGCCGTCCCAAAACGAGAGTTAAGCTAACGGAATGATCTTGTCCTGTGTAGGATCCGTCGTGCAGTAACTTTGCCAACTTTCGACCGGGAGATCGGTTGTCCGCGGACAACCGACTGAAAGGAGCCGTGTGGGGTCCGCCATTTCTTAAAGGGCGGACCCAGTGTGGAACGGGTCGGAGCCATGGGTTGTCCGCGGACAACCCTCGAAATAAAAATCTCGGGCGTGCTTGTTGCAGCGGGACGAACTTGAGGTCCGGCGCCTAGTTGTCCGCGGACAACCGATCAAGTCCTCACCTGCACTCTTCCTGGACAAAATCTGGCGCTTCGCACCCACCAACCGTAGCGGTCCGCGTCTCCTAAGCGGCCATACGCTGTGATATGTCTGACCGAGGTTTGAGCCCTCCCTGACTCTCTGGAACCTGGTTCCCGACGGCGATCCTATCACCACCCCAGCCGCTCGGTTGTTGCCAGTAACACAGGATGGCGAGCCCGCCATGCTCAAGATATCCCATGAGGAGGACGAGCGCTTCGGCGGCGTGCTGATGGAATGGTGGGACGGAGAAGGCGCAGCGCGGGTTCTGGCTCGGGATAATGAGGCCCTATTGTTGGAGCGCGCTACCGGCTCTGACTCTCTCGCTGAAATGGCCCGATCAGGGCACGATGACGAAGCCTGCCGCATTCTATGTGCTACCGCTGCCCGGCTGCACGCCCCCAGGCCGAATCCGCGTCGTGACCTGATCCCACTGGCGATTTGGTTTCGCGACCTGGAGCCGGCAGCCGCCACGCATGGGGGCATTCTGGTCCATTGCGCTGAGGCGGCCTGTACGCTGCTGGCTAAACCCCGTGAGGTCGGGGTCCTGCATGGTGACTTGCACCACGACAACGTGCTGGACTTCGGAGCACGCGGCTGGGTCGCCATTGATCCGAAGCGCTTGGTCGGGGAGCGCGGCTTCGACTTCGCCAACATCTTTACAAACCCCGATCTGGCGGATCCTACACACCCGGTCGCAACTATGCCCGGCCGCTTCGCGCGTCGTCTGGAACTCGTCACCTCTGCCGCAGGGCTGGAGCAGCGACGGCTACTACGCTGGATCCTAGCCTGGACTGGGCTATCGGCTGTGTGGTTCTTGGGCGACGGTAATCCGTTGGCAGCTATTGATCTAGAGGTCGCGTCGTTGGCCGCTGCGGAGCTGGATCGATGATCTGCCCCGTGCGGTTATAGTAAGGACCAAGAGGACGGGGTGGATCGTGGATCCAGAGACGGGTTGTCTGCCTTACCATCCTGCAGGGCAGGGGACGCCAACCTTTGGGACGGGGCCGATGCGGCGACAATCCTGGGACGAGAGGCAGGGGGACCTATTCGGAGCCTCCCCACCCAAACCTGCTGCCGCCAAGCGTCCAGCCCCTCCTATCCCGAGGAACACTCTTGAGGAGGAGCCTGTAGAGGCCGTGTCACTTACGTCTTTGGCAAAGCGGGCAAGCCGCCACGAGATCGAAGATATGGTTAACGAGCTCGGCGACGATGAGCTTGCCCACCTGATCGTGAGAGGGGTAAGGACCGTCAGGCGGCGATTAACACGGGGAGGGCAGGGGGCTGGGCGCTCCATTAGAACCGGCGGACGGCGAAGCCCATTGGATCGGGCGCTGCAGGAACTCGCGGCCGAACTGTCAGGCTTCGATGGGTCAGATGCGGATTGGTGAGGGATGAATATAAGCCCAGCTTGAGACCCAATCTTTGGCAGTTAACCCGCGCCTGTTGGCCCAGTCGGGGAGCAATTTCACAGATTAACCGGATCATCCGCGGTGCTAAACCACCCCCTCCAGCGACGTCGGTAGAGCCATCCCGGCCTTTCGTGCTCGATCGAGCTGCTGTTTGACGGAAGAGGCGTTCCATTTCGTCCCACCTCGCGGGGTTCGCTCTCGCATGCGTTCGAGTTGCACCGCAATCTCCCGCAGCGACAGATCCGGATCGGCCATGGCGATGCCAGCAATCAGCATCGAGAGGCGATCGTCAGAGGAGCGGCGAGGGGAATTCTGAAGGAGCACCGGATCAGCCATTCGCTGCGAGACTAGTTTTCGAACCGCACGCCGAAGGCGCTCCTCCGTCCAGTCCTGGCCCCATCCATTCAGAACCCGAACGACGTCGGTCCACGAGTGCCTCGGCCGCATGCGCTTCACCGTGGGCATCCAGCGATCGGCCGAGGCAATGAGCGGGTCGAGATACCGCTTCTCTCGGGCAAGTGTCAGCCGGCGGATAGTTTCCGGGCGGTGTTCGCGAACCCCGGGGTTGCCGAGAACCTTCCCGCGGGCTTTGGCAGCCCGTAGTCCGGCCTTGGTGCGCTCGGAGATCAGCGATCGCTCGAGCTGCGCCACCGCACCGAGAACCTGTAGCGAGAACATGCCCTGGGGAGTCGACGTATCGATCGGATCCTGGAGCGATTTGAAATGCGCTCCCTTCTTTTCCAGCCCTTCGATGACCTCGAGCAGGTGGCTCACTGACCGTGCCAGCCGGTCGAGGCGCACGACGACGAGCACATCCCCGGCCCGGATCTCCTTGAGCAGCTGAGCGAGAACCGGACGGGCCCGAGACGCACCTGAACCCTGCTCCTGATGGATCATCAGGCACCCGGCCGCCTTGAGCTCGATGAGCTGGGCGTCCGTCATCTGGTCCTCGGTCGACACGCGGGCATAGCCGATCAGGCGCCGTTTCGGAGCAGGGGAGGGGGCCATCAGAGTCGCTAATCTGGTTCGGTTCTCGGGCTTACTATAGAGAAGATGATGTTCGAAGCTTATATGGCTGACAACAGATTGGCGGTCGACCATGAGGGCCAGCCGGTCCCCGCGAAATCACGATCGTGGCTCCATACGTCGGCATCGAGGGTCCACGCCAAAGCCAGCAAGTGGGCATCGGTGACGCTGCCGTTACGGGACGCCGGCCCGTTGCTGAGCGCAGTTGCAGCTGCTGTCCTATCCTCGTCGGCGACGTCCTCACGGGCGATAATGGTCACGAGCTCAAGCAGGCTTTCCAGAACGGCGAGATCGCTGGGCCTGACATGCCCGATTACCCGATAGGCCTCATCAAAGGCTTCTTCGCTGATGAGCAGGCTCCGCCGACCTGAGATCAGGTCCAGGTGTGCACCGGTCATTGACCCCAGGACCGCGGCTACAAGGATATTGGCGTCGACCACCAAGGCGGCTGGAACGCCGCGCGGTCGGCTCAAGGGCCGAACTCGCGGTCAAGGGCAGCCTGCTCCTCGGGAGAGCGTTGGGATTGCGCCTGTGCCAGCGCCTGGCGAAACCGTGCCCGGGCCGCTTCGGAAGCGGGGCGCAGGGGGACGAGCAGAGCAACGGTCCGCCCATCGCTCTGCACGGGGACAGCGCCCGGCAGCCGCTCGATCGAAGCCGCCGACAGTTTCTGGAGTTCTCTCATCGTAATCGCATGTGCCATGGCGTGTATGTAAACGTGTAGGGCGCCGTTTTCAAGCGACGGGAAGACGATTTGTACAATTTCATATGGTGTGTACTAACGATCGTTTGCAAACGTTTCTCAAGCCATTTTGTTAACCAGCCCGGGAAGGAAGGACTTCCCACCAGCCTGCCAAAATGGCTTAAACTAAGGGCTTTTCGAGCCCTTCAGTGCTATCAAGGCTCGCGGAAGCGCCTCCAGAACGGCTCGCTCGACACACCTCTCCTGAACTGGGCGGATGCCGCTTTGCAGAATGCTGGAATGTCTCACCCTACGTCGTAGCCAAACCTTGCTTCGCTTCTCTCGGCTAAGCTATAGCTTCTTAGATCAATCACTTAGCTTGGGGGGCGCAAGCGTGGCTGGCCGGACAGGGCGAGGGGGCAATCCGATGGAATTCACTGACCTGGAGCGTCTGGACGCGCCTGCCCTTCCGGTGCTGGAACTGCCGTGGGAGAGCATCGCCGGTCGTCTGGAGCAGCTCACGATCGCCATTCTCCGCTTCGATGCCCGCCTGGAGGCCTCCGGCCTGGCTGCCGGTTGGCAGTCGCGCTGCGACATGACGGAGGCCGTGCGCGCTCTCCTTCTCGACGGACACCTCGTCGATGTCGGCGACCTGGTGCTGCACGATGCCGGCATGGACGTGCGCCATCCGACCCACGAGCTCACCCGGGCCGCGGCCGCCCTGCGCGCGCGGCGTACCGCCACGGCCAGGAAGGCACCGTGGCCGGTCTCCATTGACGGCTTGGCCGCCCTGCGCGGTCTCGGCGGTGTGGCCGAGGACACCAGCGTGCGCTCGAAGGTCAGGAAGCCGAACCCGGACGATGAGGAGGCGTATCTGCTCTATGCCAACGATGCTGATCTGTGGAAGGCGCATTTTGCCGAGATCGATGCCCTGCTGGATCGCACCAACCAGGTGCTTGCTGGCGAGACCCCGCTGCGGACAGCCGCTCGCATCTGGTCTATGACCCGGATCAGGATGAAGCCGAGGCCGAGGACCTGTGGCTTGACGTGGTCAAGCGCACCAGCTCGTGGCCAGCCATCGCCGCAGCCGCGGTGGCGTGGAACGCGTGGCTCGATCTCAACCTCTACACCCGCCTGCCGTGGCTCGGGCTGATTATGGCCGCCGCCATCTTGCGCGCCCGAGGTCTGACGAGCCATCTGCTGCCGCTGGCCGCCGGGTTCAAGCAGTCGAAGTTCCGGCCGCAGGGCAGGGAAGGGGCTCAGGCGAAGCTGGAGGGCTTCTGCCAGGTGCTGGAGGAGGCGCTGAGCCTCGCCCACAAGGACCTTGACCGGCTCGTCCTCGCCCGCGAGCTGATGAGCCGGGTCACCAAGGAGTGCCGCAGCAACTCGAAGCTGCCGGGGTTGGTCGAGTTGTTCCTGTCACGCCCGCTGGTGACGGGGCCGCTCGCGGCCAAACTGCTGAAGGTCACGCCCAAAGCGGTCGACCTGATGCTGACCCAGCTCGGGGGCGCCCTGCCGCGCGAGCTCACCGGCCGAACCCGCTACCGCGCTTGGGGTATCGTGTAAGGCCTGGTTGTTCCCGCCCGTAAACGCAAACGGCTTCACTCAGATTTGACTGATCCGTTCTCCGGAACCGATGGGCCAGAGACGTGTTCACGAACGGTCTCTGTGTCATCCGCCGGGCGCAGCTGCAGGAGAAGCGATGGTGTTGAAAGTTCAATCCGCTCTGGTGACGGGCGGCTCGTCCGGCATCGGCGCTGCAGTGTCACAAGCGTTCGCGGCCGCTGGCGCCAAAGTCGCCATCAACTATCACTCTGGTCGCGAGGCAGCTGAGGCCATCGCATCAGACATCAGAGCGTCCGGTGGCGAGGCTTTCGCCATCAAGGCCGATGTCTCAGATGAGGGTGCTGTCGAACAGATGATTGCTACCACCGTCGAGCGGTTCGGCCGGCTGGACATCCTCGTGGCGAACTCGGGTCTCCAGAAAGATGCGCCGTTCCGGGATCTCTCACTCGAGGATTGGCGGCGTGTCATCGACGTCAACCTTACCGGGCAATTCCTCTCCTGCCGCGGTGCCGTGCGGCAGTTCTTGGCACAGGACGAACGACCCGATCTGTCGAAGGCTCGCGGTAAGATCATCTGCATGTCCTCGGTCCATGAGGTGATCCCCTGGGCAGGGCACGTGAACTATGCCGCATCCAAGGGCGGCATCATGCTGATGATGAAGAGCCTGGCCCAGGAGGTCGCGCCTGACCGCATCCGGGTGAATTCCATAGCCCCGGGAGCAATCCGGACCCCGATCAACAAGGACGCCTGGGAGACAGAGGAAGCGCTCCGGAGGCTTCTCACTTTGATCCCCTACGGCCGTATCGGCGAGCCGGAGGATGTCGCCCGCGCAGCCGTGTGGCTCGCGTCTGACGAGAGCGACTATGTCACCGGCACAACCCTCTTCGTCGATGGCGGCATGACCCTGTACCCGGGCTTCGCGGACAACGGATAGCCGCCCGTGAGTTCCGCAACCACCCAACAGCTCATTGAGAACTACGGTGTCGTCGGCGACCTGCGCTCGCTCGCGCTGTTAGGCATGGACGGGTCGATCGATTTTCTCTGCTGGCCTCGGTTCGACAGTCCGACACTGTTTGCCGCTCTGCTTGACCGTGTTGCACGGGTCGGTTTGTGAACGCACTCCGCCCATCGCATGCCTTCAGTTTAGGTGATGCGGACGAACTTCGGGCGTCCAAGCTCAAGCATGCGGTTCAGGGCAGCAATGGCGATGGCCACCTCCGTCAGGCGACGCCGATCCGTCCGCGAGCGTAGCGCATCCCCGATCACTCGTTTCAGCCGGCTGATGGCGGCCTCGACCAGGGCCCGACGCGTGTACCCGGACCTCGTCTGCCAACCCGTGCGTCCATGCTCCGCGATGCTGTGGAGATGCCGGTCGCGCTGGGTCGGAGTGCTCTCGGCCATCTCGCTCGGTACCGCTGTTGATCGAGGTGGAATGATCACGTCAGCATCAGGATGACGCTGGGCGACGGTGCTATAGATGCCAGTCTGATCATAGGCTCCTTCGCCGATGAAGGAGGCGAGTGGCTCTGTGATCTGGTCGAGCAGGGGCTCGACCTGTGAGCCATCGTCGACATCATGGGGCGTCAGCTCGGAGGCGAGGATCTGCCCGGTCTCGGCATCGACCCCGATGTGCAGTTTGCGCCAGGATCGGCGTCTCCGGGTGCCGTGCCTCTCGGTCAGCCACTCGCCGGGTCCGCACAGCCGCAGGCCCGTGCTGTCGACCAGCAGGTGCACAGGTCCTCTGGAACCTGGACAGGGTTTTGGCACCTCCAGAGTCTCGGCGCGACGGCTCAGGGTCGAGTGATCCGGCACCGCCAGACCCAGGCCTAGGAGTTGGAGGATCGAGCCGATTAGCCCCTCGGTCTGACGCAGCGCCAACCGAAACACGGCTGACAGCGTCAACGCTGTCTGGATCGCCAAAGCCGAATAGTGGGGCTGACCACCGCGTGTCGTGCGGGGCTCGGCCCGCCAGGCGGCAATGGCTTCCGCAGAAAACCAGACCGTCAGGCTTCCCCACTGACGCAGGGCGGCGTCGTACTCGGCCCAGTTCGTTACCCGGTACCGCTGCTTGGGGATGCGATGCCGGCGGGCGGCATTGGCTTTGAACGGCACGGCAGGTGTCCGATAAGAGGGGCGCAGTCCTCCTATGTCGCCCGGTTCCAGTTACCAACTCGCCTATTCGTGCAATAACGCCCCTTGACGGAATTAATCAGGAACTCAGGGGGACATCAGAGCCGAGGCCACCACGCTTGCGGCATAGGACACGGCAAGTAGGATTGACGCGACCAAAGCAGTAGCCCCCAGCAAAAACAGCAAGAGGCTGAGGTTCCGCACCGTCCGCAGAGCAAGTTGCATGGCAAGGCTCCTGGCTGTCTGAACCAGAGCCTAAAGCTAACCGTGGCCATAATGTGACGTGTGGGCAAAGAAAAGGCCCCGCTAAGGAGCCTGAGTGTCAGGGAGGACCAATGAACTCCCAGCCCAAACTCAGTGTCTATCCGGATCTCCGGTAGGTCAACCCACCAAGTCTTTCCTCCGGTAATGAATGGCAGCTAGTCGCGCCTGATGTCCTCGTTCATTAATGTTATGGGTTGAATCTATTCAGAAGAAGTTCATTCAAGAAGTGGAATAGTCCTAGCTGACAACAGGAACGAAGCCCCGTTGCTTGGTGTTATTATGAACACATCCCCCTTTGCGGAGATTAAAATGCATTATGCTGGGCTCGTGAAGACAGGGTTGGCAGCTTTGATGCTATCAGGAGTTGTCACTGTCTGGTCTCATCCTGTCCAGGCAGGAGAGAGTACAGGGACGTGGCGAAATGGCATGGTCGCTGGGCCCTATGGCCGCGGCTATTACAGTCCCGATGGAGCTTACTACGGCGATGGGCGTTCCTATCGGCGCAGAGGCTATGCTCAAGACTATTACCGCCCGTCTCGCAGTTATCGTAGATACGATTACGTTGAGGAGCCTTATCCTCGTGTCTACAGGCGCAGCCCCAATCGGGAATACTATGAGGGTGGCTGGTAAGGTTCAAATGCTGGCTGTGCTGAATTTCCGCTGAGGTTGGCTGCTCAGGCTGACCTCAGTTGGGCTAGGCGAAGCTTCAACCCTGTTTTAGGGCTCGACGGCGGTGGTTCAACGCCTTTTGCCAGCCCCGCCGACCACGCTCCTGGATCATCCGAAGCTGCCGATCCCGCGGCGTCGGCGCCGTCTCGGCCGTGCTGCTCGGCACTGCTGTTGACAGCGGTGGCATGATCACCGCAGGGGCAGGATCTCGCTCGGCGATGATGCGGTAGACGGGTTCACCATCATACGCGCCATCAGCCGTGACCGAAGCGATCGGGCCTGACCTCAATCCCTCGGGCAGCAAGCATCTCCTCGACCATGCGCAGACTGAGAGGAAACCGAAAATAGAGCCGCATGGCCTGGCTGATCACCTCAGCCGGAAAGCGGTGGCGGGCATAGTGAGTACGGCAGGACGGTTTCATCCCTCAGATGTGCCGCGATCCGGTCACTCTTGGGTTAATTTGACGGTACCCTGAAATCCGCGTTTCAACCTCGACCATCCGATTTACCCCAAGGACATCGAGTGGGTCAGGAAAGGTGGGAAGAGAGTTTCCCGAAGGCCATGATCGAGGCCGCAGAACGCTACCCAGCAATTGCCAAGGGTGACAACCCGTCACTCCGGCTGACAGACCCGCCTTGTTCAGCGGAGCCATTGTGCAATAATCTTTCTCACCAGCCGAAGCGGTCGTGCGTCAGGTACTGCGTTTTCACGGCTATGCACTTCGGCCTCGTGTGAACAGGGCACCATACCATGGTACTGCTTCGCTCAAGTCAAAGCTTGTGGGTCCATTGGCCATTCTTCCCGTGGATCCTTAGCGTCTTCGTCGCCATCACCTCACCCATCCTCCCCGCGTGGGCGCAGACGCCGGATCCCACCGATATCCATATCGGGCTGATCACCCGTCAGCTGCCTCCGCCTCCTTTGTACGAATTCGATCCTGCGCCCGAGGATGAGGGTCTCGCAGGAGGACGCCTGGCGGTTCGCGACAACAACACGACCGGGCAGTTCACGGGCCATCGTTACGTTCTCGATGAGGAGACGCTCGAGGAGGGACAGGACCCGGTTGCCGCAGCGCGGGTGCTCGTGACGCGTGGCGTGGGATACCTGGTGCTCAATCTCCCGGCCGACGAACTCCTGGCGATTGCCGACGCGCTCAAGGGCGAGAACGTGGTACTGTTCAATGTCAGCGCCACCGACGACCGGCTGCGGGGTGCCGATTGCCGATCCAATGTGTTCCACGTGGTACCAAGCCGGGCCATGTTGACGGACGCCCTTAGCCAGTTCCTCGCCTTCAAACGGTGGCGTCGGCTGTTCCTGATCGTCGGGCCCCAGCCCGGGGACAAGATGTACGCCGAAGCCATGAAACGATCCGCCCGCAAGTTCGGGCTGGCGATCGCGGCGGAGAAGCCATGGGAGTTCGGTCCGCTGGCCCGTGCGAAGGCCGACAGTCCGACCACGGCAGGGGCCCTGACCTTCACACAGAACCTCGATTACGACGTCGCCATCGTCGCCGACGAGGCTGGGGACTTCGGCGACTATCTCGCCTTTCGGACGTGGGATCCGAAGCTCGTCATGGGCACCCAGGGACTGACCGCCACCACATGGCATCCGACATTCGAGGTCTGGGGGGCGGCGCAGGCTCAGACCCGCTTCCGGCGCGCGTCCGATCGCCTGATGCGGCCGCTCGACTACCAGGTCTGGATGGCCGTCAGGACGGTTGGCGAGGCCGTGACCCAGACGAAGGCGACCGATCCCACCGTCGTGAGGGGGTTCATCCGCGGAGCCGATTTCAGCCTCCCGGCCTACAAGGGTGTCTCGCTGAGCTTCAGGCCTTGGGACCAGCAACTCCGCCAGCCTCTTCTCCTCGTGCAGCCGCGCTTCCTCGTGTCGGTGGCTCCCGAGCAGGGCTTCCTTCACCAGCGTACGCCGCTCGACACCCTGGGCTTCGATCAGCCAGAGACCGCCTGCAAGCTTCAATGACATAACCGGGAGGATTGCCATGTCGTGGGATTTCGTCGGCCAAAGGACAGTGCTTGCAGTCATGGGGGTTGTCTGGCTGGGTGTCGCGGCCGACGCGAGCGCCTATACGATCTATGTCTCGAACGAGAAGGACAACACCGTTTCGGTGATCGACTCGGACAAGCTGGCTGTGGTCGCGACCTGGAAGGTCGGACGCCGTCCGCGAGGCGTCACCCTGAGCCCCGACGGCAAATGGCTCTACGTCTGCGCGAGCGACGACAACCGCATCGACGTGGTGGACACGGCGACCGGGAAGGTGGTGCGTAATCTCAGATCCGGCCCGGACCCCGAGCTCTTCATCCTGCACCCGAAGGGTAACCCGCTCTACATCGCCAACGAGGACGACAACATGGTCACGGTGGTTGACGTGGCGTCCAACCAGGTGCTTGCCGAGATCCCCGTCGGCGTGGAGCCGGAGGGGATGGGGATCAGTCCGGACGGGGCGGTCCTCGTGAACACGTCCGAGACCACGAATATGGCTCACTTCATCGATACGGCGAGCCACAAGATCGTCGGCAACGTGTTGGTCGATGCCCGGCCGCGGGTCGCCGAATTTTCCGCTGACGGCAACAGACTTTGGGTATCATCGGAAGTCGGCGGGACAGTGAGCGTGATCGATCCCGCTAGCCGCAAGGTCATCAAGAAGATCGGCTTCTCGATCCCGGGTATTTCGAAGGAGGCAATCCAACCGGTCGGCGTTCGGCTGACCAGAGATGGCAGGCGGGCGTTCGTCGCGTTGGGGCCCGCCAACAGGGTAGCGGTGATCAATGCGGAGACCATGGAGGTCGAGAAGTACCTGCTTGTCGGTCAGCGTGTCTGGCAGCTCGCGATGACTCCAGATGAGCGGCTCCTGATCTCGACGAACGGGATCTCCAGCGACATCTCGATCATCGACGTGGACGCCGCGAAGGTGCTGAAGAGCGTCAAGGTTGGCGGCTATCCTTGGGGCGTAGCGGTAGGACCGAAGTGAAAGGGATACCCCCTTTGCTGATGGAACCGCCTCGGCAAGAGGTCCATTGTCATGTCGTGCAATTCCTTTGAGGGAGGAGCGCACATGATGGCGAACACTTTCATTGTTGTTGGTGTAATTGCCTTAGGAGCCAGCGTCGGAGCTGCATGGGCTGGGCCCTGTGCCGAACGCATAGACAGCGTCTCAAAGCAGATGGCCAGCCGAGATGCTGGCTCCGGTCCGATCAATCCAAGCGGCTCCCAGGCGACGCAGGGAGGGGCGGTGAATTCAACCGGCACCATCCAGGTGCCGAAGGCGGGGGAGCTCCCCAAAACCGAGGCAACGCCCGCGATGAATGCCGTCACACAGGGCCGCGCGACGTCCCCCGCGGATACCCGCGCCCAGACGCAGGGCCAACCGACGAGTGCGCAGGTGGCGCAGGGCGCAGGAAATGCTTCTGGATCGGATAACGTGCGCCAGGCGATGGCAGCACTCGACCGGGCCCGCACCTTTGACCGTGACGGTAAGGAGACCGATTGCATGAGTGCGGTGCAGGAGGCCGACAGGCTCTTCGCGCCGAAGTGATCCAGGCCGAATAAGAGCAATTCTCCAAATTGAAGTCGCGCATATAACTTGCATGCAAGCGATATGATGACCGAAAGCAGGAAATTGCTTAACCCTGAGAATTATTCTACATTAGGTTAATCTTCGGTCAAACCGGGCTGGCGTTCGCTGCGCCGTCCGACGCCAGCCAGGCGAAGCTCACGCTAAACCTGGTCCGACGCCGTATGTGGCAGCTACGCGTCACCGAAGCCGAATGATCCCATGAGTGCGCCGCGTGAGCGGTCGGCATGATGTCGGCCGCGTCTTGGCATAATGCGTGCATTGGGAGGAAACAAATGCGACGAGTTGTGCTTGCGACCGTGCTGCTCGGCACGGCGTCGGCCTTTGCGCCGGCAATCGCCAACGAAGACCTGATCAAGATGACCCAGGATTCGAAGCAGTGGGCCATCCAAACGGGTGACTACGCGAACACCCGCTTTTCCAAGCTCAATCAGATCACGAAGGATAATGCCAGTAAGCTCCAGCCTGTCTGGACCTTCTCGACCGGGGTCCTCCGTGGGCATGAGGGCGGGCCGCTCGTGATCGGGGACGTGATGTATGTCCACACCCCGTTCCCGAACAACGTCTTTGCTCTCGACCTGAACAATGACGGCAAGATCCTCTGGAAGTACGAGCCGAAGCAGGATCCCACCGTTATTCCGGTCATGTGCTGCGATACGGTCTATCGCGGCCTCGCCTACGCGGACGGAAAGATCTTCCTGCATCAGGCAGACACGACACTTGTCGCGCTGGATGCGAAGACCGGTGAGGTGGCCTGGTCCGTCAAGAACGGCGACCCAAAGAAGGGGGAAACCAACACGGCGACCGTCATGCCCGTGAAGGACAAGGTGCTTGTCGGCATCTCGGGTGGTGAATTTGGTGTGCGCGGTCACGTGACGGCCTATGACATGAAGACAGGCAAGCAGGTCTGGCGCGCCTATTCCACCGGACCAGACAACGAGATGCTGGTCGATCCGGACAAGACGACCCATCTTGGGAAGCCGATCGGCAAGGATTCCAGCCTCAAGACCTGGCAGGGAGAGCAGTGGAAGGTCGGCGGATCGACGACCTGGGGATGGTACTCCTATGATCCCGAGACGAACCTCGTGTACTACGGGACCGCCAACCCCTCCACCTGGAATCCGAAGCAGCGCCCAGGCGACAACAAGTGGTCGATGACCATCATGGCCCGCGATGCGGATACCGGCATGGCCCGCTGGTTCTACCAGATGACGCCCCATGACGAGTGGGACTACGACGGCGTGAACGAGATGATCCTGGTCGACCAGGAGGTCGGCGGACGTCCGCGCAAGCTCCTGGTTCACTTCGACCGGAACGGGCTCGCCTACACCCTGGACCGCACCAATGGGGAGCTCCTTGTCGCGGAGAAGTACGATCCGGCCGTCAACTGGGTCTCCAAGGTCGAGATGGACAAGAACAGTCCGAACTATGGGCGCCCGCTGGTGGTGTCACAGTACTCGACCCAACAGCAGGGAGAGGACGTCAATACGAAGCACGTCTGTCCTGCCGCGCTCGGCTCGAAGGACCAGCAGCCGGCGGCGTTCTCGCCGCGGACGGGTCTTTTCTACGTCCCAACCAATCACGTCTGCATGGACTACGAGCCGTTCCGGGTGAACTACACGGCAGGTCAGCCCTATGTTGGCGCGATCCTGTCCATGTTCCCGCCTCAGGGCGAGACTAACATGGGGAACTTCATCGCGTGGGATGCCAGGACGGGAAAGATCGCTTGGTCGAACAAGGAGCCGTTCTCGGTCTGGTCAGGTGCCCTGGCGACATCAGGGGATGTGGTCTTCTACGGTACGCTCGAAGGCTACCTGAAGGCCGTCGATGCCCAGACGGGCAAGGAACTCTACAAGTTCAAGACCCCGTCCGGCATCATCGGCAACGTGACGACCTATGAGCACAACGGAAGGCAGTATGTTGCCGTCCTCTCCGGCGTCGGTGGATGGGCCGGCATCGGTCTCGCCGCTGGCCTGATGGGCGAGCAGGGGGCCGGAGCTTGGCAGACCGCCGTCAATCCCGGCCGCGAGGAGAAGGGCAACCGGGCCATCGAAACGGCCGGCCTCGGCGCGGTCGGTGGCTATGCGGCGCTTTCCAACTACACCACGCTCGGCGGCACGCTCACGGTGTTCGCATTGCCGGCGCAATGAAGCCAGAGAGCTCGGCTGAGAATGAGGCGCCTAGCATCGCGGGTCGATGCTAGGCGTTCTCAGCTCAAAACGCCGCTGGACGAACCCGAAGGCTGACGTGAGAGGGATTGAAAGATGGCAAAGAACTGTAGGTGGGGCAGGGTTGCAGCTTTTGCCGTGACGACGATGACCATGTTCTCACCACTCACTCTTCACTCCGAGGAGACGGCAAAGAAGGGTGAGGATGGCAAGTACATGACCGCCGAAGGCACGCCGACCTATAATGTGGGGTCGGACGGCACCGTGGACTGGTATACCTACAGCGGCTACCGGCGCTATCATGCCGATTGCCACACCTGCCATGGCCCGGATGGGCAAGGAAGCAGCTATGCGCCGGCACTGGCGCACTCGCTCAAGACCATGACCTACGAGCAGTTCATGGACGTAGTGGTCAATGGACGCCAGAAGGTCGGCGTCGCAGAGAACCAAGTCATGCCGTCATTCGCCCAGAACGTGAATGTCATGTGCTACATCGACGACCTCTACATCTACCTGAAAGCGCGGGCGGACGATGCCGTCCCTCGTGGACGCCCGGCGAAGCGGGAAGACAAACCCAAACAGGCGACCCAAAATGAAGATTCATGTCTCGGACGCGGCGGCTGATCTGATCGCGGCAGCCGGCATCTCGCTGGCTGCTTTCCTCACAACGTTGAGCCCGGCTGCCGCACAGCCGGCGGATCTCGTGTCGAGGACGGCTTTGCGCGTTTGCGCGGATCCGGCCAACATGCCCTTCTCGAACGAGGCCGGCGAGGGGTTCGAAAACAAGATTGCCGAGCTTCTCGCCGCCGACCTCAGGCTTCCGCTCGAATACACATGGTTTCCGCAGGTGACGGGCTTCGTGCGTAACACCCTGGGCGCCAAGCGCTGCGATCTCGTGATGGGCTACGTGGCTGCGGGCGAGGTCATCCAGAACACCAATCCGTACTACAAGTCCGCCTGGTCATTGATCTATCCGAAGGGCGGAAGCTTGGACGGCGTCGCGTCGCTGAACGATGACCGCCTCAAGGACAAGCGCCTCGGCATCGTCGCGGGAGCTCCTCCGGCCACGATCATGGCGACGAACGGGCTGATGGCGCATGCGCGCCCCTACGCCCTGATGGTAGACCGTCGCTACGAGTCACCGGCCGAGGAAATGCTCCGTGACATCAAGGCAGGCGAGATCGACGCAGGAATCCTATGGGGGCCGATCGCGGGGTACTATGTCAGGAAGTCCGGCATGCCCCTCGCAGTCGCCCCTCTCCTGAACGAGGCCAAGTCAGTTCCGATGACATACAGAATCACGCTCGGCCTGCGGCACGGTGAGACCGAATGGAAGCATCGCCTCAACGATTTTCTCGACGCCCATCGGGCGGAGATCCAGTCCATTCTCCTGCAATACGGAGTGCCTTTGCTCGATGAGCAGGACAAACCTATCGCCAGTCCCTAGCGCATCGTGCGGGCCGGAGGGCCGCGTCAGCGAAAAGTCGGTTCGGTTTTCCGCATCGAACGGTGGGCTCGTCCAAGCGGGGAGCATCGGAATCGATCCTAAAAGCGGGTCCACTTTCGGGTCCGATGCTCACGCCCATGGTCAGTTGAGATGGCTTGAGATTTCCTGCGAAAGGGAATAGACCCGCTGTTCCAGAATGACTGGGCTGTCGCAGACATAGGTCAGGGCCTGGTTGCGGTCATCGTAGATCCTCGTGTCCCATTGGAGCTTCTGCTCGAGGGCCGTTCGCTCCGTGGGGGGACTGCTGTCCTGACTGAGGATGCGGCTTGTCTCGCTGATCTGGTCGGCCAGCGACTTCTGCTTGCGGGCATACCGCTCGATGCCGTTGATGATGCGCCTCCTCTCGGTGTTGATGAGTTCGAAGACCCCGGCGAAGAGCAACGTGAGCCTTGCATCCTTCGCCGGTCCAGCGGCACTGCTGAAGTGCTCGATCATAGCGCTCGCCTGGTCGAGTCTCGTCCGACGTGACGCAAGGGACCGGGCCAGGGAAGCGACGTCCTGATCGTCACGCCAATGGCTCGACTGTGGATCGACCTCCGGACCGGCCCACACCTGGGCGACACTCAGGTCCACGACACGACGCTGCACACACGGCCAGTCGGCTTCGGCTGCCACCGCCGTTTCCACGGATAGCATGCCGACGATGACGAGACCAGCTCCGCCACTCCAGCGAAAGGGCATGGGCTCCTCCAGCACCTAGTCGGCCATGGCCGGCGCCCCGCGCCGGGCTATGAGGCCTTTGGAAGGATTATACGCAAACAGCGACATGATGAGGAAGGCAACGGCGACACCCGTGACGATCGCCAATGAGGTCATGTCGAATTGCCCGTAAAGCGCGAAGCGGATCGCCTCAACCGCATAAGTGAATGGGTTGAGCCGGCACAGCTCGTAGAGGAGCGGGCTCGACTCCTGGATGCGCCAAAGCGGGTAGAGCGCCGAGGAGGCGAAGAACATTGGGAATATCACGAAGTTCATGACGCTGGCGAAGTTCTCGAGCTGCCGGAAAAGGGAGGAGAGAAGGAGCCCCATGGCTCCCAGCATCAGGCCAGTCACCACCAGGGTCGGCAAGAGCGTAAAATATCCCATGACGGGAGCCTCGACCTCCCACAGATACGCGACGAAGAGGAAGGCATAGACTTGCAGAATGGAGGTGAAGACGCCGGCAGCGAGCTTCGAGAGGAGTAGGAACCAGCGCGGATAGGGGCTGACCAGTAGGATCCGCATGGCGCCGACCTCGCGGTCATAGACCATCGAAAGCGAGGATTGCAGCCCGTTGAAGAGCTGGATCATCGCGACGAGGCCGGGCGTTACGTAGACCTCATACAGCACGTATGTCTCGTAAGGCGGGATGATCGAGACGCCGAGCACCGACCGAAGTCCGGCCGCGAAAATGAACAGCCAGACGAGAGGCCGGACCAGCGCCGAGAGGAAGCGCCCTCTCTGGCTGAAGAACCTCAGGGCCTCCCGCCACACAATCCCGGCGAAGCAGGTTGCGTAGCCGCTCGGTGAAAGTGCGCTTGTCCTTTCCCGGCCAGTCATTCGGCGGCCTCCTGCCCGGCAGCTTTCGTTCCGGAGGCGTTAACGAGGCTGATGAAGGCCACTTGCAGATCGGGGCTGCCTGCCTGGGCCAGCACCTCCTGCACGGATCCTTCTGAGAGGACGCGCCCCTTGTGGAGCACGACGAGGCGGTCGGACATCTGGATCTCGTCCAGCAAATGTGTCGCCCAGAGTATGCCCCGTCCTTCGGCCACGAGGCGTCGCACCTCCCCGATGAGATCCTGGCGCGCTTCGACGTCAAGGCCAACCGTCGGCTCGTCGAGAAGGAGGAGCGCCGGATTGTGGATCAGCGCGCGGGCGATCTCAAGCCGACGCATCTGCCCGCCGGAGAGGTTGCGGACCTTGTCGTCGATGCGGTCGACAAGCGTGAACTTCTCCAGGACTTCGGCAGCCCGCACGCCTGCTTGTCTCCGACCAATGCCGTGCAACGCGGCGTGGTAGAGCAAGCTCTGTCGGACGGTCAGGTCGAGGTCGAGGGTACGCGCTTGAAACACGATCCCGAGCCGGGACAGGGCTGCGGGTGCCTCCCGCCGGACGTCGAAGCCGAAAACCTCGATCTGACCGGACGTGCTGTCGTAGAGGCGTGTCACGAGCGAGAAAAGGGTCGTCTTGCCGGCGCCGTTCAAGCCCAGCAGGGCGGTGAACGAGCCGGCAGGTACCGTCAGGCTCACGCGATCGAGCGCGGTCCGTGTGCCAAAGGTGTGGCTCACGCCATTGATACGGAGTGCGGGCTGCATCATCAAACCCGTTTCTGGTCCAGTGAGGAACATTTCGGTCCCTCGAGCGAGGGATTTCAGCATCCCCGTCCTGTCGACGTCAAATAGGCGCTCATACCCGCAAGGACAGGTTTCGGCGTGAGCATTGATCTTGAGATGCTGCCCCGCTCGGCGTAGTCTTCGAGGCTCTCGTCGCTTGCTCTGGCCGCCATCCAGATGATCGTCTCCGATGATGTGGTCAGGCACGCCGTTTGAGGCTCGGAGATTCCGATGGATCCACTTCGGCGTGTGCTCCTTGGAGGCTTTGCCACGATGGCTGTCATGCCGTTGGCGCGGCACGGAATGGCTCAGACCTCGGAACCCCTCAAGGTCGGTTCGCTCAAGTTCGGGACCGTTAACTGGCTCCTCGACACCATTGCCGCGAACAAGATCGACACCAGGGAAGGGGTGAGGATCGAGCGACTTGAGCTCGCCTCCAATCAGGCTTTGACAGTTGCTCTCCAGGCCGGCTCCGTCGACATGATCGTCAGCGACTGGCTCTGGGCGATGCGCCAGCGTGCCGAGGGCGACGGCCTCCGTTTCCGGCCGTACTCGAACGCCTTGGGCGCGCTGATGGTGCCCAGGGACAAGGGGATCGCGTCTCTCGCGGACCTCAAGGGAAAGCGCCTCGGGGTGGCCGGCAGCGCGCTCGACAAGAGCTGGCTCCTGCTGCGGGCCTACTCCCGGAACAAACTCCATGCCGATCTCGCGGATAGCGCCGAGCCGGTCTATGGCGCTCCGCCGCTTTTGTCCGAGCAACTGAGGCTCGGACGCCTCGATGGCGTGCTGACGTTCTGGAATTTCGCGGCCCGTCTCGATGCAGCAGGTTATCATCCCCTGGTCGACATGATCGATGTCCTGACAGAGTTGGGAGTGACACCTTCGCCTCCACTGGTCGGGTTCGTCTGGCGTGAGGCGCTCTTGAGCACCAAACCGGAGCAGGTGGCAGGGTTCTTCCGCGCCGTATCCGGCGCGAACCAGATCCTCAAGACCGATGACGCCGCGTGGGAGCGGCTCAGGCCTGCCATGGGCATCGGATCCGATGCCGAGTTCGAACGGTTGAAGGAGTACTTCAGGGCAGGCATCCCGACACCATGGGGGACGGCCGAGACCCAATCCGCGGAGCGACTGTTCGGAATTCTCAGCGAGCTCGGAGGACCGGAACTGGTCGGCCCCAGGACGCGCTTTGATTCTTCGCTGTTCTGGGTACCGAAAGCCTAGAATGAGGACGCAACTGGCCAGGCGTTCGACGCGCATTGAATGGTCGGCACTGTCAATCGTCGTCCTGGTCGTCGTGTGGCAGGGCGCAGCATCCTTCGCCGATCCACGTCTGCTGCCGGGACCGGGCCGGGTCGGCGCAACGATGGTCGAGGCCGCGCTCGAGGGCTCCCTCTTCGTTAATATCGGCATCACCCTCGCACGGGTCCTCGCGAGTTTCGTCCTTGCGATGACGATCGGGACGGCCATCGGCATTGCACTCGGACGCGTCCTGCTGCTGAACCGCTTTTTCGACCCCTGGCTGATCCTCTTCCTGAACTTGCCCGCCCTCGTCGTCATCGTTCTCTGCTACGTCTGGCTGGGCCTGACCGAGGCGGCTGCGATCACCGCGGTTGCGATCAACAAGATCCCCAACGTGGCCGTTACCTTGCGCGAAGGCGGTCGGGCGCTGGACTGCGATCTCCTCGAAATGGCGTCCGCTTACGAGATCGGCCAATGGAAGACCTTGCGGCACGTGGTCCTGCCTCAACTCACTCCCTACTTCATGGGTGCCATCCGTTCGGGTCTGGCGCTCGTGTGGAAGATTGTTCTCGTGGTCGAACTGCTCGGCCGCAGCAGCGGGGTGGGCTTCGTCATCGGTTCGGCGTTCCAGCTCTTCGATGTCTCCACGATCCTGGCCTATGCCCTTGCGTTCGTCGCCGTCATCCAGATGATCGAGCTGCTTATCCTCCAGCCTTGGGAGCGGAGGCTGAACCGATGGCGGCGATGACCGGGCTCGAGATTGAGATCGCACACAAGAGCTATCTCCCGTTGGGCGGCGCTCCGGTGCGTCGAATCTTCGAGGGTTTCCATCTGTCGGTCGATCCGGGGGAGTTCGTCTGCCTGCTCGGGCCATCCGGGATCGGCAAGACCACGTTGCTGAACATGATCTCCGGCTTGGACACGGAGTATTCCGGCCGGATCGGGTTCGACGACGTGGCAAAGCCGCGGATGGCTTACGTTTTCCAGACGCCACGCCTGCTGCCCTGGCGGACGGTGCTCGAGAACATCCTCCTTCCGCTTCCGTCCACGGAGGCCGCGCGGAGAACGGCACTCGATCTCCTCGCGAGCATGGGGATGTCTGACACCCAGGATGTCTATCCTGAGCGCCTGTCTCTCGGCATGCAGCGCCGCGTCGCGCTCGCGCGGGCTTTTGCCATCGAGCCTGACCTCCTGCTGATGGACGAGCCCTTCACATCGTTGGACGAGCCGACAGCGGATCGGTTGCGTGATCTCTTGATCGGGATGCTGGCCCAGAGATCGGCTACGGTCCTTTTCGTCACCCACGACAGCCGGGATGCCATCCGGATGGCGAGCCGGATTGTCGTCCTTGCAGGCTCGCCCATCCAGGCAGTCAGGGATATTCCCGTTGAACTGAGCCAGGGTGAGCGCCAGGACAAGGGCGCCATCGAGGCGTTTCGAGGCCGTTTTCTGGCGCAACCCCAACGATTCTGCTAGACTGTGCGACGTGGGCAAGATCGGAGGTCTCGCCCGCCGACCGCAATGCTCAGCATGAACTATCCTGCCGCGCCGATGTTGAGGACTCCGGGCCCGCTGGCGCGAACGGCGCTGGCCATCCGATGAATAGGAATTGGCTATGGCGTTGGTTTTCCTTGTCTGCCTTATCGCGTCCCCCGATACCTGCAAGGAGGAGCGGTTCAGCTTCGCCTTTGATCCCGTCAGCGACCTTGGCTGCATGATGGGCGCGCAGCCCAGGATGGCGGAGTGGACCAACACGCATCCCGGTTGGCGGGTCGCCCGCTGGAGGTGCGTCCCCGATGGTATGGATGAGACCCGCACGATCTGAGGAAAATATACTCGCATTCTGCTGCATGATGCATGGATGTAGCCGCAACCGACGGCGTTCACCCGCATCGGAGTGTTTGATATGCTCCGTTCACATCTCACGGGGGAGTGCCGCATGCCATGCGCGAATGCCGTCTCGAGGTGCAGTCTCGTTCTTGGGCTTTTGGTGACCAGCTCGGCCTGGGCACAGGACGAGGGCATCAATGACTATCCGACCAGTGCCCGCGCCGACTATGTCTTTGCCTGCATGGAAGCCAACGGAGGAACGCGACTCGCGCTGGAGCGGTGCTCATGCTCCATCGATGTCATCGCCTCGATCTTCCCGTATGACCGCTATGTCCAGGCAGAGACTGTCCTCAGCGTAGGCCAGCGGCCCGGCGAAGGAGCAGAGTTGTTTCGCACTAACCCCTTCATGCGGGATCTCATCGCCGACCTTCGTCGCGCGCAGGCAGAGGCCGAAGTGGAATGCTTCCCCTGAATCCGATGACCCTTTTTAGTAATTCCGACGCAGCGCCGGGAGGCATCATCACAGTGGCTTGAAACTCCACTTTACGCTATAAACTTGGGCATTCCCTACTCGAATGCTCGGAGCAGATCTACGGAAGGGGAAACGCCATGGAAACCAGGGCCGCTGTGGCATGGGAGGCTGGCAAGCCGCTCACCATCGAAACCATCCGCCTCGAAGGTCCCAAGGCCGGCGAGGTGCTCGTGGAGGTGATGGCGACGGGCGTCTGCCACACCGACGCCTATACGCTCTCGGGCCTTGATTCCGAAGGCAAGTTCCCGGCGATCCTGGGCCACGAGGGCGCGGGCATCGTGCGCGAGGTCGGCCCCGGCGTGACGACGCTGAAAGTCGGCGATCACGTGATCCCGCTCTACACGCCCGAGTGCCGCAACTGCAAATCCTGCCTGTCGCGCCGCACCAATCTCTGCACCGCCATCCGGGCCACGCAGGGCCAGGGCGTCATGCCCGACGGCACGAGCCGCTTCCGCTGCGATGGCGAGACGGTGTTCCACTACATGGGTTGCTCGACCTTCGCGAACTTCACCGTTCTGCCGGAGATCGCGCTCGCCAAGGTGCGCGAGGACGCGCCCTTCGACAAGATCTGCTATATCGGCTGCGGCGTCACCACGGGCATCGGCGCGGTGATCTACACGGCGAAGGTGTGGCCCGGCGCCAACGTGGTGGTGTTCGGCCTCGGCGGCATCGGCCTCAACGTGATCCAGGGCGCGCGCATGGTCGGCGCCGACAAGATCATCGGCGTCGACATCAATCCGGCCAAGGCCGAGATGGCCAGGAAGTTCGGCATGACCGACTTCATCAACCCGAAGGAGATCGGCAACGACAAGGTCGTGCAGGCCATCGTCGATCTGACGGGCGGCGGCGCGGACTTCTCCTTCGATGCCACCGGCAACACGGACGTGATGCGCCAGGCGCTCGAATGCTGCCATCGCGGCTGGGGCGAGAGCATCATCATCGGCGTGGCGGAAGCCGGCAAGGAGATCGCCACCCGTCCGTTCCAGCTCGTAACCGGCCGCGTCTGGAAGGGCACGGCCTTCGGCGGCGCGCGCGGGCGCACGGACGTGCCGAAGATCGTCGACTGGTACATGGAGGGCAAGATCAACATCGACGATCTGATCACCCACACGATGCCGCTCGACGAGATCAACACCGCCTTCGACCTCATGCACGAGGGCAAGTCGATCCGCTCCGTGATCGTGTACTGATGAGGTCGTTGCCGAGTTCACGGTCTCGCTGCAGATCGATCCGAGGTAACTGCGTGCTTAGTAGCGTGCTTTGTCGCGTGATCTGACAAAGGATCCGGCTCAGCTCTCGTAGCATGGCATCAAGTGTACCGGGCTGTGTCGGCTAACCGAACGGACTCAATGGGGAAAGGAGCGTCCAATGCAGAATGCAACTCTCTCGATCCACCCAGCCGTCGACAATGGCATAACCAAGGGCGAGCAGAACTACGCCGGAGGCAGGCTCGTCTGCAAGTGCACCAGCGATCCGGTCGTCGTGGAGATCAAGGGTGATAGCGCCCACAACCATCTTTGCGGCTGCACCAAGTGCTGGAAGCCAAGCGGTGCCACCTTCGCCATGGTCGCCGTCGTGCCTCGCGATAACGTGACCGTAACGGCGAACGCGGACAAGTTGCAGGTCGTCGATACCTCCGCGACGATCCAGCGGCATGCCTGTAAGGTATGCGGCGTCCACATGTATGGCCGCATCGAGAACAAGAACCATCCATTCTATGGCTTGGATTTCATTCACACGGAGCTCTCGCCCCAGAAGGGCTGGTCGGAACCGAAGTTCGCCGCCTTCGTGTCTTCGGTCATCGAGTCGGGCGTCGACCCGGCCCAGATGCCGCAGATCCGCGCGCGGCTGAGGGAACTCGGGCTGGAGCCGTACGACTGCCTGTCGCCGGAGCTGATGGACCTCATTGCTGCCCATACGGCCAAGGCCAAGCAGGCGGCCGTAGCCGCCTGACGGACAGGACACTGCCGGACGAGGGTGACCGCGCGGCCTCATGGGCCGCGCGGTCACCCGGCTGCCTGCCCCTCCGAAAATCCCGGTTGCATCCCACGTGCAAGGCGAGCAGTCTCGGCAGAACCAATAATACCTGGGTGAGGAAATGCCGAGGTTCCGCGAGTGGGATCAAGTTCGCGCGCGAGAGATCATCGCAGCGCATGGTTCTCTGGAAGGCCCGGTGCTGCCGATCCTCCATGCCCTCCTGGACGAGTTCGGGCATATTCCCGAGGATGCCATAGGCCTTGTGGCCTCGGACCTGAACCTGTCCCGGGCCGAGATCCACGGGACCGTCAGCTTCTATCATGATTTTCGCCGCGAGCCCGCAGGTGAGCACATCCTCAAGCTGTGCCGTGCGGAAGCCTGTCAGTCCATGAGCGGCCCGCAGCTCGCACGCGACCTGCTGGATGAGCTCGGGATTGAGTGGGGCGGAACCACGTCTGATGGCGCCTTGACCGTCGAAGCGGTCTATTGTCTTGGGCTGTGTGCCTGCGCCCCATCGGCGCTCTATGACGGTGAACCCATCGGAAGGCTGGACCGGAAACGGCTCGACGGCGTCGTCCGGGAGGCTCGGGGAACATGACCAGAGTCTTCATCTCGCGTGATGCCGCCTCGCTGTCCCTCGGCGCGGCACGGATCGCCAGGTTGATCGTGGATGAGGCCGGCGTTCGAGGCTCGGACCTGGAGATCGTGGCGACCGGATCCCGTGGCCTGTTCTGGCTGGAACCCCTGGTCGAGGTCGAGACCCCCGCAGGACGTATTGCCTACGGGCCGATCAGCCCCACGGACCTGGGCAGCCTGTTCGATGCCGACTTCCTGTCGGGCGGGGAGCATCCCTTGCGCCTCGAGCGCCTGGAGGACCAGCCCTACCTCGCCCGGCAGCAGCGGCTGACGTTCGCGCGATGCGGGATCGTCGACCCGTTGTCCGTCGAGGACTACGAGGCCCATGGCGGTTATGCCGGCCTTCGACGCGCGCTGACCCTGGAACCGCAGGCCATCGTGGACGAGATCAAGCTTTCCGGATTGCGCGGGCGGGGCGGGGCCGGGTTCCCGACCGGAATCAAGTGGGACACGGTCCTTCATGCGCAAGCCGACCGCAAGTACGTCGTCTGCAATGCGGACGAGGGTGACAGCGGCACCTTCGGCGACCGGATGCTCATGGAGGGAGATCCTTTCTCCCTGATCGAAGGCATGACCATCGCCGGTCTCGCCGTCGGCGCGACCAAGGGCTTCATCTACATCCGGTCGGAATATCCGCACGCCTACCGGACCATGACGGAAGCGATCGAGGTCGCCACGAAGGCTGGCTATCTCGGCCCATCCGTGTTGGGATCCGGCCGTGCCTTCATCCTGGAATCGCGGCTTGGAGCGGGGGCCTACATCTGCGGCGAGGAGACGTCACTCCTGGACAGCCTCGAGGGCAAGCGCGGCATGGTGCGGGCAAAGCCCCCTCTGCCGGCGGTCGCAGGGCTCTTCGGCAAGCCGACTCTCATCAACAACACGCTCTCTCTCGCAACCGTGCCGTGGATCATGGCCAACGGTTTCCAGGCCTATGCGGATTTCGGCATGGGACGTTCGCGCGGCACGCTGCCGATCCAGCTCGCCGGCAACGTCACGCGCGGTGGCCTCATCGAGCTCGCTTTCGGAGCTACCCTGCGTGAGATCGTCGAGGACTTCGGCGGTGGAACCGCGACGGGGCGTCCCCTCAAAGCCGTACAGGTCGGAGGACCTCTGGGGGCCTACTTCCCGGCATCCATGCTGGACCTCCCCCTGGACTATGAGACGCTCGCTGCGGAGAAGGGACTTCTCGGCCACGGTGGCATCGTCGTGTTCGACGACACCGTCGATCTGTCACGACAGGCCCGCTTCGCCTTCGAGTTCTGCGCCGCCGAGAGTTGCGGAAAGTGCACGCCCTGCCGCGTCGGCGCGGTACGGGGTGTCGAGGTCATGGACCGGATCATCGCCGGCATTGAGCCCGAGAAGAACTTCGAGGTTCTCGAGGATCTCTGCGCCCTCATGACCGATGCCTCGCTCTGCGCCATGGGAGGATTGACCCCGCTGCCGGTGATGAGCGCGCTGACCCATTTTCCCGAGGATTTCGACAGGGCGCCGCAGGTTGTCGCGGCCGCCGAGTGACGGAGAGCGGTCATGGTCCTGATCAAGGAAGTCGACTACGGCACGCCGATCCGCAGGACGGAGAAGGCGGTCACGCTGACCATCGACGGACAGCCCGTCTCCGTTCCGGCAGGCACCTCCGTCATGGCCGCGGCCATGAGGGCCGGCACGACGATCCCGAAGCTGTGCGCGACGGATTCGCTTGAGCCCTTCGGCTCGTGCCGCCTGTGCCTGGTCGAGATCGAAGGTCGGCGCGGTACGCCCGCCTCCTGCACCACGCCGGCTGAGGAAGGCATGATCGTCTACACCCAGACGCCGAGGCTGGCCGATCTGCGGCGCGGCGTCATGGAACTCTATATCTCCGATCACCCTCTCGACTGCCTGACCTGTTCCGCCAACGGCGATTGCGAACTCCAGGACATGGCTGGTGCCGTCGGTCTACGCGAGGTCCGGTATGGCTATGACGGGGCCAACCATCTTGATGCGCCGAAGGATGCGTCCAATCCGTATTTCACCTTCGAGGACTCCAAGTGCATCGTCTGCTCCCGTTGCGTCCGGGCATGCGAGGAGGTGCAAGGCACCTTCGCCCTGACGATCGAGGGAAGAGGGTTCGACTCGCGCGTCTCGCCCGGCGGGATGGACTTCTTCGGGTCCGAGTGCGTGTCGTGCGGCGCCTGCGTGCAGGCCTGCCCGACGGCCACGCTCAATGAGAAGAACGTGATCGATCTCGGAGCGCCCGAGCATTCGGTCATCACCACCTGCGCCTATTGCGGCGTCGGCTGCACCTTCAAGGCCGAGATGAAGGGCACGACGGTCGTGCGCATGGTTCCGTACAAACACGGCAGGGCGAACGAGGGACATTCCTGCGTCAAGGGGCGGTTCGCCTGGGGCTATGCCACGCATAAGGACCGCATCACCAGGCCCATGATCCGTGAGAGGATCACCGACCCGTGGCGCGAGGTGTCATGGCAGGAGGCGATCGGGCACGCCGCCAGCGAGTTCAGGCGCATCCAGACGAAATACGGCCGCGATTCCATCGGCGGCATCACCTCTTCCCGGTGCACGAACGAGGAGACATTCCTCGTCCAGAAGCTCGTCCGCGCCGGCTTCGGCAACAACAACGTCGATACCTGCGCCCGCGTCTGCCACTCGCCGACCGGTTACGGGCTCAAGACGACGCTCGGCACCTCGGCCGGCACGCATGACTTCGCATCCGTGGACCAGGCTGACGTCATCGTCGTGATCGGGGCCAATCCGACCGACGGCCATCCTGTCTTCGCCTCCCGCATGAAGCGCCGTCTGCGGGAGGGTGCCCGTCTCATCGTCATCGATCCGCGCCGGATCGACCTCGTGAGATCGCCTCACATCGAGGCCGACTATCACCTGCCCCTGAAGCCCGGCACCAACGTAGCGATGATCAACGCGCTCGCGCATGTGATCGTGACGGAGGGACTGGTCGACGAGGACTACGTTCGCGAGCGGTGCGAGCTTGACGCCTTCGAATCCTGGGCCCGTTTCATCGCCGACGAGCGTCATTCTCCCGAGGCCGTTGCGGACGTCATGGGCGTTCCCGCCGCCGACGTGCGACACGCCGCCAGGCTCTACGCCAAGGGTGGCAGGAGCGCGATCTACTACGGGCTCGGCGTCACCGAGCACAGCCAGGGCTCGACCATGGTGATGGGCATGGCGAACATCGCGATGGCGACCGGCAACATTGGGAGGCCCGGCTGCGGCGTGAACCCGCTGCGCGGGCAAAACAACGTCCAGGGCTCCTGCGACATGGGCTCGTTCCCGCATGAGTTCTCGGGCTATCGGCACGTCTCGGATGATGCGACGCGGCAGATGTTCGAGGCCTTCTGGGGGGTAGGCCTTTCGGGCGAGCCCGGCCTGCGCATTCCGAACATGCTCGACGAGGCGGTGTCCGGGTCGTTCAAGGCTCTCTACATCCAGGGTGAGGACATCGCCCAGTCCGATCCGGACACGCAGCACGTGACCGCTGGCCTGAGGGCCATGGAGTTCGTGGTGATCCAGGACATCTTCCTGAACGAGACCGCGAAATACGCCCATGTCTTCCTGCCCGGCTCCTCCTTCCTCGAAAAGGACGGAACCTTCACCAATGCGGAGAGGCGCATCAACCGCGTGCGGAAGGTGATGCCGCCGGTGTGTGGGTTGGCAGACTGGGAAGTTACGATGGAACTGTCGAATGCCCTTGGATATCCGATGCGATACTCGCATCCAAGCGAGATCATGGACGAGATCGCCCGTCTCACGCCGACCTTCGCAGGCGTCTCCTACGACAAGCTCGAGGCCCTGGGATCGATCCAATGGCCGTGCAACGAGACTGCGCCGGCAGGAACGCCGATGATGCATGTGGATCGGTTCGTCCGGGGCAAAGGCAAGTTCATGATCACGGACTTCGTGCCGACCGAGGAACGTACGGGCCCGCGGTTCCCGCTGATCCTGACAACGGGCCGTATCCTGTCGCAGTACAATGTCGGGGCGCAGACGAGGCGCACGGAGAACAGTCGCTGGCATGAGGAGGACGTGCTCGAGATCCACCCATTCGACGCGGAGAGCCGGGGGATCGTCGAGGGCGATCTCGTGTCCCTTGAGAGCCGCTCCGGTGACATCGCCTTGCGTGCCCAGATCAGCGAACGCATGCAGCCAGGGGTCGTTTACACGACGTTCCACCACGCGAAGACAGGGGCGAACGTGATCACGACCGATTACTCCGACTGGGCGACGAACTGTCCGGAGTACAAGGTCACGGCGGTGCAGGTGCGCCGCACGAACCGTCAATCCGACTGGCAGGCCCGGTTTTATGAAGAGGATGTTGCACTCAAACGCATCGGCCCGAATGCCAATGCTGCTGAATGAAGACAACTTGCAGATCCTCGAGGCAGTGGACGCGCCAGCTACCGTTCTCCGCTTTGGGATAGTCGATCCTGATTGCAGCATACGCGCGATTCCCTCGGAGGTGCCGGTCAACTTCGTGTACGGCGGCATTCCATTCGCCGTCATGATAGCGACGCCATCCGACCTGGACGACTTCGCCGTGGGCTTCAGCCTGACGGAGGGTGTCATTCAAGCCCCTGGCGATATTCGCGGAACTCGCATCGTACCCGATGAGAGGGGCTTGAGGGTCGCTATCGATCTTACACCCAACGGACTTCACGAACATCTGGCCCATAGGCGCGTGCTGTCGTGGCGGACCGGCTGCGGCTTGTGCGGAATCGATGATCTCGACGCGCTCCCCCAAGCGCGCTTCCGCAATGGACCTGCACCGAGAGTTTCCCC